>NZ_CP029078.1:327000-654000 GCF_005222485.1 Streptomyces griseoviridis
TCGGGTCCCCCGGCCGCACGTTCGGCAGAGGCCCGTCTCGGGTCCCCCCGGCTGCACGTCCCGCAGAGGCACCGGACCGAGGCGTGCGGAGGTGTTTCGCCGTTTCGCCGTCACGCGCCCCGGTCCGGTGCGTCCGGCTACCGGCCGCCGGTTCCGAACAGCGCGCGTGCCAGCGGGTGTTCGCCCAGGAACTCCGCCAGTGCGCGTCGGTCGGGGGCGGTGGCGGGGCCTCGGCGGGCGACCGCGTAGGCCGCCGCCGCGTTGGCGGCCGACGCCGCCGTCAGCGGGTCGTGGCCCTGGCCGAGCAGCGCGAGGAACGCGCCGACGTGCGCGTCACCCGCGCCGTTGCTGTCCACCGCCGCCACCGGGAACCCCGGCACATGGACCGGTGGTCTGCCGGGCGTCGCCAGCCAGCAGCCGTCCTTGTCCGCCCTGACGAGCACACCCGCGCCCGGGGCGAGCCGTTCCCGCAGCGCGGTCGCCGCCGCGCGCGGGTCGTCGAGCCCTGTCATCAGGCGGGCCTCGCGGGCGTTGGCGCTGAGCCAGTCGGTGCGGGCGAGGACCGGGGCGAGGACCGCCTCGGGGATGTCGGCGACCAGCGGCGCCGGGTCGAGGCAGACGGTGATGTCGGTCGGCAGTGCCGCCGTGAAGTCGGCCAGGAGGGGGCCGTTGTCGCGCAGCACCAGTCCGTAGCCGGAGAGTTGGACGAGGTCGCCGGGGCGCAGGGAGGCGGTGACGGCGTCGAGGTCGGCGCGGGTCAGGGTGGCCTCGACGCCGAAGCTGGTGACGAAGGTGCGCTCCCCCTCGCCGTCGACCAGGGCCACGGTGAATCCGGTGTCGCCGTCCGTGCGGGGCGCGAGCAGCGTCGCGATGTCCTCGGCGGCCAGCGCGGCGCGGACCAGGTCGCCGTGCGGGCCGGTGCCGTGCAGACCCGCGAAGACCGCCTCGGTGCCGAGCCGTCCTGCGGCGACCAGGGTGTTGAAGCCGCCGCCCGCGGTCGTCCCGGCGCGGGTCGCGATGACGTCGCCGCCGCGTTCGGGCAGCGCGGGGACCTCGATCACCAGGTCGGCGATGACGTTCCCGGCGAGGATCAGCCGGCCGCTCATCGTCCGGCCCCCTGGAGGCTGGTCGGGGTGGCCGTGCCGCCGTCGCGGGCCGCGGAGCCGGCGCGGGGGCCGAACACCGCGTACACGGCGGCGCCGACGGCCATCGCGACGGCCCAGCCCAGTCCGTTCACGCCGAACCAGGTGTCCGAGAGCGGGCCGGCGAACCAGACGTCGGTGTCGCTGGTCGCCGCCTTGGTGAAGAGCAGACCGGCCACGATCGCGGCGGCCCAGCCGGTGACGGCGGGCAGATGGAAGCCGCCCGCGTACCAGTAGCGACTGGTGCGGGTGGTGTCCATGAGCGCCTCGGAGTCGTAGTCGCGTCCGCGCAGCGAGTCGACCACGATCACGCCGATCCACGCGGAGATGGGGACGGCGAGCAGGGTCAGGAAGGTGGAGAAGGGGCCGTAGAAGTCGTCGGCGATCAGCATGAAGTAGATGCCGCCCGCGAACATCAGGACCACGTCGAGGGCGACCGCTAGGGCGCGGGGCACCCGCAGGCCCAGGGTGATCATCGTCAGCCCGGCCGAGTAGGTGGAGAGGTGGTTGGACATGAGCAGCCCGCCGAAGGCCGCGATGAGGTAGGGGATCGCCATCCAGGACGGCAGCATCGCGTTGATGGCGGCGACCGGATCGGAGGCGGTGGCGAGGCTCGCGTCGCCCGCGGCGAGCAGCGAGCCGAGGGAGATCAGCAGCACGAGGGGGATGCCCGCGCCGAACGCGGAGGCGACGACCAGCCGTCGGCCGGGGATCGCGCGGGGCAGGTAACGGGCGTAATCGGCGCCCGCGTTGGCCCAGCCGATGCCGGTGCCTGCGGCGATGAACCCGATACCCGCGATCACTCCGGTGGTCGGCCCGGCCGAGGTGTGCAGGACGGTGGACCAGTCGACGGTGGCGACGAGGAAGCCCATCACGATCAGGTTGAGGACGCCGAAGACGACGGTGGCCCACTTGTTGATCCACATGATGGTGGCGTGGCCGAGCCCGCTGATCAGCAGGGTGCAGATGATGAAGACGAGCAGGCAGGCGAGGGTGAGCACGGTGTTCTGGGCGACGCCGAACGCGGTGTCGAGCAGGGCGAGCAGCGCGTAGGCCGCGGTGGTCGTGGTGATCGTCTCCCAGCCGACCCGGCTGAGCCAGGTGATGAGGGTCGGTCCCGCGTTGCCCCGCTGCCCGAAGACGGAGCGGGAGAGGGTGAGCGCGGGTGCGCCGCCCTTCTTGCCCGCCATGCTGAGGGCCCCCACCAGCGCGAACGACCCGAAGGAGCCGACGAGCGCGACCAGGCCGGCCTGCCAGATGTTCAGTCCGCGGAACGCGACCAGGGTCGCGCCGAGCGGCAGCCCGAGGATGCTGATGTTGGCGGCGAACCAGGTCCAGAACATCTGGCCCGCCTGGCCGTGCCGTTCGCTGTCGGGGACCGGTTCGATCCCCCGGGTCTCGATGGCGCCGACGCGATCGTTCGTCTTCGAAACGGCCATGACGGAACCTCCTTGCAGGGTGCGGAATGACGGGGATGACAGGGATGACGGAGATGAGGGGCGTGGGGGCGAAGGGTTGCCGGGGGTCGGGTTGTTCAGCGCAGGGCCAGCAGCCGGGTGGTCAGGGGGTGCAGGTCGAGGGAGTTGACGGTGCGCAGGGTCGTGACGGCGTCGGCGGGCAGCGCCGAGAGGCCGGTGACCGAGCCCGCGACGGCGCCGGCGATGGCGCCGATGGTGTCGCTGTCGCCGCCGAGGTTGGCGGCGAGCAGGGCGGCCCGCCAGGGGTCGCCGTCCGCGACGGCGAGCACCGCGAAGGCCGCGGGCACCGACTCCTGGCTGGCGACGCTGGTGCCGACGAGGGCGCAGATCCGGTCGAGGGCGTCGGCCTCGGGGAGGTCCCGCACCAGGTCGCCAGCCCAGACGATGCGGGAGGCGATGTCGGCCCCGGCGATCCAGTGCCCGCGCCTGGCCCCGGCCCGCGCCGCGGTGACGGCCGCGGCGACGGCCTCGGCGAGCGAGCCGCCGTCGACCCCGGTGGAGACGGCCGCGGCGACGGCGGCGGCGCCCGCGATGCCGATCGTCGTGTCATGGGTGACCTGGCAGGACTCCACGACCCGGTCGAGGAATTCGTCGGGCGAGGTGGCGGCCGAGGCGATCCCGACCGGGGTGACGCGCATGGCGGCGCCGTTCGTCGTGCCGTGCCGGCCCGCCTCCCGTGGCGGCACACCGCGCGCGACGGCGTCCAGCGCGGCCTTGGTGGAGGGGCCGAGGAGGTCGAAGGAGCCCTTGGCCTTCATCTCCTTCTCCCAGTCGAGCAGTTCGTGCGCGAGGCGCAACGGGTCGATCCGGCCGCCTCCCTCGTCGAGCAGCCGGCCCACGATGACGGCCTGTTCGGTGTCGTCGGTGACGGAACCGGCGGGCATGCCCGCGCTGACCGGGTTGTCGGGGCGGGCGGGTTCGAAGCCGGTGACGGTGCCGTAGACGCGGACGACGTCCTCGCGGGACATCACCTGGGTGGGCATGCCGAGGGCGTCGCCGAGGGCGAGTCCGTAGAAGGCGCCGAGGGCGCGGTCGAGTCGGTCGTTCACAGTCGGCCTCCTCGGCCCGAGCGGACGTGCAGTTCGAATCTGGTGGGGTCGAGCAGGCTGCTGACGTGCTCGACGACCGAGTTGTCGGCGGCCCGGTAGACCTGAGTGAGGCGCAGGAAGGACTCGCCCCGGGAGCGGTGCAGGACGGCGGCCTCCGTCTCGTCGAGGCCGCGCACCGACACGACGCCCTCTCCCGAGTCGGTGATCCGGCCGGCGGCGACCAGTGCCTGGTTGAGCGAGCCGCCGTCGAGGCCGCGTCGCGGCAGTCCCGCGAGGCTCTCGGTGACCGGGACCCTGCTGTGTTCGAGGGAGACGCCCCGTCCGTCCGGGAGCCGTCTGACCCGGTCGAGGGCGAGGAACGCGGTGGGGCCGAGGCCCAGGGCGGCGGCCAGCTCCGGGTCGGTGACCTCCTCGAAGCGGAGGGTCTCGGTGGTCAGCTCGGTGCCCTGTTCGGCCAGTGCCCGGGTCCAGCCGAGGCGGTTGTCGAGCGGCGTACCGTCGAAGGTGACGAAGGAGCCGATCCCGGCGTGCGTGGCGATCAGCCCTTCCTCGCCGAGGACCTGGAGCGCCTGCCGCAGGGTGGTGCGACTGACGCCGAACCGCTGGGTGAGCGCGTGCTCCCCGGGGAGCCTGCTGCCGTCGGAATGGACCCCGGCGCGAATCTCGTCGGCGAGCACGCGGGCGATGCGATGATGCTTGTGTACCTGTCCAGGCATGTCTAGACAGTAGGTGAACAGCTCCTTCCGGTCCATAGCTGACGGGAAATTCCTGCGCGGAGGGCGACGTCAGCACCACTGTGGGCGGGCGCCGTCGGTGTCAGCCCGCGGGCGCGGTGCCCATACGTCCGGCGGAACGGGCAGGCGGACGCACGCCATCAACGCCTCCGGCGGGACGGGCGGCCGGGGCCGATGCCAGGGCCTCCGACGGGACGGGCCGCCGGGACGATGACGACGCTTCCGCCGGGCCGTGCGGCTTGGGCGAGGCCGACGCTTCCGCCGAGACGGGCGGGCGAGCCGATGCCAACCCTTCCGACGGCCCGCTGTCAGCCCGTCCGTCAGTCCCGATCCGGCAGCATGACCCACAGGTCGGGTGGTCCGACGACCGCGCGGGCGTCCACCGGGCGCAGGCCCGCGTAGGCGCAGGCGTAGGCGATGGCGTTGCCCTGGTACAGGTAGGAGAACAGCGCCTGCTCGGAGGTGTCGCCCTCGTCGATCCCACCCCCGGGGTGGAGGTCCGAGCCGATGATGGAGCCGTCGCGCGCGACGCGGCCCTGATTGCCGCTCTTGGGGTTGGCGTACAGGCCGTAGCAGAGGGTCCCGGCGGACAGCGGGCGCAGCACGCCTGTCCTCTGCGGCGCGTACCCCCAGGGCTGGGTCACCACGCAGCCGCCCGGCACGGACGTCACGCCGACGAGCGGCAGCGTCTCGTCCAGCTCGTGATCCCACGGGTCCTCGACCACGCCGTCCGCGAACTCCCGCGGCGCCGGCGTCGCCTTGAGTCTGCGCACCGCTTCCGCCGCGTCGATCCCGGCGACGCAGGCCAGTCCCGTGCCGTCGTGATGGAAGCTGCCGAGAGCGTCGATGAGGCGCGCGGCCTCCACCGCCGTCGCGCGCTCGGCGTCCGTCAGACGCTCACCGGCCGGCACCGCGAACAGGTCGGGTGTCGGGCCGGCCAGACCGAGCCGGCCCGGCGACCAGCCGCCGATCGACCTGCGCCACGGGTCGGCTCCTGCGGCGGCGAGGGCCAGCGCGTTCTCGGGTCTGCGGTCGACGACGGCCTGCCACAGCGCGGTGACGCCGTCCTCCGTCGCGTCGACGTCCACGACGCGGCGGGCCAGCTCCGCGACGACCTCGGCGGAGCCCCATTGGGCCGCCAGGTGCAGCGGGCGTCCGTGGCCGTACGCCTCCGGATCGGCGCCGGCGTCGAGCCGTCGTCGGATCGCGTCGTGGTCGCGCCAGGTCTCCCAGGTCGTTCCCGCCCAGCCCGTCTCCCCCGCGGTCATCCCGCCCCCTCCGACGACGATACGGCCGACTCCTCGTCAGCCTCAGTCCCCACGCTCGCACACGGGTCTGACAACGCCCCTTCCCCCAGGCGCCCGGTCGGCCGGGGGGCGTAGGGTCCGGCCGGAAGACGGGTCCGCAGCGGGGCTGTTCGGCGCTCACCCAGGAGGCGCCATGCCCGCCGCCGAGACTGTGACGGTCCGTCACGCCGCCGCGCCCGCCGTACCGCCAGAGCCCCGAACCGCACCCCGCCCGCCGTACCGCCAGAGCCCCGAACCGCACCCCGCCCGCCGTACCGCCAGAGCCCCGATCCGCACCCCGCCCTGCCGCATCACCCCCCACCACCAGGGCCGTTGAAGCCCTCGCCGCCACCCCGCGCTCCCCCGCCCGTCCCCCCACGCGCCCGAGATATCTGCGGCACGCATCTTGACCCCCTTCGTCCGGCGGCCTTAGCGTTCCCGCGTCGCCCTCGATTGAATCGATTCAATCCCGCTCGCCTCTTTCTCCTCCTCTTCACCCCGTCCCTCCTCCCTGCTTCTTCTCGCTCCTCCTCATCGCCTCTCCCACCCGTCCCACCTCCACCCGGGGATGCCTCATGCACGAATCCGTCCCGCAGCGAAGCGGTACGACCCGCCGTACCGTCCTCACCGCCGGTGTGGCCGCCGGACTCACCGGCGCCGCCGCGGTGAGCTTCGGCGCCGGTCCCGCGTCCGCCGCCGCGTCCGCGCGGCCCGCCTCGACGTCCCACGCTCCCGGAGCCGCCTGGTTCGCCCGGCCGCCGGCCTCAGTGCGGCCCAAGTTCCGCTGGTGGTGGCCCGACGGGCTGGTGGACCCGGCCGAGATCGCCCGGGAGATCGACCAGATCGCCGACGCGGGGTTCGGCGGCATGGAGATCGCCGCGGTGCACCACAGCATCAAGGACAAGTCGGTGCTCGACCCTGACCACCACGGCTGGGGCAGCAAGCCGTGGCGGGACGGCGTGGAGGCCGCCCTGCGGCGCGCGGCGCGACGCGGGGTCACCATCGACCTGACGGTGGGCCCCAGTTGGCCCGCAGCCGTGCCGGGTCTGAGCCCCGACGACGACGCTGCCGCCCAGGAACTCGTCCTCGGCCGCGTCCAGTTGACCGGCGGCGCCCCCTACCGCGGCCCGGTGCCCGCGCCGTCCCAGGCTCCCGCCGCCGGGGTGACCCGGCAGCGTCTGCTCGCGGTCCAGGCCGCCCGTGTCGACACCGCCAACTCCACCCGCAAGGAGACCGGTCTCGACGCCGCCAGTGTCCGCGACCTCACCAGGACGGTCTCCGACGGCGCGCTGGCCTGGACCCCGCCGGACGACGGCGACTGGGTGCTGCTGGCCTACTGGCAGCGCGGCTCGGCCCAACAGCCCGAGTCGGGGCCGCACTCGACGCCCGCGTCCTACGTCGTCGACCACTTCGCCCCGGCCGGCACGGCCGCCGTCACCGGCCACTGGGACCGGAACATCCTGACGCCCGCCCTGCGGCAGTTGCTGCGGGCCGCGGGCGGCGCCTTCTTCGAGGACTCCGTGGAGTTGGAGACGGTCGGCCTGAACTGGACGTCCAGGCTGCCCGAGGAGTTCGAGAAGCACACCGGGCGCCCGCTGCTGCCGTACCTGCCCGCGATCGTCCTCGACCGGAGCAACCAGGTCTTCGCGTTCGAGGCGCAGCTCACCCGGCAGATCCGGCACGACTTCTGGGAGACCGTCTCCGGTCTGTTCAACCGGCATCACCTCGGCGCCCTGCGGGACTGGGCGCACGCGCTGCGCATGGAGCTGCGTTCCCAGCCGTACGGCCTCCAGACAGACGCCATCGCGTCCGCCGCGGTGCTGGACATCGCCGAGGGGGAGTCGCTCGGTTTCAAGAACCTGGACGACTACCGGTGTCTGGCCGGCGGCCGTGACATGGCCGGGCACACCGTGCTGTCCTGCGAGGCGGGCGCCTACAACGGCTCGGCGTACAGCACGACATGGGACCGTTTCCTGCGGACCATGGGCGGCGCGTACGCGGCCGGTGTCAACCAGACGGTGCTGCACGGCTTCTCCTACGCGACCGCGCCGAAGGTGAGTTGGCCGGGTTTCGCGGCGTTCAGCCCGTACAACGGCGCCGCCGGGTACGGCGAGTCGTGGGGTCCGCGTCAGCCGACCTGGCGACACGTCCCCGATGTGGCCGGTCATCTGGCCCGCGTCCACCAGGTGTTGCAGGCCGGCACGGCCCGCGCGGACGTCGCGGTGTTCCGGCAGACCGGCTACACGGCGACCGGGATCGGCGCGTCCTGGTTCACGTCGACGGGCGTACCGCTGGGCTGGTCGCACCAGTTCCTCAGCGGTCCGCTGCTCTCGCTGCCGTCGGCGACCGTGCGCGGCGGCCGGCTCGCTCCCGAAGGACCGGCCTACAAGGCCCTGTTCATCGAGGGCGACTTCTTCTCCTCGTCCGCTCCCACGCTCTCGGTGGACGACGCCCGCACCGTTCTCGCGCTGGCCCGCCAGGGGCTTCCCGTGGTCCTGCTCGGGGAGTTCGACCAGCCGGTCACGCCAGGGGTGCCCGCGGACGGCGAGACCGCGCGGCTGACCGATGTGCTCGGCCGGCTGCTGGCGCTCCCCCATGTGGTGCGGATCACCGACAAGACCGCCGTGGGTGACGCCCTCGCCCGGCTGGGGGTCACCGCCGATGTCCGGCACGCCGTCTCCTCGACCCTCGTCAACGCCCACCGGGTCACCGACGACGCCGACTTCTACTACTTCTGCAACGGCAAGCACGCCGAGACCGTGAAGCCTCCGGTGGCGCTGATCGACCACGAGGTCACGGTGCGCCGCACGGCCCGCGGCTCCTCGCGCTCCGCTGCCGTGCCGTATCTCCTCGACCCGTGGTCGGGCACGGTCACCCGGCTCGGCCGGTACACCAGGGAGGGCGACGACTTCACGCTGCGGCTCCGGTTGCAGCCGGGGCAGAACGCGATCGTCGCCCTCGGCGGGCCCGGTCTCTTCGGCGACCGGAACGGGGGCCGCCCGTACGCCACGGGCACGGACGCCGACGAGGTCCGCTTCGCCCCGGGCGGGCTCGCGGTGCGGGCGTCCTCGGCGGGACGGTACGCCACCCGGCTCTCCACGGGGCGGACGGTGACGACGTCCTTCGCCACCGTCCCGGAGCCGGTCGTACCGGGCCGCTGGCGGCTCGAGGTCGAGGACTGGCGTCCCGGCGCGTCCGCGACCAGCACCGAGCGGGTCCGCCGGGACCTGGTCCTCGACACCCTGCTGCCGTGGTCCCGGATTCCCGAACTGGCCGACTCGGCGGGCATCGGCCGCTATCGCACGACGGTGGTGCTGCCCGCCCGCTGGGACGCCTCGCACGGCGCGACCCTGGAACTCGGGCAGGTCAGCGACACCTTCAGGGTCACCGTCAACGGCAGACCGCTGCCGCCCGCCGACCGGCTCGATCCGGTGGTGGACCTCGGGTCGGCGCTGCGGCGCGGGGCGAACGAGATCGTCGTCGAGGTGGCGGTCCCGCTCATCAACCGGCTGCGGGTCGCGCAGCCGGAGGTGTTCGGGGGTGTCGCGCGTCAGGACCACGGTCTCGTGGGGCCGGTGCGGGTGGTGCCCTACCGGCAGACGGTCATCGCCTGACGCCCTGGCCCGGCAGCAGCTTCTCGTCCCCGAGGGCGGCGAACGTCCAGCGGTTCGCGTTGAGGGCGTCGGTCGGCAACGGCAGGGGCCCTCGACCGAGGCGGCGGGAGTGGTCGAAGGGGATGTGGGTCTCCGTGTGCCAGCCCCGCTCGGCGAGGTCGGCCACGGAGTCGGGCCTCGGGTCCGGGTCGAACAGGGCGATCATGTCGATGCCGATGCGTTCGCTCGCCGCCTCGTAGATGGGCGAGGTGCGCACGGCCTCCGTCTCGATGCTCAGCTTCACCTCGTAGGCGAGGGTGCTGCCCGAGGCGCTGTAGGCGTCGATGATGTCGACGAGCCGGTTCTCCACGGTGGAGGGCAGGTACAGGAGCAGGCCCTCCGCCATCCAGGCGGTCGGCAGGTCGGGGTCGAAGCCCGTCGCGGAGAGCGAGTCGATCCAGTCGAGCCGCAGGTCGGCGGCGATCGGCACCCGCCGGGCGCGCGGGGTGGCGGCGGCCGGGTCGAGGGCGTCCAGCGCGCGCTGTTTGAAGGCGAGCACGGATGCCCGGTCCAGTTCGTAGACGGTGCAGTCGCGCGGCCAGGGCAGCCGGTGGGCGCGGGCGTCGAGTCCCGCGCCCAGCAGGACGAACTGGCGGACGCCCGCCTCGGCCTGCCGCAGCAGATGGTCGTCGAAGACCCGGGTGCGCAGGCCGAAGTAGCGGCCGAGGCGGCCCCAGAGCGGGTCGGCTTCTCCTCCGGGCACCTCGTCCGGGTGCAGCGGCCACTCCCCGCCCGCGGCTGCCGCGCGCACGAAGTGCGCCGCGTAGGGGTCCTGGGCCAGCGCGTCCGGGCGGCCGGACTCGATCGCCCGCGCGGCGGCCACCATCAGCGCGGTCCGCCCGACCCCGGCGACCACCCCGGGGGCGGGCCTCGGTTCGGGTTCGCCGCCTCGGTCCCCTGGGCGTGCACTGGTCGTTGTCGTCATCGAGCCTTCTCCTCGCAGGGTCTTCCCGCCGTGGCCGTTCCGTCGGCGGCGCGGCCGGCCGGGGGCGCCGACGGCGCGGTGTTCTGTCGGTGGTCGGTGGCCCGCCGGGCCGCGGGGTCAGGCCACGGCGGCGGCGACGAGATGGTCGCCCGGGATGCCCGCCTTGTTCGGGTCGTAGTAGTCCTTGATGCCCTCGACCCAGGTCCGCACCTGGATCCGGTCGTCGGCGTCGGGTTCGAAGGCGTCGAAGAGGTGGTCGATGTTGGGGCGCCGGAAGCCGATCGCGATCATCAGGTCGGCGAAGAGGGGCCGTTCGATGAGCCCGTCGCCGTCCGGGTCGCCGAGGGCGGCGAGCGCCTCGGCGAACTCGGCGATCGTCGCCTCGAAGAGTTCGGGTGTCAGCACGCAGGCGGTGTACTCCTCCAGGCTGATCACCCCGTCGCCGTTGGCGTCGAGTTCGGTCACAAGCGTCGTCCAGTACCGGTCGAAGGACGCCCGCAGCCGACCTTGCGCCTCGGGGGTCGACGCCCCTGCCTGGGCGACGACCCGGTCGCCCATCAGCGCGAAGTCCTCGGCCTCCAGAACGCCGTTGCCGTTCGCGTCCAGCAGTGTGAAGACCAGTGCGACCCGCTGGGTGGCCTCTGCGCGCATGAGTCCGTCACCTTTCCTGATTTTCTCTCCCGGCCGGATGCGGCCCACGGGTGATTGCCCAGGCGGGGCGCGGCTACACGGGCGGCCCGTCCGATTCACCGGATAGGTAGAAACAGGGCGATACGGCTGCGGGTCCGGGGCCGGACGTGCAGCACCGGCCGACGATCCCGGCGGGCCCGGACCGGCCCGGCGCGGACGGCGGCGGGCCGGTACGAGCGGGCGGGCGCGGGCGCGGCACGAGCGAGCGCACGGGCGCGGTACGAGTTGGCGGGCCCGGGTGGGTGTGGGAGCCGGGCCCCGGTGGATGGGGAAGCGAGGGCCAGGTGGAGGGGAAGGCGGGGGGGGCCGGGCCGCGGTCTCGTCTCAGGCGGCCTGCGGGTGGCCGGCGGGCCCCGACAGGTCGATGGCGCGGTCGAGTTCGGCCGGGCGCAGGACGCGCAGGATGCCTTCGAGGAGGTAGTAGTCGGCGTAGGGGAGGGAGATCTCGACCCCGTCCTCGGCCGGTCGGTTGCGGGTGCAGCGCGCCACGACCGCCTGGGCGCGGCTCGACGCCCGCGTCAGACAGGTCTCGGCGAGCGCGGTCAGCAGCCGCAGGGCGACCTCCCGGTAGGCGCCGCGCCCTGAGGCGGCGGCCAGGTCGAGCAGGCCGCACGCGAGGATCGCGCCGGCCGAGGCGTCCTTGACGTCGTGGGGCTGCTGCGGGGCGCGGAAGTCCCAGACCGGGACGTGGTCGGGGCCGAGGGCGCCCACCGCGTAGTCGGCGAGCCGCCGCGCGGTGGCGAGGAACGCGGGGTCCCCGGTGCGCCGGTACAGGGTGGTGAACCCGTAGACGCCCCAGGCCTGTCCGCGCGACCAGGACGAGGCGGGGCTGTACCCCTGGACCGTGCCGGGGCCGAGGGGCGCGCCGGTGTCCGGGTCGAAGTCGTACACGTGCGGGATCGAGCCGTCCGGGCGGGGGAAGACCCGCTGGGCCGTCCTGCCGTGCGCGACGGCGATGTCCAGGTACCTGGGGTCGCCGGTCCTGGCGCTCGCGAAGGCCAGCAGGTCGAGGTTCATCATCGTGTCGATGATGACCCGGCCCGCGTTGTCCGGGGTGTCGAGCGCGCCCCAGGCGCGCAGGAAGCGGCCGCGCGGGTTGTAGCGCGTGATCAGCGAGTCGGCGGCCCGCAGGGCGCCGGTCCGCCAGGTGTCGTCGCCGGTCAGCCGCCAGGCGGTGACCCAGGAGGGCGTGAAGAGGAAGCCGAGGTCGTGGGTGGTGGTGTCGGACTGGCGGGGTGCGAGCCGGGCCGCCGAGGCGAGTGCCTGGGCGCGGAAGGTGTCGTCGCCGCTGTGCAGCCAGGCCATCCACAGGGTGCCCGGCCAGAAGCCGCCGACCCAGTCGCCGTTCTGCGAGTAGACCCATTTCTCGAAGCGGGTGCCCACCGGGAACCCGGTGACGGCGGGTGCGGTGGCCCGTATCTTCGCGACGGCGTAGTCGGCCGCGTCGCGCAGGACGCGCAGCGTGCGTTCCGGTGGCGCCGCGCCGGTCGCGGCCGGCCCGGCTGCCGCCGCCGGGGAGACGCTCAGGGCCGCGGCCCCCGCTGTCGTCGAGACGAGGATCTCGCGCCGGGACATGCTCATGGACTCTCCTCCAACGGGCTTGCGGTGGAAAGAAGTTGACCGAGCTTCGCACGGCGACCCCGGCCATGCACACCCACGTGAAGCATGTTCATGGTGGTGAACGCGAGGAAGGGAGGCGGGCCTTCGGCCGAGTAAAGCGCGGGCATGGTCCGGACCAAACTCCGCCCTTGGACTAGACCAATCCATTGACGTGATCATCTCAGTCTCGCCACCCTGGGACGCCTCCCCCACTGGAGGTACAGAGTGAGACGACTCCGCGCATGCCTCGCCGCGCTCACCGCGGTCACCGCCGCGGCCGCCGCGACGACCGCCCTGGTGGCGACCGACGCGTCCGGCGCGACCACCGCGTTGAGCGACCGGTGGTACGCCGCCGCCCCCTATCTGATGCCGCTCGACAACAACCCGCCCGACCCGGCCGCCATCATGGACGCCACCGGACTCAAGGCGTTCCAGCTCGCGTTCGTCCTCGCCCCCAACGGCGGCGGCTGCACCCCGACCTGGGACGGCACCGCCGCCGTCTCCTCGGACACCGCCGTCCAGTCGGCCGTCGCCGCGATCCGGGCGAAGGGCGGGGACGTGTCCGTCTCCATCGGCGGCTACGGCGGCACCAAGCTCGGCCAGGCCTGCGCGGACCCCGCCGCGACGGCCGCCGCCTACCAGCAGGTCGTCACCAAGTACGGCCTGCACGCCATCGACTTCGACCTGGAGGAGCCGGAGTACGAGAACACCGCGGCGATCAGGAACGAGATCGGCGCCGCGAAGATCCTCCAGCAGAACAACCCCGGGCTCTACGTCTCCGTCACCACCGCGGGCACGGCGGACGGCACCGGCTGGTTCGGCAAGCAGATGCTGCTGGAGGCCAAGTCCCAGGGCTTCACGCCGAACAACTTCTCCATCATGCCGTTCGACGGCGGGTTCGGCGGGGCCGCGGCCCAGACCGGCGCGCTGACCGCCTTCAACCAGATCCTCCAGTCGACCTTCGGCTGGGACCAGGCCACCGCCTACGCCCACGAGGGCTTCTCCGGCATGAACGGGCGCAGCGACACCGGGGAGTTCTTCACCCAGGCCGACTTCGGGACCGTCCTCGCCTACGCCACGAGTCACCACATGGACCGCTTCACCTTCTGGTCCCTGAACCGGGACCGCCCGTGCACCCCGGTCGACAACAACGGCAAGACGTCGGGCACGTGTTCGAGCGTGGCGCAGAACGCGTGGGACTTCGCGAAGTACTCGGTCACCTTCGCGGGCGCCACCCCGCCGGAGTCCACCCCGACCCCGACCCCGACGCCGACGGACCCGCCCACCGGGTGCGGGACGGCGTGGAGCGCGACCGCGGTCTACACCGCGGGCGCCGAGGTCTCCTACGCCCACCACACCTGGAAGGCCAAGTGGTGGACGCAGAACGAGACGCCGGGCGCGGCCGAGTGGGGCCCCTGGCAGGACGAGGGCGCCTGCTGACCGGATGACGGGCCCGGCCGTCGCGGCACCGCGCTCCGGGCCGGCCTCCGGGAGGCCGGCCCGGAGCGCGGAAGGCGGCTCAGACCGTGCTCGCGATCCAGCCGATCGTCTCGGTCGTGTGCGATCCGTCGCTGAGTGCTCTGCCGCTGCCGACCAGTTCGTTGATGCGGATCTTGAAGCCGGTCCGGGTGACGTCGGCGATGCGCAGGCCCGGGGTGTCGGGTCCGTTGAACGTCTGGACGAACGGAACGACGATCACGTCCGCTCCGGACGGGAACGGCGTGGGGAAGGTGACCTGAGTGAACGTCGTGGTGACGCCACCGTTCACCTCGGTGGCGCTGCCGGAGTTCAACTGGAGCTTGCCGGTCAGGGTCATACTCATGGCTTCTGCCTCCTGCTCGACGGCCGTCGGCCCGCGCCGTGGTGACGCCACCGTGCCGACGGCGGTTGCGCCGCTCCCGTTCGAGGCGGCTGGTGGGGAACTGCCCTGCCCGGAAGGTGTTTAGAGGGCAAGTCGCCCATTCGGGGCAGATGCCGACCGACCCCTTGCCAGAAGGGCCCTCCGACTCACGTCCGCGCCGGGCCCCCTACGGCTCGGGGCGGCGCCCTCAACGCCCTCACCGCCCTCACCCGCGATGACCCCGATCCGCCGGGCCGCGTCGACGAGGCGGCCGACCAACACGACTCGTCGCGGGCGGCGCCCGCCGACAACTCGGCGCCCTCGGACCGATCACCGCGCCCCGGCCACCTCAACTCGACCGCCATTGGCCGGAATTACCCCCTCCGCCTCGCCACCGCACGCTTCCCACCGGCGCGTTCCGATTGCCGGACACCCTCTGGTCCGCGCGGCGAATGGCGATAAACTGCGCCCGCGCGGTGTCCGCCGCGCCCCGTTCGTCCAACCGCGGGAACCCGTCACGTCGGTACGGCGTCCCTGTGGCTGCACAATGCACGGATCTCTCTTGGGGGGCGGTCGCCGTGAGCACCGAGATCTACTTCAGCAGCAACTACCGTGACCTGTGCGTCGAGCACGGCACGGGCGCCGGCTTCCAGTTCGAGTTCTCCTGCTCGCGCTGCCAGGACACCTGGCGCTCGCCGTTCGAGGCCTTCAGGGCCGGGCAGATGGCGGGCTGGCTGTCGCGCGGGGTGAACGCGGCCTGGTCGATCGTCGGCGGCGCGGGGCAGGGCGTCACCAACGCGGCCGACGGACTGGCGGGCGCCAGCTACGGCAACCAGCGCGACGCCGCCTTCACCCGGGCGATAGAGAACGCGGAGGGCCACTTCCACCGGTGCCCCCGCTGCACCGACTACGTCTGCGCCCGCTGCTGGAACGGCGCCCAGGGGCTGTGCCTGCACTGCTCACCCGACACCGCGGCCGAGGCCCAGGCCGCACAGCAACGGGGTCTCAACGACCGGGTGAGTCAGCGCTCCTACGACCTCGGACAGCAGCGCGGCCAGAGCTACGACGTGTCCACCCCGCGCCAGCTCGTCTGCCCCAACTGCTCGGCCGAGACCCGCGGCGGCGCCTTCTGCCAGGACTGCGGACACCGTCTCGCGCAGAGCGCGAGCTGCTCGGGATGCCGGCAGGACGTCCCGGAGGGCGCCGCCTTCTGCCCGTCCTGCGGCACCCGCAGGTGACCCGGGTCTCCGGGCCACCTGCCGGAACCCCCGGCTAGCCGACGGTCCTGATCAGCTTCTTGTTGACGAACTCCTCGATGCCGGGGCGGCCCAGCTCGCGCCCGAACCCGGAGCGCTTGACGCCTCCGAACGGCAGCTCGGCCCCCTCGGCGCCCACGCCGTTGACGAAGACCATCCCGGCCTCGATGCGGTGCGCGACCCGCTCCGCCTGGGCCGGGTCGGTGGTGAAGACGTAGGAACCGAGGCCGTACGGGGTGTCGTTGGCGATGCGGATCGCGTCGTCCTCGTCGGCGGCCGGGAAGACCATGGCGACCGGGCCGAACAGCTCCTGGCGGGCCGCGCTGTGCTCGGTGGTCAGTCCGGTGAGGACACCGGCCGGGAAGTGGGCGCCCTCGCGGCGGCCGGTGCTGTGCAGGGTGGCGCCCTCGGCGACGGCCGCGTCGACCTGCCGTCCCAGGTTCTCGGCGGCGGCCACCGACGACAGCGGCGCCCCGGTCGCCTCCTCGATGAGCCGCGCGGTGAACCGCTCCACGAACGGCGCGTACAGCTCCTCGACGACGACGAACCGCTTGGCCGCGTTGCAGGCCTGGCCGGTGTTGTCGAGCCGGGCGGAGACCGCGGCGCCGACGACCGAGTCCAGGTCGTCGGTGGAGAGCACCACGAACGGGTCGGAGCCGCCGAGTTCCAGGACGGCCTTCTTCAGGTGCCGGCCCGCGATCTCCGCGACGGCGGCCCCCGCGCGCTCCGAGCCGGTGAGCGAGACGCCCTGCACCCGCGGGTCGGCGATCACGTCGGCGATCTGCTCGTTGGTGGCGTACACGTTGACGTACGCGCCGGCCGGGAAGCCGGCCTCGGCGAACAGCTTCTCCAGCAGCGCGGCGGTGGCCGGGCACTGCGGGGCGTGCTTGAGGACGATGGTGTTGCCGATCGCGAGGTTGGGCGCGGCGAACCGGGCGACCTGGTAGGCCGGGAAGTTCCACGGCATGATGCCGAGCAGCACGCCGACCGGGCTGCGGCGGATGACGGCGGTGCCCGGTCCCGAGGTGACGTCGAGCGGCTCGTCGGCGAGGAACTCCTCGGCGTGGTCGGCGTAGTAGTGGTAGATGTCGGTACAGAACCCGACCTCGCCCTCCGCCTCGGCGAGCGGCTTGCCCATCTCCCGGACGATGCTCGCGGCGAGCGCGTCCCGGTGCTCGGCGTGCAGGTCGCCGAGCCTGCGCAGCAGCGCGGCGCGTTCGGCGACGGTGCTCGAACGGCCCCAGGCGGTGGCCCGGTGGGCGGCGTCGACGGCCTCCGTGACCTGGGCGTCGGTCGCGGTCGGGTAGGTCTCGACGACCTCGCCGGTGCGGGGGTCGGTGACGGCGTACATGGTGCCTCCAGGTGTGGGGGTGACGGTCGGCGGGTTCACGGTTCGAGGATGGTCCGCACGCCGGTGCGGGAGCGGAGGTCGTCGAAGGCCTCCGCCGCCTCCGCCAGCGGGCGTACCGTCCCGATCAGATCGTCCAACGGGAGGCGTCCCGCGAGGTGGAGGCGGGCCAGCTTCGGGATGTCGAGTTCCCCGACGCTCGAACCGTAGTTGCAGCCCAGGATACGTTTGCCCTGGTCGGCGAGGTCGAAGAGGTCGAAGGCCGCGGTCGCGCCGGTCGCCGCCATGCCGACGAGGACGGCGGCCCCGCCCGAGGTGAGCATGGCGGGAAGGGTCTCGACGACCTTCGGGCTGCCGATCGCCTCGAAGGCGTAGTCGACGCCTCCCAGGTGCTCCTGGCACCAGGCGGCGACGTCGTCGCGGGAGCCGTCGAGGGTGTGGGTGGCTCCGAACTTCCGTGCCACGGCGAGCCGTTCGGGCGAGAGGTCGACGGCGATGATCGGGTCGGCGCCGACCAGGGCGAGGCCCATCACCACGGAGAGGCCGACCCCGCCGGTGCCGATGACGACCGCGGACTCCCCCGGCCTGACGCCCGCGGTGTTGACGACGGCGCCGACGCCGGTGGTGATGGAGCAGCCGAGCAGCGCGCCGACGCTGAAGGGGAGTTCGTCGGGGACCTGCACGGCGGCCGTCTCGGGGACGACCAGGCGGTCGGTGAAGGCGCCGAGCCCGAGGTAGGGCCAGATCTCCTCGCCGGCGGCGCCGGTGAAGGGGGTGGTGCCGTCGGGCAGGGTGTTGGCGACGGCCCGGGTGCCGGTGCACAGCCAGCCCTGGCCCGCGACGCACTTGCGGCAGCGCCGGCAGGGCGCGAACCAGGACAGCACCACATGGTCGCCCGGCCGCAGGGAGGTGACGCCCGCTCCGGTGCCCGTGACCACGCCCGCGGCCTCGTGGCCGAGGACGAGGGGGCGGTCGGTGGGCCAGTCGCCGGTGACGATGTGCAGGTCCGAGTGGCAGACGCCGGCGGCGCGGACCTCGATCTCGACCTCGCCGGGACCCGCGGGCCGCAGGGCCACCTCACGGGTGCCGAGACCGGTCTCGGGGTCGAACACGACGGCCGGGGAGAGCTTCGACGGCATCAGGACGCCTTCACTTCTTCGCTGGTGGGGGTGGGGGTGAGCTTGGTGTGGGGCTTGGCGGTGAACACGTAGAGGAGGCCGACGGCGAACAGCGCGGAGAAGACCAGGATCACGGCCCAGATCTGCACCCAGCTGCCGCCGACGGGCGCGAGTTCCGCGCGCGGCCAGGCGATGTTGACGGCCTCGAACAGCAGCCACAGCACGGCGACGACGTTGACGACGAGTCCGGCGCGGCCGAGCCGCAGCTGTCCGGCCGCCGGGTTCCAGCGCCCGCTGAGCCGGGCGACGAGCGCCACCACGGCGACGGCGAGGAAGACGAAGTAGAACCCGCCCGACCCGAACGCGATGAGGGTGGCCGCCGCGTTGCCGTTGAGGCCGAGGAGCAGGCCGAGCGCGGCGAGGACGGCCGTCACGATGAGGGAGACGTAGGGGATCTGGCGGGGTCCGACGGTGGCGAGCGTGCGGGAGAAGGGGAGCTGGCGGTCGCGGGCGAAGGCGTAGACGGCGCGGCCGATGTACGTCTGGATGGAGATCGCGCAGGCGAAGAACGCGATCAGGACGACGACGATGAACGGCTTCTCGCTCCAGCCGCCGAGGCCGTCGGTCACGGCGTGGAAGACGGGGTCGGTGATGGCGCCGGAGACGGCGTCGGCGGGCTTGCGCAGCGCGAGCGTCACGGCGAGCCCGGTGAGCAGGACGGTGAAGGCGACGAAGAGGTAGGCGCGCAGCAGGGCGCGCGGCACGCTGCGGCGGGGCTGCTCGGTCTCCTCGGCGACCTGGGTGGTCGCGTCGAAGCCGAGGAAGGCCCAGCCGGCGACGGCGAGGCAGGTCAGCAGGCCCGCGGTGACGGAGCCGCCGGAGATGTCCTGGGCGCCGAGGGTCTCGAAGAGGAGGGAGAAGCCGTGGTGGCGGACGAAGACCAGCAGGATCAGGCTGACCGCGATGGAGGCGACGCCCTCGGCGATGATGCCCGCGTTGAGGAAGTGCTTCACGGGGTTGACGCCGAGCAGGTTGATGCCGAGCGCGACGACGACGAAGACCACGCCGAGCAGCAGGTGGACGCCGGTCGAGGGGGTGTCGTCGCCGCCCAGCATGGCGAGCCAGGTCGCGCCCAGGTAGGCCACGGTCGTCAGGGAGGCGACGGCCGAGGCGAGGTAGATCCAGCCGACCAGCCAGCCCAGGCGCGGTCCGGCGAGGCGGCGCACCCACTGGTAGACGCCGCCGGTGATCGGGAACTGTGAGGACAGTTCGGCGTAGACCACGGCGACCAGCAGCTGGCCGAGGAAGGCGACGACGACGGCCCAGATCCAGCTGGGTCCCGCGAAGGCGAAGCCGAGCTGGACGACGGCGTAGATGCCGACCACCGGGGAGATCGTCGCGAAGCCGATCGCGAACACCGCCCAGGCGGAGAGGCTGCGTCTCAGCTCCTGCTGGTAGCCGTACTCGGCGAGGTCACCGGCGTCGGTGCGGGTGTCGTCCACGTTGGTTCTCCTGAGAGTGATGCGCGCGCGGTGCCTGGTGCCGTCGGCCGGGTGCGGGTCCCCGGCAGGGGTCCTGGGCACCGGCGGTCCGGACGCGGCCCGCTCCCGCCCTGGCGGCGGGGTGCGGGGTGGGGGTCCCGGACGGCGGGTGGTGGTGCCCGGAGGTCCACGCTTATTGGTCGCACGACCAATTGCTTTATTGGTCGCATACTCAATAGCATGCTCGTCATGACGTCAAGGGGTCCTGGGAAGCGGGTTCGCAAGGCACCGGCCGAACGGCGCGGCGAGATCGTCGCGGCCGCCGCGCGGGTCGGGCTCACCGAAGGGCTGGAGTGCGTCACCCTGCGCCGGGTCGCCGACGAGCTCGAAGTGCGCCCCGGGCTCGTCGGCCACTACTTCCCGGCCGCCGACACCCTGGTGGCCGAGGCGTTCACCGCCGCCACCACGAACGACCTGGACGCGCTGCTGCCGCCCGGCGCACCCGGTCCCGGCGGCGACGCGACGGCGGTCCTGCGGCGCTTCTTCGCCCTCACCGGCAGCGCCGACTTCGACAACGTGAGCCGGCTCTGGCTCAACGCCCGGCACCTCTCGCGCTACCGGCCGGGGCTGCGCGAGCACGTCGTGGCGCTCGAGCTGCTCTGGTGCGGCCGGATCGAGGAGATCATCACCGCCGGGACCGGGACCGGCGCGTTCACCTGCGGCGACCCGTGGGCGGCGGCCGTGCGGATCCTGGTGGCGATCGACGGCGCGAGCGCCTACATCAACACCAGCGCCGACCGGCGCGGCCCGGCCGCGGGAGAGCTGGCCAGGACCCTCGCGGAGACGGAACTCGGCCTGGCCCCCGGCACCCTCGGGCCGTCCGGGGCGCCGGTCTAGGCCGACGCCCGCACGACCAGTTCCGGGTCGAAGACCAGTGAGGTCGGTTCGGTGCGGGCGCCGCGGATGTGTTCGTCGAGCAGTCCGGCCATCGCCGACGCCATGTCCTCGACCGGCTGGCGGACGGTGGTCAGCGGCGGACGGCAGCCGACGGCCGCGCTGGAGTCGTCGAAGCCGACCACCGCCACGTCCTGCGGGACCCGTCTGCCCTGCTCGGCGAGGACCTGGCAGACGCCCTGGGCCATCAGGTCGTTCCCGGCGAACACCCCGTCCAGGTCGGGGTGTGCGGCCAGCAGCCGGGTCATCGCGGCGCGGCCGCTCTCCAGGGTGAAGCCGCCCTCGGCGGACGGCACCCAGGGGCAGCCGTGGCGGGCCATCGCGTCGCGGAAGCCGTCCAGGCGCTCCTGGCTCGCGGGGACCGCGAGGGGGCCCGAGACGGTGGCGGTCCTGCGGCAGCCGCGCGCCAGCAGCCGGTCGGCGGCGAGCCGTCCGCCGTCCCGGTGGGCGAGGTCGACGTAGCTGAGCGCCACCGGCCGCGCGGGGCGGGCGAACAGCACGGCGGGCAGGCCGTTGTCGGCGAGCCGCGCGGGCAGCGGGTCGTCGCCGTGCGTGGAGACCACCAGCGCGCCGTCCGCGCTGCCCTGCCGCAGATACCGCACGACCTGCTCGCGGCTCTCCTCGGTCTCGGCGAACATCAGCACCGGGTGCATGGAGCGTGGCCGCAGATAGCCGACCACGCCGCTCACCACCCGGCCGAAGAACGGGTCGGCGAAGACCCGCGCGGTGAAGACGTCCTGGGTCTCCTCCGAGGCGTCACCGGCTCCCGAGACGACCAGCGCGACCGTCTCGGTGCGCCGGGTCACCAGGGAGCGGGCGGCCCGGTTGGGGGCGTAGCCGGTCCGGGCGATGGCCTGCCTGACCAGGTCCTGGATGGCGGGGTCGACGTTGCGGACGCCGTTGACGACCCGGGACACGGTGGCCCTGGAGACCCCCGCCTCCCGGGCGACGTCCTCCAGGGTCGGCGCCTGTCTGCTCATGACGGCACCCTAACCGGCCGTCCCACCAGCGGTATAGAGCGCTCTCCCGGTGCGGGGCCCGCTCGGGTCGGCCGACACGGCACCGCGCCTCGGCGCCGCCCGATCCGGACGACAGGCCCTAACCGGGCGGGCGGACGCACACCTCGCGGCGGAGCGGGAGGTCTCCCGCCGAGCGGCCCGCGAGCACCGTGCAGCCGCCCGGCTCGACGCGCCAGCCGTGGCCCTCGGACCAGTGGCGCAGCGCCCCGGCCGGGACGTCGACGGTGACGGTGGTCAGCTGCCCGGGGTCGGCGCGGGCGGTGGCGTACCCGGCGAGCCAGCGCACCGGGTACTCGATCGCCGAGTCGGGGCGGGCGAGGTAGATCTGCACGACCTCCCGTCCGGGGCGCGGTCCCGTGTTGCGCAGCCGGACGCGGACGGTGAGGGGTTCGCCCGCCCGGATCTCGTCGGAGCCGGTCACCTCCTCGTACTCCCAGGTGGTGTAGCCGAGGCCGTGGCCGAACCAGTAGGCGGGGGTGCGGTGGTGGAGCAGCCAGCCGCGGTGGCCGAGGTGCAGCCCCTCGTCGTAGGGGAGGCGGCCGGAGGTTGGGGTGGTGTCGGTGACGGGGGCGTTGGCGAGGGCGGCCGGCCAGGTGGTGGGCAGCCGGCCGCCGGGTTCGCGGCGGCCGACGAGGACGTCCGCGACGCCCGCTCCGCCCTGCTGTCCGGGGAACCACGCCAGCAGGACCGCGCCGACCCGCTCGCGCCAGGGCAGTTCGACCGGTCCGCCGCTGTTGACGACGGCGACCGTCCGCGGGTTGGCGGCGGCCACCGCGTCGACCAGGGCGTCCTGGTGGGAGCCGAGGGCGAGGCCGGTGCGGTCGGCGCCCTCGGACTCGTCGTCCAAGGTGGTGCCGACGACGACCACGGCCACGTCCGCCGAGGCCGCCGCGCGGGCCGCGTCGGCGAGCGCGGCGGCGGGTTCGGGCGGTGGCGGGGCCGCGGTGACGACGAGGGCGCGGCCGGTGTCGGGCGCCAGGGTCCTGGTGGCGACCAGGTGGACGGGCTGGCCCGCGCGGAGGTGGGCGGTGACGGTGTGGGCCGGCGGGTTGACGTGGACGACGGCCGGGTCGTCGGTGCGGCGGGCGACGTCCTCGTCGAAGAGGGTGCGTCCGTCGAGGGTGAGGACCATGCGGCCGAAGCCGCCGAGGCCGAGCGTCCACGCTCCGGTGGTGTCGGGGCGCAGCCGGGCGCTGATCTCCACGGTGTGCGCGTCCGGTCCGCAGGGCGGCTCCAACTGCCTTCCTGACCAGCGGTGTTCGGCGTGCAGTTCGCGGCCCGAGGCGTCCAGGACGCGCAGCAGCAGGCCCCCCTCACCGGTGCGCGGGTCGGTGCACAGGTCGGGGCCGAGGGGTGGCGGGGGTTCGGTGAGGGCGGGTCCCGGCACGTGGACGACGCGGGCCCGGCCGGTGAGCGCCGCCCGCAGGCCGTCGAGGACGGAGACCTCCTCGTGCGGGAAGACACCGGCGCTGCCGCCGCCCGCGGTGCGGGTGCGGGCCGCGTGGGCGCCGATCACCGCGACGGTGGCGAGCCGGTCGGGGTCGAGGGGCAGCAGTCCGCGGTTGCTGAGCAGGACCGCACCTGCGGCGGCCGAACGACGCAGCAACTCCCGCTCCTCCGAAGGATCTTGAGGGTCGACGGGGGTGGGGCCTGGCCCGAGCGCGCCGGTCCGTTCGGCGAGCCTGAGCAGTCGGCGCACCTTGTCGTCGACGGCCTCCCTCGGCACCTCCCCCGCCGCCACGGCCCGCGCCAGGGCCGCGCCCCAGACGTCGGAGGGGCCCGGCATGACGAGGTCGAGTCCGGCCCGCGCGGTGTCCGCGGTGCTGGTGACGGCGCCCCAGTCGGAGACCACCAGGCCGTCGAAGCCCCACTCGCTCTTGAGCGGGTCGGTGAGCAGCCGACTGGCCGTCATCGGGGCGCCGTTGACGCCGTTGTACCCGGCCATGACCACCCGTACCCCGGCAGCGACGGCCGCCTCGAACGGGGCGAGATAGACCTCCCGCAGCGCCCGGGGGCCGACCCGCACGTCCACGGTGAGCCGCTCGGTCTCGGAGTCGTTGGCCACGTAGTGCTTGGCGGTCGCCGCGACCCCCCGCGCCTGGACACCGCGGATCAGCGCGGCGCCGATCCGGCCGGTGAGCAGGGGGTCCTCCGAGAAGCACTCGAAGTGGCGGCCGGCCAGCGGGCTGCGGTGCAGGTTGAGGGTGGGGGCGAGGACGACGTCGACGCCCTTGCGGCGGGCCTCGGCGGCGAGGAGCGCGCCGAGCTGTCCGACCAGCTCCTCGTCCCAGGTGGCGGCGAGCGCGGAGGGCGACGGCAGCAGCGCCGAGGTGTCCCGCTCGTCCCAGGACTCGCCGCGGACCCCCGCCGGACCGTCCGACATCACCAACTCCCGCAGCCCGATGGCTGGTTCGGCCCGGGTGCGCCAGGTGGTCGCGCCGGTGAGCAGCGCCGCCCTGGTCTCGGGCGTGAGCTTCTCCAGCAGCCGCTCGCGTTCGTCCTCGGTGCTCCCCACGCCCGCCGTCCTCTCCTGGTGGTGGTCAGTTGTAGACGCCGAACTCGTAGAGGGAGTAGCCCCATCCGGTGCCGCGGGCGGTGCCGAGGAGCCGTACGTAGCGGCCGGTTCCGGTGAGGTCGAGGTCGTCGACACCGCCGTTGCCGTCGGTCACCGCGCGGACGGTCCGCCAGTTCTGTCCGTCGTCGGAGGTCTGGATGCTGTACGCCTTCGCGTAGGAGGTCTCCCAGACCAACTGGACGTGGGTGAAGGAGGTGCGGGTGCCGAGGTCGACCTGGAGCCACTGCGGGTCGCTCCAGTCGCTGGCCCAGCGGGTGGCCGGGTCGCCGTCGACGGCGGCCGCCGGGGTGCACGGGCAGTCGCCGCCGCCGGTCTGGTACGAGGAGGCGGTGGCGGGCTTGCGGAGGGCGACGTCGGTGCCGCCGACGACCGGGGGCACGACCCGGATCGAGCGGGTCTCGACGCCGACGTTGCCCTTGCCGTCACTGGCCTTGACGTAGATCTTCCAGACGCCGGGGCGGTCGGGGGCGGTGACCCGCAGCCGTCCGCCGCCGAGGACGGTGACGGGCAGCGGGACGAGCTGCTTGCTCTGGTCGAGGTAGTTGCTGTTGTCGAGGACCTCGTAGGAGATCGGGTCGCCGTCCGGGTCGGACGCGCGCACGGCGAGGGTGAGGTCACGGCCCGCCTGGACCTTGCCCGCGTCGCCCTCGACGCTCAGGTCGGTGATGACGGGCGGGGTGTTGTCGCGGGAGGTGTCGGCGCCGTACGCCTTCTTCACCGCGTAGTAGGAGAGGCGTTTCTGGCCCGCGGGCAGCAGGTTGAACCAGATGCCGCCGAAGTCGTACTCGGTGCCGTAGTGGAACATCGTCGCGCCGAGGGCGACCCCGCGGTGCCCGGTGACGCAGTTCCACGCCTTGGTGTAGCCGGCCGCCTTGTCCTGGTCGCGGGGTTCGGCGGGGACGCCGTTGGCGTCGTCCGGTACCTCCCACTCCCCCGCGGGACCGGTCTCCGTGACGATGTACGGCTTGGTGTAACCGCCCTGCTCCCAGGTGGACTTGATGTCGCAGACCGCGTTGTAGGAGTTGACGGCGTACAGGTCGAGGTCGGGGGCGTTGCGCTTGTAGTAGGGCCAGGCGCCGGTCCACGCGTCGGTCGAGGTGACCGGGTGGTTGGGGTCGATGCCGTGGATCTTCTTCGCGACGTCGTTGACGAAGGTGGTGTAGGCGTTGCGCTGGCGCTCCAACTCGTCGCCGCTGAAACAGTTCTGGAGTCCGAGGACGGACTCGTTGCCGACGTTCCACATGAGGACGCCCGGGTTGTCCTTGTAGGTCTGCACCCACTTGGGGAACTCGTCGAGCATCTGGTTCTTGTAGGCGGTGTCCGTCAGGTAGTTGACGCAGCCGCCGCTGCCGGGGCCGCCGCCCGGCTGGAGCCAGAACCCGGCGATGACCTTGATGCCGTGCGCGGCGGCCGAGTCGAACAGCGGCTTGCTGCTCGCGTCGGTGCCCCAGGTGCGGATGGTGTTGACTCCCATGGAGCGCACGTCGGGCAGGTACTTGTCGGCGTCGGCGACGGACGGTCCCCAGGTGAGGCCCTTGATCTGGTAGGGGCTGCCGTCCACGGTGAGCTGCCAGTTCCCCTGGGAACCGGTCACCTTGACGACGCTGCCCGCGGCGTGCGCCTGCTGGGCGGGGAGGGCGAGGGCACCGGCCGCGAGCAGCCCCGCGGTGAGGGGTGCCGCGAGACGGCGGACGGGCGTGCGGGGTCGGATCATGGTTCTCTCCGGTGGGGGGAGGGGGCCCGGCCGGGGCGGGGACACGGCCGGCCGGGCCCGGTTCGGGTCAGGGCAGTTCGTACTTCTCGTTGAGGGCCGCGCCCGCCTCGGGGTGGGTCTGGTCGTAGCCGCGCGCGTCGCACTGGAGGCCGCCGACGATGCAGTGGTCGACGAGGGCCTTGAGGGTCGCGTCGTCCCACGCGTTGAAGAAGTCGTAGTGGAACGACCAGCTCGGCCCGCTGGCCAGCTTCACCTGGGAGAGGTCGCCGTTGACCGGGAAGGCCATCTTGAACTCGATCATCGGCAGCGCGACCGGGTGGTCGGCCGGGCACATGTTGTCGTTGGTGCCCGGCTTGACGACGGTGTAGGACATGTGACTCTTGTGGTCGGGCGAGTCGAGGTTCACGCCGTCCCAGCAACTGGGCGCCTGCATGCGGATGTTGAGCTGCACATCGGCGCGGCTCGGGCAGTTGGCGGGGAACTCGACGTTGAAGAAGCTGTCGCCGCACTCCCAGCCCTCGACGAAGCCCGGGTGGTTGCGGAACTCCTGGGCGGTCTGGGTCGGGCTGCCCACCACGTACCTGAGCCCCTTGGGGAAGGGGCGCACGCTGGTGTAGTCGGTGACGCCCGCCTTGTAGTAGATGGTCTGCGGTCCGATGGGCCGCACCGGCTGGTCGCCCTTGAGGAGGGTCGGCATCCAGTAGCCGGACTTGTCGCCCGGCGCTTTGCAGGTGGTGGTGCCCGCCGACAGCGACGCGGTGGTGCTGGCCGCGTTGGTGGTGGTGTTGCCCATGAAGGTGTGGTCGTGGGACTTGCCCGGCTGCTGCGGGTAGACGATCGGGTCGTCGGGACGGGTGTGGCTGACCGAGCAGTTGGCCTGGAACTCGTGGAAGTAGCGGTGCGGCGGGTCCGCGGCGCGCGCGCCGACGCCGTCGACCCGGGTGGCGGCGGTGATGTAGCCGTCGCCGTCCGCGTCCTCGGACGACGTCGCGGTGGACGGGGCCATGCGGTGGCCGAGGTGGACGGCGGCGGGGGCGGCCTGGGCCGTGTCCGCGCGCTCCTCGGCGGCGCTCATCGCGACCCCGCTCAGTCCGAGCGAGGTCAGCAGCAGCGCCCCGGTGATCAGCGTTCCTGAGAGGATCTTCGATCTCCCTGGCATGGAGACCTCCTGAACACGTCGATGGGAGACGGTGGGGGGCGGGACGGCGAACTGGCCGGAGAGGTCCGCAAGTTGCCCGGGAACACTCCGGGAGAGCGCTCTCCCGGATCGGAGTGTTGAGGCAGTGACCAACGGTGTCAAGGGATCGCGCAGAAGGATCAGCGGCCACCGCGGCCCCGGCCGCCCTGCCGGGGCAGGGGTCAGGGCCGGTTAGCCTGAGCGGATGCGCGTGACTCAGCCCACGGCGCGGCGTGCGCGCAAGGGCGCGGCCACCGCCGTCCGCAATCTGCCGGCGCTCGCCGCGGGCGAGGTCGAGGTGCCGTTCGTCATCCACGGCTACGAGGAGGTCGTCGCCCGCGACACCACCTGGAACGAGCACTCGCACCCGTGGCACGAGCTGCTCTGGAACGAACAGGGCGCCTCCACCGCCGTGGTGGGCTCCGCCGTCTGGTGTGTCACGCCGGCGCTCGGCCTCTGGATGCCCGCGGGGCAGCTGCACTCGGGCTCAGCGGTGACCGGCACCAGTTCCCGCGCCCACTTCTTCCGCTACGGCACCACGTCCGCGCTGCCCTCGGCCCCGGTGGCCGTGGAGATCACGCCGCTGCTGCGGCTGCTCCTCGACCGGCTCGGCGAACCCGAACTGACCGCCGCGTCGCGGGCGGTGACCGAGGCGATGGTCCTCGATGTGCTGCGGCCCTCGCCGCGCGCGCTGCTGGTGCATCTGCCCACGTCCGAGCTGCTGCGCCCGATCGTCGACGCGGTGCGGGCCGACCCGGGCGACCAGCGGACGCTGACCGGCTGGGCGGCGGCTCTCGGCCGCAGTCCGCGCACGGTGACCCGGGCGTTCCGGGCGGAGACCGGCACCAGTTTCGCCCGCTGGGTGGCGACGGTGCGCGCGCAGCACGCGGTGCGGCTGCTCGCCCAGGGTTTCGAGGTCGACGTGGTCGCCGACGTGGTCGGCTACCGCTCGGCGAGCGCGTTCGGGGCGGCCTTCCGGCGGACGACCGGCATGACGCCCGGGATGTTCCGGGCGCGCTGACCGGCGTCACGCCGGGGGCGTGCCGGGGCGGTCGAACGTCGTGACGTCAGGCGCGTGCCGGGGCCGTCGAACGTCATGAGGCCGGACGCGGGCCGGGGCCGTCGAACGTCGTGACACCGAGAACCGGGAAGCCACGGGCCCCCGCCCGCCGCGCGGTCTGGTGTGTTCCGTGGCCGCCGGACGTCGTGCCGTGCGGGCCGCCGCATCTGCCCGCCCGTCCCCCGACTCCCCTCCGTCGCCCGCCGGTTCGCCTGTCGGTTCGCCCGTCGGCGGATCGTCGTCCCCTTGTCCCGATCGCTACATCGGCTGTCGTCAATGCTCGATTGATACGGGCCACCCCGCTCCCTAAGCTGCACAGGCAAGCCTTACCTAACTTGCTCTCGCCTGTGCGGTGTCCCGCTCCACGTCCCGTAGTCCGCGGTCCGGACGCGCGAGCCCGGCACCCCTGAACCGAAAGTGGAACACGGGTCCATGAGAACCCCCCGCCTGCGCGCGCTCGCCACGGCCGCCGCGCTCCTGCTCGCACTCACGGCCTGCGGCGGCCGGTCCGACGACTCCGGCAGCCAGGACGGCGCGGCTGCCGGCGCGTCCGCCGGCGCCGGCCAGTTCCCGATGACGGTGAAGCACGCCCTCGGCAGCACCGTCATCCCCGCCAAGCCGACCCGTGTGGCCACCGTGAACTGGGCCAACGACGAGGTGCCGCTCGCCCTCGGGGTAGTCCCGGTCGGCATGGCCAAGGCCAACTTCGGCGACGACGACGGCGACGGCGTCCTGCCCTGGGTCGAGGCCCGCATCGAGGAACTCGGCGCGAAGACGCCGGTCCTCTTCGACGAGACCGACGGCATCGACTTCGAGGCCGTGGCCGACACCCGGCCCGACGTCATCCTCGCCGCCTACTCCGGGCTGACCAAGCAGGACTACACGACGCTCAGCGAGATCGCGCCCGTGGTGGCCTACCCGGACGCGGCCTGGGCGACGCCCTGGCGCGACATCATCCGCATGAACAGCAAGGCCATCGGCCTCGCCGCCGAGGGCGACCGGCTGATCACCGATCTCGAGGGCGAGATCGCCACGACCGTCGCCAAGTACCCCCAGCTCAAGGGGAAGACGGCGATGTTCATGACGCACGTCTCCTCCAAGGACGTCAGCCAGGTCGGCTACTACACGACCCACGACACCCGCACCCAGTTCTTCACCGACCTCGGCATGAAGATCCCGGCCAGCGTCTCCGGGCCGTCGAGGTCGACGGAGAAGTTCGTCCTCACCAAGAGCGCCGAACGCATCGACGACTTCAACGACGTCGACCTCATCACCGGCTACGGCGACGACAAGGGCGAGCTGCTCAAGGCCCTCAAGAAGGACCCGCTCACCTCGAAGCTCGCCGCCGTGCGGCAGGGCTCGATCTATCTGCTGCCCGGCAGCACCCCGCTGGCCACCGCCGCCAACCCGACCCCGCTGGCCATCCCGTACGTGCTCGACGACTACGTGGCAGCGCTCGCCAAGGCCGCGGACAAGGTCACGTGACGCTCACCGGGACCCCGCGCACGCCGGACGCCGTGATCGTGCGGCGCCCGGCGCGCGTGCGCGTCGGCCTGCTTTTTGTGGTGCTGGCCGTGCTGCTGCTGGTGGCGACCGCGTCCCTCGTGTTCGGCTCCCGCGACGTCGCCTGGTCCGACGTCTGGTCGGCGCTCGGCGGCGCGGACGGCTCCCTGGAGGAGGCCGCCGTCACCAAGCGGGTGCCGCGCACCCTGCTCGCGGTGGCCGTGGGCGCCGCGCTCGGCCTGGCCGGCGCCGTCATGCAGGGCGTGACCCGCAATCCGCTGGCCGACCCCGGCATCCTCGGTGTCAACATGGGCGCCTCGCTCGCCGTCGTCACCGCGGTCGCCCACTTCGGCCTCGCGTCGGCGGCCGGCTACATCTGGGTGGCGATGCTGGGCGCCGCCCTGACCGCCGGGTTCGTGTACTGCGTCGGCTCGCTGGGGCGCGGCGGCGCGACGCCGCTGAAGCTGGCGCTGTCCGGCGCCGCCACGTCGGCCGCGATCGCCTCCCTGGTGAGCGCCGTCGTGCTGCCCCGCAACGACATCTCCGACACCTTCCGCCTCTGGCAGATCGGCGGGGTCGGCGGCGCCTCCTACCCGCAGCTCGGCACGGTCGTGCCGTTCCTCGCCGCCGGGTCCGTGATCTGTCTGGCCTGCGCCCGCGCCCTCAACTCGCTGGCGCTGGGCGACGAACTCGCCGCCGGGCTCGGTGAGCGGGTGGCGCTGGTCAGGGCCGCCGCGGCGCTCGGCGCGGTCGTGCTGTGCGGCGCGTCCACCGCCGTCGCCGGTCCGATCGGCTTCGTCGGGCTGGTCGTCCCGCACGCGTGCCGGCTGCTGGTCGGCGTGGACCACCGCTGGCTGCTGCCGTTCTCCGCGCTGACCGGGGCCACGCTGCTGACCGCCGCCGATGTGGTCGGCCGGGTGGTGGCCCGCCCCGCGGAGATCTCCGTGGGCATCGTGACGGCGCTGATCGGCGCCCCCTTCTTCATCCACATCGTCCGCCGGCAGAAGGTCAGATCCCTGTGAGCGCCCCCGTCGTCACCGGCCCTTCCGTGCAGCGGGCGGTCACCCGCGGGAGGGTGCGCCGCGGCCACCGGCGGCGTCTGATCGTGCTGACGCTGCTGGTCCTCGTCGTCGCCGTGTTCGCCACCACGCTGATGGCCGGGCACACCTTCTACCCGGCCCGTGACGTGCTGCGCGTGATCATGGGTGAGCGGGTGCCGGGCGCGTCGTTCACCGTGGGCACGCTGCGGCTGCCGCGCGCGGTGCTCGCGCTGACCGCCGGGTTCAGCTTCGGCATCGCGGGCGTCACCTTCCAGACGATGCTGCGCAACCCGCTGGCCAGCCCGGACGTCATCGGCATCAGCTCGGGCGCGAGCGCGGCGGCGGCCCTCGCCATCGTGACGCTCTCGCTCGGTGAGAGCGAGGTGGCGGTGCTGGCCATCGCCGCCGCGCTCGGGGTGGCGCTGCTGGTGTACACGCTGGCGTTCCGGGACGGGGTGGCGGGCACCCGGCTGATCCTGATCGGCATCGGCATCTCCGCGCTGCTGGACAGCGTCACCTCCTACGTCCTGTCGCAGGCGGGCGAGTGGGACCTCCAGGAGGCGATGCGCTGGCTCACCGGCAGCCTCAACGGCACCTCCTGGCGGGAGACGGTGCCCGCCGTCTGCGCGGTGGTGGTGCTCAGCCCGGTGCTGCTGGCGCGGGCCCGCGACCTGACCGCGCTCCAGCTCGGCGACGACACGGCGTCCGCGCTCGGGGTGCGCGTCGAACGCACCCGGATCACGGTGATCGTCGCCGCCGTCGGGCTGATCGCGTTCGCCACGGCCGCCGCGGGTCCGATCGCGTTCGTCGCCTTCCTGTCCGGGCCGATCGCCGCCCGCCTGGTGGGCACCGGGGTGTCCCTGCTGGTACCGGCCGGCCTGGTCGGCGCCCTGCTGGTGCTGGTCGCCGACTTCACCGGCCAGTACGCCTTCGACACCCGCTACCCGGTGGGTGTCGTCACCGGGGTGCTCGGCGCCCCCTACCTCGTCCATCTGATCGTCCGCAGCAACCGGGCCGGAGGCTCACTGTGACCGCGTCCCACACCCTCGCCACCGAGGACCTCACCCTCGGCTACGGCGACCGAGCCGTCATCGAGGGCCTGGACCTGGCGCTCGCGCCGGGCGAGATCACCGTCATCGTGGGCGCCAACGCCTGCGGCAAGTCCACCCTGCTGCGCTCCATGTCCCGGCTGCTCGCGCCCCGTTCGGGCCGGGTGGTGCTGGACGGCAAGGAGGTGCACCGGCTGCCCGCGAAGGAACTCGCCCGCACCCTGGGCCTGTTGCCGCAGTCGCCGGTCACCCCCGAGGGCATCACGGTCCTCGACCTGGTGGGCCGGGGCCGCCATCCGCACCAGCGCGCCTTCTCCCGCTGGACGAGCCGGGACGACGCGGCGGTTGCGGCGGCCCTCGAGGCCACCCGGACGACGGACCTGATGGACCGCTCGGTCGACGAACTCTCCGGGGGCCAGCGCCAACGGGTGTGGATCGCGATGGCGTTGGCCCAGCAGACCGATCTGCTGCTGCTCGACGAGCCGACGACGTTCCTCGACATCAGCCACCAGATCGAGGTCCTCGACCTGCTGACCGACCTGAACAGGACCCGTGGCACGACGATCGTGATGGTCCTGCACGATCTGAACCTGGCCGCCCGCTACGCCGACCGCCTGGTGGCCCTCGCGGCGGGGCGGCTGCACGCGTCGGGCACCCCGGCCGAGGTGCTGACACAGGACACCGTGCGGGCGGTGTACGGGATGGCGAGCCGGATCATCGAGGACCCGCTGTCGGGCAGACCGCTGGTCCTGCCGATCGGCCGGCACCACTCGGCGGCGCGTCCCACGCCGGCCTGACGGGCCGCCCGCTCCGGGCGCCGCCGCCCCGGCGCCGGTCAGGCGTCCAGCGCCAGCATCGCGGCAATCACCACCGCGAGCAGGGTCGCGTAGGCCCAGGCGTGGGTGCGGTCGCCGATGCGCGGCGGCCGGCGGCGCAGCACGGCGATCACGGGCAGCGCGCCGAGCAGCAGCGCCCCGGCGGCGCGCGGGTCCACCGTCCCGACCAGCGGCACGCCCGCGCGGGCGGCGACGGGGGCGGTGTGGCCGAGCAGCGAGACGGCGGCGGCGGGCAGCGCGAGGGCGAGGGTGAGGGGGTTGGCGAGGGTGGTCGCGGTCCGCATGGTGTGTCCGGCCCGCCGCATCGCCGGGACGGTCAGGACGCTGCCGCCGACCCCGAGGAAGGCCGCGACGGCGCCGATCGGCGCTCCGAGCACGGCGGGCAGTCCCGCGCCGCCGGGGCTGCCGAGGGTGCTGTCGCTGCCGGGGCTGCCGGCACCGTCGGCGCTGTCGGCACCGTCGGCCGGGGCCTGCGGCTTCAGGAACCCGGGGCGCAGCAGCAGGTCGGCGAGGGTGAGGGCGACATAGGCGGTGAACGCCCAGCGGACCGGTCCCGACGGCGCGAGCCGGGCGGCGAGCGCGCCCAGCGCCCCGCCGACGGCCAGCAGCGCGAGCAGCGGGCGCCCGCCGCGCAGCGCGGCGAGGGTGGGGCGCGGGGTGACGGCGGTGGCGAAACCGGCGTTCACCACCATGACCACCGCCGAGGTGGCCGTCGCCACCCTCATCGCGTCCGTGCCGAGCGCGCCGTCCGCCCACACCACCACCGGGACGGCGACGAATCCGCCGCCGAACCCGAACAACACCGTCGTGAGCCCGGTGAGGACCCCGATTCCGAGCAGCGCGAGAACATCCATGGGGCTCAGTCCACCAGCCGCCGACCAGGGCCCGCATGCGATGATCGGCGCCGTTCTTTCGCGTCTCGGCCGGTAGGGTCGAGGGGTGAAGAACGTTCCGCTGTCCGAGGTGGACGCCGCGCCGCGGGCGGTGCTGCCGATCGGCACCGACTACCCGCCGGGCCTGCTGCTCGACTGGCACGAGCACCGGCGGGCCCAGTTCCTGTACGGCGCGACCGGGGTGATGGTCGCCGACACCGCCGACGGGTCGTGGACGGTCCCGCCCGAGCGCGCCCTGCTCATCCCGGCCACCACCCGGCACCGGGTGCGGATGCTCGGGGTGAGCACCAGGAGCCTGTACGTCGAACCGGCCGCGGTGCCGTGGTGGCCCGCCCGGTGCACGGTCGTGGACGTGCCGCCGCTGCTGCGTGAACTGCTGCTGGCCGCGGTCGAGTTCGAGGCCGACTACGACCTGTCGGGGCGGGCCGGGCAGGTGGTGGCGCTGATGCTGCACGAGATCGCGGCGCTCACCCCGCTGCCCTTCCACATCGCGGTGCCCGCTGCCCCCGAGCTGGCCGCGCTCTGCCGGGCGTATCTGGCGGCGCCCGACGTGGCGGTCACCAACGCGCTCTGGGCGCGGCGGGCGGCGATGAGCGAGCGGGCCTTCACCCGCAGGTTCAGGGAGCAGACGGGGGAGAGCCCGGCGGGCTGGCGGGCCCGCGCCCGGCTGCTGGCGGCGCTGCCGCTGCTGCGGTCGGGCACGGTGACCGAGGTGGCCGGGCGCCTCGGCTACGCCTCGCCCGCCGCGTTCACCGCCGCCTTCACCCGGCTGTTCGGGGCGCCGCCGTCCCGGTTCCACGGGCGGTGAGGGGCGCGCGGTGCGCCGGCTCCGCTCAGAACGCGGAGAGGGTGAGGGTGAAGCCGGTCGGGGCGGTGTCCTGGATGTAGGAGGCGAAGTCGGCGACGTCGTCGAAGGCGAAGCCGTACGCCTTGCCGTCCTCGGTCGCCGCGTGGATCGCCTTGGCGTAGTGGTTGGTCAGCGCGCCCTGGTAGAAGGCGGCCGGGTCGGTGCCGGGCTGGGCGGTGGTGCTGAGCAGCGTGGAGCGGTTGAACCCGGCGCCGAGGACGGCGGCGACGGGTCCCGTGGTGCCGTCGTTGGGGGCGGCGAGGTTGCCGTCGCAGAACAGGACGTCCCGGGTGGACGGCTTGGCGAAGGAGACCGAGGCGGGCCCGTCGAAGGTGAACTGCTCGCCGCGGACCCGGCCGGTGAACGCGCCGGCGTTGGTGGTGACCGTGAGGTCCTTGCCGGTGTAGGTGGACCAGACCTCGTCGATGTAGGGCGCGAAGTAGTCCTTGGCGAAGAGGCCGGCGTCGAGGCCGTGGCCGGGCGCGATGATGCGGGTGTCGTCGACGACGAGCGGGGCGAACTCCTCGATCGCGCGGACGGCGTCGAAGGCCGCGGCGCGTCCGCCGGAGCGCAGGGTGCCGGTGGTCTGGTCCTTGTCGCCGGTGAGCCGGATGGCCATCGGCACGCTGAACATGTCGACCATCGTGGTGTTGCAGAACATGCCGGCCGCGTTGTGGGTGAACTCGGCGCAGTCGTGCAGCACTCCGTAGTTGGGGTCGGACTCGACCCAGCCCGCCGGGTACTGGAGGGCGGCGGCGCCGTTGCCGTCGGTGACGGCCTTGAACTTGAGCTTCTCGCCGAGCGCGACGTAGATGCGGCCCGACATGTAGGGCAGGGACAGCTTGGTCTCGCCGTTGCCGGCGAGCGGGATGGCGTAGTCGGTGAAGCCGTCGGCGCCGTTGTCGGAGACGGCGATGGGGGCGACGGCGCCCTCGGGGGTGAGGCGGACCTGCTTGCCGTCCACGTTGCCGACGACGTAGAGGTGCACGGAGGCGTTGTCGAACGAGCCGCTGTTGTTGACGATGGTCACGGGGAGCGCGCCGGCCGCCGCGAGGGTCTTGCCGTCGCTCTGGTCGGCGAGCGCGTAGGGGGCGACGGCGGCGACGGCCGGGGCCGCCACGACCGCGCCACCGAGGGCGAACATCATCTTGCGGCGGGTCAGGTTGCGCTGGTGACGGGGCGTCATGGCGAGAACACACCTTGTCTGTGGGGGACGTTCAGGTCCTGCTCCGGAGGCACGTTCCGCGCACGCGGGCGCCCTGCTGCCTGAGAGCGCTCTCACGGATGCGGTGCGGTCCGCCGCCGGGCCCTCGACGATACGCACGAACGTTGCTGGCGCCAACCGGAACGCACATCGCCACATCCCGCTGATCTGCGGTTACTTGAGAGGCGGGGTGGAGGCGAAGAACGCTTAAGGCGCGTTTAACCCTCGCTTAAGAAGGACCGCCGCGGCCACTCCCCCGCCGCGACGGGGCCTTGGGGTGCCCTGGCGGAGACCGCGCCGGCCTCGGTCACGCGGCCGGTCGGGCGCCCTTCCCGTGGGGCGGCGCGGGACGCCTGTCCGCCGCCGTCGCACCGGCTCGAGCGACCCGCCGCCGACCGTCGGGGCCAGGCGGCGCCCGGCCCGGCGGTCACGACAGGCCGCGCCTGCCCGGCGTCCAGAACGGCTTGGTGAGCACGGACCTGCGGTCCCAGCCCGCCTCACGGACCAGCACCTGCCGTACCCGCTGCACGGTCTTCGCCTCCCCGGCGACATACGCGATCCCGCCCGGTTCGGGCGCGAGAGCGCGGACCGCGTCGGGCAGCGACGCGCCGCCCCTGGTCAGCCAGTCGAGGCGGTCGGCGTGCCGGACCGGCAGCCGGTCCTCGGGCGTGCCGGTCTCCACGCAACCGGAGATCCGGGCGCCGTCGGGCAGCGCGGCCAGCATCGCGCCGAAGGCGACGGACGCCGTCTCCTCCCCCACGAAGACATGGTGGGCCGCGTCAGGACGCAGGGTGAACGTGCCCTCCGGCTTCCCGAGGCGGACCTGTTCCCCGACCTCGGCCCGCGCGCCCCAACGGGCCCCCGGTCCCGCGCCGTCGTGGTCGAGGACCCCCAACTCGACCGCGCCGGTGGGCTCGTAGCGCCACACCGAGTACGTCCGGAGGGTGATGCCCGTACCGACCAGGACCCTGACCTGCTGCCCCGGCCGCACATCGAGCCCGGCGAGCGCGTCGGACTCGATCCGCAGACGGCGCATGCGGGCGGCGAGGGGTTCGACTGCGGTGACCGTGCCCCGGACCATCAGCAGGTCGAGGACGGGGTTCAACAGAGCGGGCACGGACGGCTCCTGGGCAGGGGGCAGGGCAAGGGGGCGGTGGGGCACGGCAGTTGGGCGCCTGGACGATCGCACGCCTGGGCGATCGGGCAACCGGAACGCGATAGTACGCGACTTCACGCGAACGCGATACTGCGTGACCGGGGCGCCACGGGAGGTGACGCAGGGGCACCCGCGCGACACCGCGCGACCGATGACCAGTGGGCGAGGCCAGCGACTGACGGCTGACGATCAGCGGGGGGCGGCTGGCGACTGGCGACTGGCGGCTGACGGCTGACGATCAGCCAGTGGCGGGTGGCGGGTGGCGGCCCCGCCCCGCCCGCGGGCCCCACGCGGCCCGCGAGTTTCCTCCGCCCGATCGCGTCCCGCCCGCCCCTCGCGTCCGACGCGTAGGCTCGGCCGCATGGTTGCGCATCGGATGATCGACGTGAACGGGATTCGACTGCACATCGCCGAGGAGGGCGAAGGGCCGCTGGTGGTGCTCCTGCACGGCTTCCCCGAGTCGTGGCACTCCTGGCACCGGCAGTTCGGCCCGCTGGTGGCCGCCGGCTTCCGGGTGGTCGCCCCCGACCAGCGCGGCTACGGCAGCAGCGACCACCCCGAGGACGTCGACGCGTACAGCATCCTCCACCTCGTCGGCGATGTCGTCGGGCTGATCGGGGCGTTGGGCGAGGAGAAGGCGTATGTCGTCGGACACGACTGGGGGGCGCCGGTCGCCTGGCACACCGCGCTGTTCAGGCCCGACCTGGTGCTCGGGGTGGCCGGGCTGAGCGTGCCGCCGCCGTTCCGGGGGTCGCGGCCCCCGCTGGCCGCGATGGAGGAGCGGTTCGGTGGCCGCTTCTACTGGAACCACTTCGCCGAGCCGGGTGTCGCCGACGCCGAGTTCGGCCGCGACCCGCGCACCGCCCTGCGGAAGTTCTTCTACGCCGCCTCCGGTGACGCGCCCGGCGCGGGCTCCGGCAGGCAGCCGCTGGTGGAGCCGGGACGGGGGTGGCTCGACGCCATGCGCGACCCGGAGGTGCTGCCCTCCTGGTTCACCGAGGACGATCTCGACGCGCTCACCGAGAGCTTCTCCGGCGGCTTCACCGGAGCGCTCAACTGGTACCGCAACCTCGACCGCAACTGGGAGCTGACCGCGCCCTGGCACGGCGCCGTCGTCAGCCGGCCCGCCCTGTACGTCTACGGCGACCGCGACATCGTCCCGGCGTTCCCCGGCACGCCCGAACTCATCGCCAGGCTGCCCGAGTTGATGCCCGAGCTGCGCAGGCCGCCGCTGAAGCTGGCGGGTTGCGGCCACTGGACCCAGCAGGAGCGGCCCGACGAGGTCAACGCGGCGCTCGTCGACTTCCTCAAGGAGCTGGCGCGCGGCGTCTGATCGCGCGGCGCCCTCAGAAGATGCCGCGCCCCGGCACCAGCAGCCCCCGCGGGTCGTACCTGCGCTTCGCGGCGGCCAGCCGAGGCCAGGCGTCGCCGTAGTGGCGCCGCCAGTCGGCCCGGGTGAACGGGACCGACCCGACCGGGTACTGGGTGCCGCCCGCCGCCACGACGACGTCGTACGCCCTGCGGTTCGCGGCCAGCAGCCGCCGTACGGCGTCCGTGTCGTCGGCCGGGACCGCGCGCAGGAGGGCCAGCAGGTACGGCACCGGGCCCGCGGGCCCGCGCAGCAGCGGGGTGGTCAGGCGCTCGCCCGCCAGCGGGTAGAGCAGGACGAGTCCCGCGCCGAGGTCGGCCTCGGTGAGGTCGTCGAGGAGGGTCCCGGCGACGGCGGCGACCGCGTCGCCGGGGATCAGCAGGTTGAGCCAGGGGTGGGCGTACCCCCAGACCCCGGACTCCTTGAGGGCGGCCACGGCCGGTGCGAGCCGGTCGAGGAAGTCGTAGTAGCCGAGGTCGGAGACCGTGGCGCCGCCCGCGCGGTGGCTGAGTCCGGCGAGGAGCGCGGTGTCGTCGGGCGCGGGTCCCGCGGGCGGGCCGTAGGCGACGGCCTCCAGGACGCAGCCGCGGAACGCCCCGGACGCGTCGGTGGTCACCTGCCCTTCGAGGTAGGCGAACCGGCGCTCCTCGGCGAGCCGGCGCTGGTCGTCGAGGAACGTCTCCAGGTCGTCGTAGGGCAGCAGATAGGAGCGGACGGTGTCGGGCGCGCGGACCAGCGCGAGGGTGGCGCCGACGATGACGGAGCACTGGCCGAGCCCCGCGAGGGTCGCCTCGAAGAGGTCGCGGCGGCGGGTGCGCGAGCAGTGCAGCCGTTCGCCCGCGCCGGTGACGACGTCGAGGGCGGTGACGGTGTCGACCTGGGCGCCGTGCCGGTGGGACTGGCCGCCGAGCCCGCCGACGGCGAGGGTGCCGCCGACGGAGAGTTCGAGGTAGTCGGTGAGGACGGGCGGGGTGCGGCCGTGGGCGAGGGTGGCCCGGGTCAGGTCGCTCCACTTCACGCCCGCGCCGACGGTGACGGAGGTGCCGTCGGCGCTGAGCGGGCCGATCCGGTCGAGCGTCGCCGTCTCGATGACGAGGCCGCCCGCCACCTGGGCCTGCCCGAAGGTGCCGTGGCCCTGGCCGCGCGGGGCGACGGGCAGCCGGTGGGCGTGGCAGAAGCGGACCATCGCGACGACGTCGTCGACCGAGCCGGGGCGCAGCACCGCGAGCGGGCGGTGGCTGACGTGGTGGCCGTAGTCGTCGGCGGCGGCGTCCAGCGCGGCGGGGTCGGTGGTGAGGGTGCCGTCGAGCGGCGGTACGGCGGTCCTGCCCGTGCCGGGGGTGCCGGTCGCGGCCCAGCCGCGGGTGCGGGGGTCGAACGCGACGACGGTGGCGGCGCCGGTCGCCGTCAGCGCGCGCAGGACGGTGCGTCGCGCGGGTGCCTCAGCCATGGTCTCCCCCTCCGCGCGGCCGCTTCCCCGGCCGGCCCGCCGCCACCGTAGCGCACGGCACCGCGTGGGCAACGGCGTTCGGACAACCGGTGCGGCGCGCACTACGAAGTGGTAACGCCTGGCAACTCGCCGGGAGTTGGCGCTGTCTAGGGCACCATGAAGATCTCTTTCCTGCTGCACAACGCCTACGGGATCGGGGGCACGATCACCACCACGTTCAATCTGGCCCAGGCGCTGGCCGCGCGGCACGAGGTGGAGGTCGTGTCGGTCCTGCGGCACCGCGAGGACCCCCACTTCACCCTCGACCCGCGTGTCTCGCTGCGGCCCCTGGTGGATCTGCGGCGGGAGGGGAACGATCCGCGCCACCGCAGACCGTCGCGGGTGTTCCCGGCCGCCGAGTACCGCTACCACCAGTACAGCGAGTTGACCGATCTGCGGATCGGCGAGCACCTCGCCGCGGTGGACGCGGACGCGGTGATCGGCACCCGCCCCGGGCTGAACGTGCACCTCGCGCTCGAGGCGCCCGGCCGGGTGGCGCGCGTCGGGCAGGAGCATCTCACCCTGGACAACCACGGGCCGCGGCTGCGGCACGCGCTGCGCCGGGCCTACGGCAGGCTCGACGCGCTGACCACGGTGACGGAGGCGGACGCGGCGGTCTACCGGCGCAAGATGCGGCTGCCGGGGGTGCGGATCGAGGCGCTGCCCAACAGCGTGCCCGATCCGGTGCTGCCGACCGCCGACGGCAGCGCGAAGGTCGTCGTGGCGGCGGGCCGGCTGGTCCCGGTCAAGCGCTACGACCTGCTCATCGAGGCGTTCGCGGTGGTCGCGGCCGCCCACCCCGACTGGCAGTTGCGGATCTACGGCAGGGGCGAGGAGCACGACCGGCTGCGGCGGCTCATCACCGGACTCGGGCTGTGGAACCACGTGTTCCTGATGGGCGCGGCGGCTCCGATGGAGGCCGAGTGGGTCAAGGGCTCGATCGGGGTCGCGGCCTCCGACTTCGAGCCGTTCGGCATGACGATCGTGGAGGCGATGCGCTGTGGTCTGCCGGTCGTGAGCACCGACTGCCCCTACGGGCCTGGGGAGATCATCACGGACGGTGTCGACGGGCGGCTGGTGCCGGTCGGGGACCGGGAGGCGCTGGGCGCGGCCCTGCTCGAACTGGTCGGGGACGACGAGCGGCGCGGCAGGAGCGGGCGGGCGGCGCTGCGCAACGCGCGCAGGTTCGCGCCGGGGCCGGTGGTCGAGCAGGCCGAGCGGCTGCTCGCCGACGCGGTCGCGGCCCGCCGGGCCGGCCGCAGGACCGTCGTCGAACGGGCTTCCGCGCGGCGGGCGTTGACCGGTCACGGCTTCGCCGCGCGGGACGCCGCCATCGCCGCGGCGGGGTCCGTGCGGCGCCGGGTGCGCGGGGCGTCGTCGTGAGCGCGCGGGACGGGGCGCGGACCCGGGTGGGCTGCTCGGTCGACGCCGACGGCCGGATCACGTTCGACATCAGGCCGGGTGCCGGGCGGCTGCTGGTGCGGCTGCGGCCGAGGAAGGGCGAGCCGGAGCGGGTGCGGCACGTCCTCGACACGGAGCCGGGGGACGACGGCGGGGCGCGGGCCGTCCTCGGTCTCGATCCGGTGCTGGCGGAGGGCCGGTGGGACGTGTACGTGCTGCGCGGCCCGGACGCCGGGCGGGAGCGGGTGTATCCGGCGGCGCGGGATCTGCGGGCGCTGGTCGACGGGCGGCTGCGGGACCGGGAGGTTCCGCTGGCGGTGCGCGTCCCGTACGTCACCAAGGACGGCAGGCTCGCGGTGCGGGCCTGGCTGCGGCCGGGGCACGCGGAGGCCGCCGACCTCGGCGTCACGGAGTCGGCGACGACGTTCGCCGCCCGTCTGCACGGCGCCGAAGTGGGGCCCGGGGCGACGGCGTTGCTGCGGCGGCGGGGCGGTGGCCCGACCCGGACGGCGGAGGTCCGCGCGGCCGACGATCACCGGTCGTTCTCGTTCACGGTCGCCCACCGGGAGCTGACGGCCGACGGGGCGGGCGTCTGGGACGTGTTCGTGCGGCCCGCGCGGGAGGCGCCCCTGATCCGGCTCGCCCGCCTCCTCGACGACGTGGCGGACCGCAAGTCGGTGTTCGTCTACCCGGCGACACCCGTCGGCGGCCTGATGGTGCGGCCCTACTACACGGTCGACAACGACCTGTCGGTGTCGGTGACGCCGCGTCCGGCGGGCGAGGACGCGCCGGCGGTCACACCGTCCTGACCGTCACGCCCGCCGCCCCGATCGCGTCGATCGCCTCCCGGGGCGCCGACCGGTCGGTGACGAGGGTGTGCAGGGCGGTGACCGGGGCGACGAACGCGTGAGCCGTGTGGGTGAGTTTGGCGCTGTCGGTCGCGGCGAGGACGCGTCGCGACGATCGGAGCGCGGCCTGTTTGACGGCCGCGTCGTCCAGGTCGTAGGCGGTCAGGCCCTGTGCGGCGTCGAGGCCGCAGCAGCCGATGACGGCGGTGTCGAACCGTACGGCGGCGAGCGAGGACAGCGTCAGCGGGCCGGTGAGGGCTCCCTCGCCCGGCCGGGGCCGTCCGCCGGGCACCAGCAGCGCGGTCTGTCCCGCGCCCTCGGCGAGGACGGCGACGGCCTGTAGCGACAGCGGCATCACGGTGACCCGCCGGCCGCGCAGCAGCCGGGCCACCTCCAGGCAGGTGGTGCCGCTGTCGAGGACGACGGTCTCGCCGTCGCCGATCAGTTCGACGACGGCGGCGGCGACCCGCCGTTTCGCCTCGGCACCGTCCTGGACGCGCAGGGCGAACGGCGGCTCCTCGCCGCGCAGGACGAGACTGCGGGCCCCGCCCCTGACCCGTTCGAGGACCCCCTGCGCGGCGAGCGCGTCCAGGTCGCGCCGTACGGTCATCTCGGAAGCCCCGGTGAGCGCGGCCAGCTCCGCCACGGTGAGGCTCCCCGCCGCGCGCACGGCCTCCCCGGTCTGCCGGAGGCGGTCTGCGTTACTCATGGCCCCGATTCAACCCCACCCGGCGAACGAACAGCAAGGCTGTGAGAAGCAGGGCTTTTGAAACACAATTCATGTTCGATATGTTCACTCCATGGAACGTTCCCTGCGTGCCGCGCGAGCGGCGACCTTCACCTACTTCATCCTCAACGGGACCCTGCTGGGAATGTGGGTCGTCCAGATCCCGCCCATCGAGGAGCGCGTCGGCATCAGCCACGCCGTCCTCGGCGGCTTCCTCGTGCTGCTCGGCCTCGGCGCCTTCCTCGGCATGCAGGTGACCGGGCCGCTGGCCGACCGGCTCTCCACCCGGGTCGTCGTGCCCGCCTCCGCGCTGCTGTGCGGCGCCACCCTCGTCCTGCCGGGCCTGGCCTCGGGGCCGTGGGCGCTCGGCCTCGCCCTGCTGGTCTTCGGCTTCGCCAACGGCTGCCTGGACGTGAGCATGAACGCCCACGCGGTCCAGGTCGAGAAGGCGTACGGCCGGCCCGTCATGTCCGCCTTCCACGCCACCTTCTCCGTCGGCGGGGTGCTGGCCGCCCTGGCCGGGGCCGCCGCCGCGGGCTGGTCGCTGAGCCCCGCGACGACGCTCGGCGCGGCCGGCCTTATCGCCGCGGTGGTCGCCGTCGTAACGGCCCGCGCCCTGCTGCCCACCGAGGCCCCCGCACCCGCGGACCCCGCCGCGGAGGACGCGGACGGCGCGGGCGGGAGCCACCGCGCGCCCACCCGGATCTGGCTGCTCGCCGTCCTGGCGCTGCTGATCATGCTGTGCGAGGGCGTCGCCAACGACTGGAGCGTCCTGCACCTCAAGACCATGCTGGACGCCTCCGAGTCCACCGCCGCCTTCGCCTACGGCAGCTTCGCCGCCGCCATGACGGTCGGCCGGCTGCTGGCTGACCGGGTCGCCGCCCGCTTCGGCCCGGCCGCCGTCCTGCGCTACGGCGCGGGCGCGGCGGCCGTGGGCATCGCGGCGGTCGCCGTCTCCCCGTGGGTGCCGCTCGCCCTGGCGGGCTGGGCGGTGTTCGGGGCCGGTCTCTCCGGATGCGTGCCGCAGCTGTTCAGCGCCGCCGGGCACGCCGAGGACGGCGCGGCCGGCGCCAACGTCTCCCGGGTCGCGGGCCTCGGCTACCTGGGCATGCTGGCCGGGCCCGCCGTCATCGGCTGGCTCACCCACCTCGTCCCGCTCAACCTCACCTTCTTCCTCCCCGTGCTCTGCTGCCTCGTCGCCGCCGCGACCGCGGGCGTCCTGCGCACGCCCCGGACGCGCGTTCCGGTCCAGCCGTAGCAGAGGGAAACAAACGGCCGAAATCCTCCGTGATACTCAGATTTTGCCCACCCGCCGAACCCCGCCGAACCGGCCCCCACCTGCGCCGTCCCGCTCCTGCCCGAGGAGCGGGGCGGAGAGCGCGGGGCTGGTTCGCGCGGATTCTCCCTCGCGGCGCTCCGCACGCGTGGTGTGATCCCTCCGCTCGCCCCCATGGCGGGCAGGAACTCGACCAGGAGCCACCCATGTCGTGGAAGATCGCCCGCCGCGCCTGCACCGTACTGACCGTCGGCGCCGCCGTGTTCGCCACCGCCACCCCCGCCACCCCGGCGGCGACACCCGCCCCTCCCGTCTCCCCCGTCTCCTTCACCTCCCCCGCCTCTCCTGCCCCTCCCGGCTCTCCGGCCGAGGCCCCCGCCCCCGTGCGGTCCGGCTCCTACTCCGCGTTCGCCTTCGCGCGGACCGGCGGCCAGCCGGCCATCTACGACTTCATCAACTCGGCCACCAGGACACTCGACATGACCATGTACGAGCTGGAGGACACCACCGCCGTCGACGACCTCGTCGCCCTGGAGAAGAAGGGCGTCGCGGTGCGGGTGATCCTCGACCGGCAGCACCAGAGCGCCGACAACCCGGCGTACAGAGCACTCACCGCGGCGGGCGCCGGCGTGGTCTGGTCGTCGGCCGCCTTCGTCTACACCCACCAGAAGACCATCACGGTGGACGGCGCCAAGTCCCTGATCATGACCGGGAATCTGACCTCCCGGTACTACCGGACCAGCCGCGACTACGGGGTGTTCGACGACGACCCCCGCGATGTCGCCGCCATCGAGAAGGTCTTCGCCGCCGACTACGCGGGCACCTCCGTCACCCCGGGCGACGGCGACCACCTGCTCTGGTCGCCCACCGACTCCCGCGACCGCCTGGTGTCGCTGATCGAGGGCGCGACCAAGACCCTCGACGTCGAGGAACTGGAGCTGAGCGACAGCGCGGTGGTCGCCGCCGTCGAGGCGCGCGCCAAGGCCGGGGTCACCGTGCGGGTGGTCCTGGAGACGCCGGGCGACTACGCGAGCGCGGTCTCCAGGATCAAGGCGGCGGGCGGCACCGTCGTCGGGTACTCCGACCCCGGCGGCTTCTACATCCACGCCAAGGCGATGGTCGCCGACTACGGCCTCGCCACCCAGGCGGTGGAGGCGGGCTCGATGAACATCAGCAGCAACTCCCTCAGCCGCAACCGGGAGTTGGGCATCATCCTGACCGGCACCGGCGCGGCGGCCCAGGTGGCGAGGACCGTGGAGACGACGTTCGCCGCCGACTACGCGGGCGGCACCGCCGCCTGACGGACGGGACCGGCCGCCGGCCGTCGGACGGGCGGCGCGGGGCCGGCTTCCCTACCGTGGGGGTACCAGCGTGTACCCCCACCCGGGAGGCAGCAGTGAGCGAGGCTCCGCCCTTCGTCGACGTGCACACCCACTTCGTCACCGAGCGGTACGTCCGGGCGGCGCGGGAGGCGGGGATCGGGCGACCCGACGGGATGCCGGACTGGCCGTCCTGGAGCGCGCGGGGCGCCCTCGCGCTGATGGACGAGGCGCGGATCGGCCTCTCGGTCCTGTCGGTCTCCTCCCCCGGCACCCACTTCGGCGACGACGCGGCGGCCCGCGCGCTGAGCCGCGAGGTGAACGAGTTCGGCGCGGGGCTGCGCCGGGAACGGCCCGACCGGTTCGGTCACTTCGCGGCGCTCCCGCTGCCCGACGTCGAGGGCGCGCTGGCCGAGGCGGCGTACGCGCTCGATGTGCTGGGCGCCGACGGGCTCGCGGTGGAGACCAACGCGCGGGGCGTCTATCTCGGCGACGCGCGGTGCGCGCCGCTCTGGGCGGAGCTCGACCGGCGCGGCGCGATCGTCTTCGTGCATCCGACGTCACCGCCCGGCTGGGAGGCCCTCACCTCGGGGCGGCCCCGCCCGATGATGGAGTTCCTGTTCGACACGGCGCGCGCGGCGGCGGACCTGGTCCTCGGCGGCGTCACCGTCCGCCACCCGGGCATCCGCTGGATCCTCACCCACGGAGGCGGCGCGCTGCCGCTGCTCGCGGCCCGCCTGGAGCTGTTCCGGACGCTGTTTCCCGGCGACGGCGACCTCGACGTCCGCGCGGAACTCGGCGGCCTCTGGTACGACCTGGCGGGCACCCCGTTCCCCGACCAGGTCCCGGCCGTCGAGCGGGCCTTCGGCCTCGACCGCGTCCTCTACGGGAGCGACTCCTGCTGGACCCCGGCCCCTGGCGTCCTGGCCCAGGTCGCCTCGATCGACGCGGCCGAGGCCCCGGAGGGCTCCACCTGGCGCGCCCTGACCACCCGCAACGCCCGCCGCCTGTTCAGCGGGGGGTGAGGGAGGGTCCGACGAGATCGGCGTCGCGCAGGACCCGCTCCACGGTCCGCTCCAGGGGGCTGTCGGCGCCGATGACGGTCTCGATGCCACCGGGCAGCAGATCGAGCGTCCTGTACCACTCGCGCAGGAGCCGCTCGTCCACCTCGTCGGCGATCGGCTTGGTGGCGTGCCGGGTGAGGGTCTCGGCGAGGGGGACGTCAAGGTAGTAGCAGTGGGTGCGCCCGGCGTGGTCGGCGCGGAGCCGGGTGAGCATCCCGGTGTAGTGGTCGGCGCGGAGGATGCCCTCGACGACGACGTGGTAGCCGGCGTCCAGGGCGTGGCGGGCGGTCAGGTCGATCAGGCCGATGTTCGGGGCGCCGGGGCGGTCGCGTTCCTTGAGGACCGTGCGGCGGAGGTTGTCCTGGCCGACGAGGGCGAGTCCGCGTCCGGTCCGGTCCCGCAGGGCTGCGGCGACGCTCGACTTCCCGGAGGCGCTGTTGCCGCGCAGGACGATCAGGCGGGTCTGGGGGGTGCCGGTCTTCACGGTGGGGACCTTACCGACGGGCGTGGGCCGGGCCCCCGGCGTTTTACCCCGGCTTGATTGAACAGTCCAGACTGATAAATCTACTGTTATTACTTATGGAGGTCGATACGGAAGCAGTGCGGGACAGCGGTCACGCACCCGGTCCCGGTGCGGAGAGCGGTCTCGCGGCCGGGCTGCGGGTCGCCGTGGGGCGGGTGACCCGGCGGCTGCGGCAGGCGCACGCGGTGGGCGACCTGTCGCTCTCGGAGGTGTCGGTGCTGGCGCGGCTGGCCGGTGAGGGGCCCGGGTCGCCGTCGGCGCTCGCCGAGTCGGAGCGGGTGCGCCCGCAGGCGATGGCGACCACCCTGGCCGGCCTCACCCGGCGCGGACTCGTGCGGCGCACCCCCGACGCGGCGGACGGCAGGCGCAGCATCGTCGCCGTCACCGAGGAGGGCAGGGCCGTGCTCGCGCAGCGGCGCTCGGCGTCGGTACGCCGCCTTGAGGCCGTCCTCGACGAGTTCTCCGCGCAGGACCGGGCCGCGCTGGCCGCGGCCGTCCCCCTGCTCGAACGGCTGGCGGAGCGGTTGTGACCGGGCGCCCCGTCGGAGTGTTCGCGCGGCTCGCGGCCGGCGCGGTACGGCGGCACGACGTGCCGCCGGGCCCGAACTACAAGTGGGTGGCGCTCTCCAACACCACGCTCGGCGTGCTGATCGCCACCATGGACGCGTCCATCGTGATCATCTCGCTGCCCGCCATCTTCCGGGGCATCGGCCTCGACCCGCTCGCGCCGGGCAACATCGGCTATCTGCTCTGGATGATCCTGGGCTATCTGCTCGTGTCGGCGGTCCTGGTGGTCGTCCTCGGCCGGCTCGGCGACATGTTCGGCCGGGTACGGATCTACAACCTCGGCTTCCTGGTGTTCGCGTGCGCCTCCGTCGCGCTGTCGCTCGATCCGTTCCAGCAGGGCGCGGGGGCGCTGTGGCTGATCGGCTGGCGGATCGTGCAGGCGTTCGGCGGGTCCATGCTGACGGCGAACTCGGCGGCGATCCTCACCGACGCGTTCCCCGCCCACCAGCGGGGCACCGCCCTCGGCATCAACCAGATCACCGCGCTGGCCGGGCAGTTCCTCGGCCTGCTCGCCGGAGGTCTGCTCGCCGTCGTCGACTGGCGCGCGGTGTTCTGGGTGAGCGTGCCGATCAGTGTCACCGGCACCGTGTGGTCGTACCTGAGCCTGCGGGAGACCTCGGCGGGCCGCCCCGGCCGGGTCGACTGGCTGGGCAACGCGACCTTCGCGGCCGGCGCGGGCGTCCTGCTGGCCGGGATCACCTACGGCATCCAGCCCTACGGCGGCGACCCCACCGGCTGGGGCAACCCCTGGGTGCTCGGCGCCCTCGCGGTCGGCGTCCTGCTGCTGCTGGCGTTCTGCTTCATCGAGACCCACGTGGCCGAACCCATGTTCAACCTCGCCCTGTTCAAGATCCGAGCGTTCGCCGCGGGCAACCTCGCGGCGCTGCTGACGGCCATCGCCCGGGGCGGCCTCCAGTTCATGCTGATCATCTGGCTCCAGGGCATCTGGCTGCCGCTGCACGGCTACGCCTTCGAGGACACCCCGCTCTGGGCGGGCGTCTTCATGCTGCCGCTGACCTGCGGGTTCCTGGTGGCGGGGCCGCTGTCGGGGTATCTCTCCGACCGGTTCGGGGCCCGGTTGTTCTCCACCGCGGGACTCCTCGTGGTGGCGGGTTCCTTCCTCGGCCTGCTGGCCCTGCCCGTCGACTTCGACTATCCGACGTTCGCGGGGCTGCTGCTGCTCAACGGGCTGGGTCAGGGCATGTTCTCGGCGCCGAACACGTCGTCGGTGATGGGCAGTGTCCCGGCCGAGTACCGGGGCGTCGCCTCCGGGATGCGCTCCACGTTCCAGAACTCCGGCACCGCGCTCTCCATCGGGGTGTTCTTCTCCCTGATGGTCTCCGGGCTCGCCAGCACCCTGCCGGCGACCCTGCGGGACGGTCTCGTCGCGCACGGCGTGCCGACCGCGGCGGCGGCGCGGGCGGCCGGGCTGCCACCGGTGAGCACCCTCTTCGCGACGTTCCTCGGCAACAACCCCATCGCGCACCTGCTCGGCTCGCAGGGCGTCCTCGACCAGCTGACGGCGGCCCAGCGCGCGGTCCTCACCGGGCACACGTTCTTCCCGCAACTGGTCGCGGGACCCTTCCACCACGGCCTGACCATCGTCTTCACGGTCGCCGCCGCCATGGCCCTGGTCTCCGCGGTCGCGTCGGCCCTGCGCGGCGGCACGCGGGCGCGGCCGACCGCGTCCGCCGGCCGGGGCGCAGGCCGGACGGCTCCGAAGGACCCGGCGGCGGGCGATCGGCCCGGCCAGCCAGGCCGACCGCCACATACGTCCTAGCCGGCGGCGAGGAGTTCCAGGGTGTCGATGACCCGGTTGGAGAAGCCCCACTCGTTGTCGTACCAGGCGACGACCTTGATGTGCCGTCCGTCGACCCGGGTGAGCGCCGAGTCGAAGATCGACGAGGCGGGGTTGCCGGTGATGTCGGACGAGACGAGCGCGTCCTCGGAGTACTCGAGGACGCCGGCGAGGGGGCCCTCGGCCGCGGTGCGGTAGGCGGCGAGCACCTCGTCGCGGGTGACGTCGCGGGAGACGGTCGTGTTCAGCTCGACGATCGAGCCCACCGGGACCGGGACCCGGATCGAGTCGCCGGACAGCTTGCCCGCGAGGTTCGGCAGCACGAGGCCGATCGCCTTGGCGGCGCCGGTCGTGGTCGGCACGATGTTGACACCGGCGGCGCGGGCGCGGCGCGCGTCGCGGTGCGGGCCGTCCTGGAGGTTCTGCTCCTGGGTGTAGGCGTGCACCGTCGTCATGAAGCCGTGCTCGATGCCCGCGAGGTCGTCTAGGACCGCGGCGAGCGGCGCCAGGGCGTTGGTCGTGCAGGAGGCGTTCGAGACGATCGTGTGCGCGGCCGGGTCGTACGCGTCGGTGTTGACGCCGTACGCGAGGGTGACGTCGGCGCCGTCCGAGGGCGCGCTGACCAGCACCTTCCTTGCGCCCGCCGACAGGTGCACACGGGCGGCCTCGGCCGAGGTGAAGCGGCCGGTGGCCTCCAGGACGAGGTCGATCTCCAGCTCGGCCCACGGGAGCTTGGCGGGCTCGCGCTCGGCGAGGACGGTGATGCGGCGGCCGTCGACGACGAGGGTGTCGCCCTCGACGGTCACGGGACGGCCGAGGCGTCCTGACGTCGAGTCGAAGGCGAGCAGTCGGGCCAGGGCGGCGGGTTCCGTGAGGTCGTTGACGGCGACGACCTCCAGCGTGCTGTCCCGTTCGAGCAGGGCGCGGAGCACATTGCGGCCGATGCGACCGAAGCCGTTGATGGCGAGGCGAGTCATGGTGATGTCCCTTCGTTTCCCCACCAGCCTCGCGCGCGCGGGCGGGCGCGGCCAGTGGCATGATCGCCACGGTTCACAAGGATCACGCCAGGGCCGAGAGCGCCGCGGCCGGGCCGCTCACCACGGACGGACCCGGGGGCCGACGGCGCGCGGGACTGGTCACTCGCCGCGCGCGAAGGTGCGGCGGTACTCGCTCGGTGTGGTGCCCAGGATGCGCTGGAAGTGCAGCCGCAGGTTCGACCCGGTGCCCAGGCCCACGTCCGCGGCGATCCGCTCCACGCCCCGCTCGGAGCGCTCCAGGAGTTCGCGGGCCCGGTCGACGCGGGCGCGCATCACCCACTGCATCGGCGTGTAGCCGGTCTCCTCCACGAACCGCCGGGAGAAGGTGCGCGGCGAGACGGCCGCCTGGCGGGCCAGCGACTCGAGGGTGAGGGGTCGGTCCAGGTGGTTCAGGGCCCACTCGCGGGTGGTGGCGAAGCGTTCGCCGAGCGGCTCGGGCACGCTGCGCGGCACGTACTGCGCCTGGCCGCCGCTGCGGTAGGGGGCGGCGACCAGGCGCCGGGCGGCGTGGTTCGAGGCGGCCACCCCGAGGTCGCCGCGCAGGATGTGCAGGCACAGGTCGATGCCGGAGGCGGCGCCCGCCGAGGTGAGCACGGTGCCCTCGTCGACGAAGAGGACGTTCTCGTCGACCCTGATGTGCGGGTGGCGCGCGGCGAGGGCGCGGGTGTAGTGCCAGTGGGTGGTGGCCCGTCGGCCGTCGAGGAGGCCGGTGGCGGCGAGGGCGAAGGCGCCGGTCGAGATGGCGGCGAGCCGGGCGCCCCTGGTGTGGGCGGCCGTGAGGGCGTCGGTGACGGCGCGCGGCGGGTCGTCGCGGTCGGGGAAGCGGTAGCCGGGGATGAAGACGATGTCGGCCCAGACGAGGGTGTCGAGGCCGTGCGCGACATGGTAGGAGAGCCCGTCGCCGCCGGTCACCAGGCCGGGTGCCGCACCGCACAGCCGTACCTCGTAGGGCATGCTCGCGCGGGTCGTGAAGACCTGGGCGGGGATGCCGACGTCCAGCGGTTTGGCCCCTTCGAGGACGAGGACGGCGACACGGCGGAGGCGGGAGGTGGGCGGCACCCGGACAGCGTACGCAGCGGGTGGACGTGGGCGCTTTCCGGTTTGGCGGCCGGGGTTCGGGTGATCCGTGAGGGAGCAGGTGTACAGCAGTGCGCCGTTCACCCGCCCGCTCGTGCACGAAGGGACGCACATGACGAACGACTCGCTGTGGAGCTACGCGCCCACCGCAGGACACACCCCCGACCTGGACTTCACCGGCTACACGGTGGAGGCCCTCGACGGCCGGGTCGGCAAGGTCGACAAGCACTCCAACGACGTCGGCCCGCAGTACCTGGTGGTCGACACCGGCCCGTGGATCCTCGGCAAGGAGGTCCTGCTGCCGGCCGGCACGGTCGAGGCCGTCGACCACGAGGCGAAGACCATCCGGGTGGGCCGCACCAAGGAGCGGATCAAGGCGGCGCCCGAGTTCGACAAGGAGAAGCATCTCGGCGACCCGGCCTACCGCGACCAGCTCAGCGGCCACTACGGCTCGGACGGCCCCGGTCACTGACGTCCGCCGGGTGCAGACGCCCCGGCACGGCAAGGGCGCCCCCGCGGTCCGCGGGGGCGCCCTTCGTCCGGGTGGGCACCGGGGGTCGCCCGGTTCCTCTCCCGCCCGGCCGGGTGGTTGGTGCTACTCGTCGTCGAGGGCCGCCGACGTGACCGACACGTCTATCACGCCCTCGTCCTGGAAGAGTTCCGCGACCAGGTCGGTCGGGTCCTTGCTGCCTTCGAGGCCGAGCAGGACGCGGGCCGCGTCGTCGGTGCGGCCCGGCAGGCGCTCGACGGTGACCTGCAGTATCCGAAAGCCCCGCCGGGTGCACATCTGCATCAGCCGGGGCAGCAGCGCCGAGCCGGTCCTGTAGGTCAGCCGGACCTCGAAGGTGCTGGTGACCGATCCTGGCGACAGCCGGGCGGACAGCGGCGGGTAGCCGCGCACCACCAGGAAGTGCAGGACGGTCGCGGCGCCGGCCAGCAGCGGGAGTCCGCCGCCGCAGGCCATGCCGACCGCGGCGGTCAGCCAGACGGTGGCGGCGGTGGTCAGACCGCGGACGGCGTCCCGGCGGACGAAGATGAGGCCGCCGCCGATGAAGCCGATCCCGGAGACGATCTGGGCCGCGACCCGGGACGGGTCGAAGGAGACGTTCTCCAGCCCGAGCACCCCGTTGAACCCGTGTTGCGAGACCTGCATCATGAGTGCGCTGGCGACCCCCACCAGGGTGTGGGTGCGCAGTCCCGCACTCTTCTGTTTCGCCGCCCGCTCCCATCCGATGAGGGTGGACAGCAGCAGCGCCAGCGCCAGTTCGGCGAATTGTCGTAGTCCTTGTCCGTTGTGCGGATCCCACAACGATGTGGCCAGCCCATTCACGGGAGGGTTCCTGCCCCGTTTGCGGCCGGGCACTCCCCGGGCGCGGGCGCGGGATCCGGACAGCTCCGTGCGCCGTCCCGCCGCCCCGACCGGCCCGAACACCCGCTCGATGCAACGGGGTCGCAACCCCCGCCCCGCGACAGTGCGGTGGACCCGGCCGGCCCGCGCAGTCGGCGGCGCGGGCCGGCCGGACCGGCGGAGCCGGGGTCAGGCGCGCGCCGCCGCCCGCCCGGATCTCCCGGCTCCGCGCCCGGAGGCTCCCATTCGGACTCCGACTCCCGGTGCCCCCCGCTCCCCCGCTCCGCCGGCCCCGTTCACCCGCCGCTGCTCTCCCGCACGATGACCCGGTGGCCGATCACCTCGTCGCGGCCGGGGCCCGGTTCGTCGGGGGTGTCGATGCGGTGCACGAGCAGGTCGACGGCGACGCGGGCGATCCGGGGTTTGTCGGGGGCCACCGTGGTCAGGCTGGGCACGCTGAAGCGGGCGGCCTCGATGTCGTCGAAGCCGACCACGTCGAGGTCGCCAGGGACCGAGCGGCCCGCCTCGTGCAGGGCGCGCAGGGCGCCGAGCGCCATGTGGTCGTTGAGGCAGAGCAGCGCGTCGGGCGGGGACTCCCGGCGGATCAGCTCGGTCGCGGCCTGCGCGCCGTCCCGCCAGTGGAACGCCCGCACCGGGACCACCAGATCGGGGTCGAAGGGGACGGCGGCGTCGCGCAGCGCCTGGCGGTGGCCGTCGGTGCGCAGCCGGTCGGTGCCCTGCCTGCCCCGGACGGCGCCGCCGATCACGGCGATCCGGCGCCGCCCCCTGGCGAGCAGATGGGCGGTGGCGTCGCGGGCGGCGCGCACGTTGTCGATGCCGACGTGGTCGGTGTCGCCCTCGGCGGGGCGTTCACCGAGCAGGACGACCGGCAGCCTGCGGTCGCGGGTGGCGAGGTCGCGGGGCAGCAGGGAGAGCGGGCTGAGGATGACGCCGTCGGAGAACTGGGTGTCGAAGCCGTGCAGCGCGGCCAGTTCCCGCGCGCGCTCGCCGCCGGTCTGGTGGAGCAGCACGGTGCGTCCGAGCCGGTCGGCCTCGGCCATGACGTGCTTGGCCAGCTCGGAGAAGTAGGCCACGTCGAGTTCGGGGACGGCGAGGGTGATCATGCCGGTGCGGCCCTGGCGGAGCTGCCGGCCCGCGATGTTGACGCGGTAGCCGAGCGCGTCGATCGCCTCGCGCACGGCGGTGCGGGTCCGCTCCGACACGTGCTCGTAGTCGTTGATCACGTTGGAGACGGTCTTGGGAGAGACGCCCGCGTACTCCGCCACGTCCTTGATCCTGGGTCTGGCAGCCACGCTCCCTCTTTCCTCCGCCGACGGTGATCGTACCGACCGTGACGGAGCGAATTCAGGCCGGTCAATCTCCGCCGACATATTTACATCGTTGTAATCGCCATGATGCCATGTGCCCGCACCGACCTGCACTCTCGATGCGAGGAGCCCCATGCCCGACCCGAATCCGCCGGAGCAGCCGCCCCGACCCGAGTACCCCAGGCCGCAGTTCGTCCGCGACGCCTGGCTCAATCTCAACGGCGCGTGGCAGTTCGAGACCGACCGCTCCGACACCGGGCTCGAACGCGGCCTGCTGGAACGCGAGTTGACCGGCCGCATCGTCGTCCCGTTCTGCCCGGAGTCGGAGTTGTCGGGCGTCGGCGACCCGGACTTCCTGGAGGCGGTCTGGTACCGGCGCACGGTGACCGTCCCGGCCGACTGGGCCGACGCCCGGGTGCTGCTGCACTTCGGCGCCGTCGACCACGACACCACGGTCTGGGCGAACGGCCGCGAAGTCGCCAGGCACCGGGGCGGGTTCACGCCCTTCACCGCCGACCTCGGCGAGGTGGCCGCCGCCGGCGCGGAGCTGACGCTCGTGGTGCGGGCCCGCGACAGCAGGCACGGCGTCCAGGCGCGCGGCAAGCAGGCCACCTGGTACGCCAACTCGCACTGCCACTACACCAGGACCACCGGCATCTGGCAGACCGTCTGGCTCGAACCGGTGCCCCGAGCCGTCGCGCTGCGGCGCCCGAGGATCACCCCCGACCTGGCGTCGGGCTCCTTCTTCGTCGAGCTGCCGCTGACCGCGAACGCGCCGGGCCACCGGGTCCGCGCCACCCTGGGGGACGCGTCGGGCACCCTGGTCACCGCCGAGTCGCGCGCCGACCTCGACCTGTGCCCGCGGCTGGTGCTGCCGGTGCCCGACGCCGCCGTCCGCCCCTGGTCGCCCGCCGACCCGCACCTGTACGACCTGTCGTTGGAGGTGCTGGCGCCGGACGGCACGGTCGTCGACGCGGCCCGCTCCTACGCGGGTCTGCGCTCGGTCGCGGTGCGCGGGCGGCAGCTGCTGCTGAACGGCGAGCGCGTCTTCCAGCGGCTGGTCCTCGACCAGGGCTACTACCCCGACGGACTGATGACCGCGCCGAGCGACGCCGCGCTCGCCGGTGACATCGAACTGGGGATCGCGGCCGGTTTCAACGGCGCGCGGCTGCACCAGAAGGTGTTCGAGGAGCGCTACCTGTACCACGCCGACCGGCTCGGCTACCTGGTGTGGGGGGAGTTCGGCGACTGGGGGTGCGAGGTCGGCGTCCGCGACGACAACCAGCGGCCCGACGCCTCGTACGTCACCCAGTGGCTGGAGGCGCTGGAGCGGGACTACTCGCACCCCTCGATCGTCGGCTGGTGCCCGCTCAACGAGACGTACCAGCCGCTGCACGACCGCGTCACCGTCCTGGACGACGTCACCCGGGGCATGTTCCTCGCCACCAAGCAGGCCGACCCCACCCGCCCGGTCATCGACGCGTCCGGCTACGCGCACCGGGTGGCGGAGACCGACGTCTACGACGCGCACTGCTACGAGCAGGACCCGGTCGCGTTCGGCGAGGCGATGGCGGGGCTGGCCGAGGGCCGCCCGTACGTGAACACGGGTCCCGACGGCCGCACCTGGTCGCTCCCCTACGCCGGACAGCCGTACTTCTGCAGCGAGTTCGGGGGCATCTGGTGGGACCCCGAGGCCGCCGCGGCGGCCGGCGACGACTCGGGCGTCTCCTGGGGGTACGGCGAACGGCCGCGCACCGAGGCGGAGTTCGTCGAGCGGTTCCGCGGTCTGACCGGGGTGCTGCTCGACGACCCGGAGATGTTCGGCTACTGCTACACCCAGCTCACCGACGTCTTCCAGGAGCGCAACGGCGTCTACCGGTTCGACCGTTCGGAGAAGGCCGACACCGCGCTGCTGCGGGACGCCCAGCTCCGCGCGGCGGCCTACGAGCGCAGCCGGTAGCGACGGCGACCCGCTCCGCGCGCGCGGAACTCACCGCAGTCCACCCCTGATGTACAACGATGTAGATCTGTGGGCGGTACGCGGCGACGGCCGACCCGGTCTCCGGGCGGGGCCGCCGCCGCGCCGCCCGCGGGGAAGGAGCCCCATGACCGCCACACCCCCACCGGTCCCCCGCCCGGGACCGACCAGACGCCGCGCCCTGACGACGGCACTCGCCGCGGGCGCGGCGGTGCTCGGCGCCGGGGCGCTGAGCGGCTGCGGAGCCGCCCAGGCCGCCGACGGCTCGACGGTCCGCCTCTGGGACCTGTTCAGCGGGGCCGACGGCGGTCTCCTCAACGACATGGTGCGCGCGGCGGGTCCCGACATGCCGGGGACCGGGATCGAGCGCACGGTCCTGGAGTGGGGCACCCCCTACTACACCAAGCTCGCCATGGCCTCGGCCGGCGGGCGCGGCCCCGACGTCGCGATCTCGCACATGTCCCGGCTGGCCGGGTACGCGCCCACCGGTCTGCTCGACCCGTGGGACCTGGACCTGCTGGCCGAGTACGGCGTCACCCCCGACGACTTCGCCGACGCGGTCTGGTCCAGGACCAGGTTCGAGGGCCGGACGTACGCCCTGCCGCTCGACACCCACCCGTTCATCGTCTTCTACCACCCCGAACCGGCCGCGCGGGCGGGCCTGTTGACGAAGGACGGCACCCTGGACACGGAGGCGTTCGGCTCCCCCGACGCCTTCCTCGCCGCCGGGCGGGAACTGGCCGCGGCGTCGGGCAAGCAGGGCATCGCCTTCGGCTACGTCACCGACTCGGCCCAGGGCTGGCGGCTGTTCTACGGGCTGTACCGGCAGACCGGCGGGGTCTTCCGGCTCCCCGCGGGCGGGCCGGCCGAGGTCGACGTGGACCGGATGGCCGAGGTGATCGCCTTCATGGCGAAGCTCGTCGACGGCCGGGTCAACCCCCGGCGCCTCGACTACCCGGCGGCCATCGCCGCCTTCGCCAACCGGCAGACGGCGATGATCCTGTCCGGCGAGTGGGAGCTGGGCACCTTCAGGGCCGCCGACCCGAAGGTGGGCGCCGCGCCCTTCCCCACCGTCTTCGGCACGCCCGCCGTGTACGCCGACTCGCACTCCTTCGTGCTGCCGCGCCGCCCGCACCCGGACGCGGGACACCGCCGGCGCACCCATCGTGCGGTCGCCGCGCTGCTGAAGGCCGGCCAGATCTGGGCCGGCGCCGGCCACATCCCGGCCTACCGGCCGGTCACCGAGACGGCCGCGTACGCGAAGCTGCGTCCGCAGGCCGACTACGCGCGGGCGCAGAGCCATGTGGTGCTCGACCCGGCGGTCTGGTTCGCGGGCGCCGGATCGGACTTCCAGAACGCCATGTGCCAGGTCCTCCAGCAGGCCCTGCTCGGCGGCCTCGCCCCGGACCGCGCCGCGCGCGCCATGGTGCGCCGCCTCGACACCTTCCTCTCCAAGCCCAGCCCGGCCTGATCCGGCTGCGACCATCCGCGCAGGAGGCACGACGATGTCCTCTCCCCTGGCCCCGCCCACCCCCGGGCCACGCTCCGCGCGCCGGCTCCTCTCCCCCGGCCTGCTGTTCGCCCTCCCCTTCCTGGTGCTGTTCGCCGTCTTCATGCTCTGGCCGCTGGGCCAGGGGCTGTGGATGAGCCTCACCGACACCTCGCTCTCGGCCCACTCCCCGGACTTCATCGGCCTGGACAACTTCTCCGAGGCCGTCAGGGACGCCGAGATGTGGCGCGCGCTCGGCCACACCCTGTGGTTCACCGCGCTGTCGACGGTCCCGCTGGTGGCGGTGGCGCTCGGCATGGCGCTGCTGGTGCACACCGGGCTGCCGGGGCAGTGGGTGTGGCGGCTGGCGTTCTTCGCCCCCTACCTGCTGCCCGTGGGCGTCGTCGGGCTGCTGTGGATCTGGCTCTACCAGCCCGACCTCGGCCTCTACAACCACCTCCTCGACGGCCTCGGCCTCGGCCAGGTGGCGTGGCTCAGCGATCCGTCGGTGGCCATGTCCGCGATCGCCCTGACCACCCTGTGGTGGACGGTGGGCTTCAACTTCCTGCTCTACCTGGCCGCGCTGCAGTCCGTGCCCGACCATCTGTACGAGGCGGCGGCGATCGACGGGGCGGGCGCCTGGCGCCGGCTGTGGTCGATCACGCTGCCGCAGCTCAGCCGGATCACCGCGGTCATCACCGTGCTGCAGATCCTGGCCTCGCTGAAGGTCTTCGACCAGGTGTACCTGCTGACCAAGGGCGGCCCCGACAACTCGACGCGCCCGGTGGTCGAGTACGTCTACGACGTGGGCTTCACCGGCTACCGCCTCGGATACGCCTCGGCGATCAGCTACATCTTCTTCGCCCTCGTCGTCCTCGCCTCCGCGGCCCAGTACGCCGCCCTCCGCCGCCGGGAGAAGTGACATGACCTCCACCGACCTGCCCGTCCGTCCGGCGCCCGCGCCCCGGCCGCCGAGGATCAGAGAACTGTCGGCGGGCCGCCGGCGCCCGCCGTCGGGGCGTACCCATCTCTCGCTCGGGGAGAGCCGGCTCGCGCGGGTGCTGGCGCTCGCGGTCCTCGGGGTGCTGGCCGTGGTGTGGCTGCTGCCGATGGCGTGGGCGCTGCTGACCGCGTTCAAGTCCGAGCCGGACGCGAGTGATCCGGTGCACTGGCTGTGGCCGCGGCACGGGCTGACGCTCGACGGGTTCCGTACCGTCTGGGAGCGCGGCGACCTGCCGCTGTGGATGTTCAACAGCTTCCTGGTCTCGGCCGCCGTCACGGTGATCACCGTGCTGGTGTCGGCGATGGCCGGATACGCCTTCTCCAGGACCCGGTTCGCGGGCGGCCGGTGGCTGTTCGCGCTGACCGTGGCGGCGGTGCTGGTGCCGCCGCAGATGCTGATCGTGCCGTGGTTCCGGCAGATGCTGAGCCTCGGGCTGCTGGACACCTACGCGGCGGTGATCCTGCCGCAGACGGTGGCGCCGGTGATGGTGTTCATCCTGAAGAAGCACTTCGACTCCCTGCCGAGGGAGTTGGAGGAGGCGGCCAGAATCGACGGCGCCGGGCACGCGCGGATCTTCTGGTCGGTGCTGCTGCCGCTGTCGCGGCCGATGCTCGCCGCCGTGTCGATCTTCGTGTTCATCGGGGCGTGGAACAACTTCCTGTGGCCCTTCGTCTCCACGTCGGACCCGGCGCTGATGACGCTGCCGGTGGGCATCACCTCGGTGAAGGACGCCTACGGCATCCAGTACGCGCAGTCGATGGCGTCGGCGGTGCTGGCCGCGCTGCCGCTGGTGCTGGTGTTCCTGTTCTTCCAGCGGCACATCGTGAAGTCCGTGGCCACGACGGGACTCGGCGGCCAGTGAACCGGCCTCGCCTCACGCCTCGTTGACACCGCACCGCCTCTTCCCTACCGTCCGGTCCGAGACTTACATCGATGTAAGGGAGCCGCGCATGAGCACCACTCCCCGCACCGTCCGCCCGGCGGCCGTGGCGGCCGTCCTGCTGGCCCTGCTGTTCTCCTTCGCCCTGGTCCCCCCGGCCGGCGCGGCGGGCCCCGCCGCGGGCGCGGTCGCCTCCCCCGGCGCGGTCGCCGCCGCGAGCACGACGTTCCGCAACCCGCTCAACACCGGGCCCGACCCGTATCTGACGTACTGGAAGGGCTCCTACTACCTGACCACCACGCAGGGCGGCAGCATCAAGATGTGGCGCTCGCCCTCACTGGCCACCCTGCTCGCCTCCGACCCGGTCACCGTGTGGACGGACACCGACACCTCCCGCAACCGGAACATCTGGGCGCCGGAGTTCTACCGCTTCGGCGACCGCTGGTACCTCTACTACACGGCCGACGACGGCGTGGACGACCACCACCGGGTCTACGTCCTGGAGTCGGACCGCGACGACCCGGCGGGCCCCTACCACTTCAAGTCGGCGCTCGTCCCGCCCAACCACACCGCGGACTTCGCGATCGACCCGAGCGTCTTCACCCACAACGGCCGCCTCTACCTGGCCTACAGCGGCATCAACGCCTACCAGCACAACGGGCTGAACATCGCCCCGCTGTCGAACCCGTACACCGTCTCGGGCAACGCCGTCGCGATCGACGCGGCCGGCGGCTGCCCCGAGGTGCGGGAGGGCCCCGAGTTCCTGAACCGGGGCGGCCGCACCTGGATGACGTACTCGACGTGCGACACGGGGAAACCCGACTACCAGGTGTGGATGCTGTCGCTGCCGGACGGCGCCGACCCGCTGGTGCCCGCCAACTGGACCCAGCGGTCGGGGGCGTTGTTCTCCCGCAACGACAGCAGGGGCGTCTTCGGACCCGGCCACCACGCGTTCTTCACGTCCCCCGACGGCACCGAGGACTGGATGGTCTACCACGCCAAGTCGACCTCGGTGAACACCTACACCGACCGCACCACCCGGGCCCAGAAGATCACCTGGAACGCCGACGGCAGCCCCGCCCTCGGCACCCCGCTCGCCATGGGAGCGACCCAGAACCTGCCCTCGGGCGACCCCGGTTCGGGCAACCACTGGATCAACGACGACGGCCGGTCCAGCGCCGACGGGACCCTCGCCTACACCGGGACCTGGAACTCGGGCACCGGCTGCGCGGCCCAGTGCTTCTGGGGCGACGACCACTGGAGCGACCGGGCGGGCAACACCGCCACCTTCTCCTTCACCGGGACCAGGATCGCGCTGCTGTCGGTGCGGGACACCGGCAACGGCATCGCGGCGATCAGCGTCGACGGCGGGGCCGAGCAGCGCGTCGACTTCTACGGGGCGATCCGCACCGGTGAGACCGTCCAGTACCTCAGTCCGAAGCTGGCGTCCGGCCGGCACACGCTGCGGGTGCGGGTCACCGGCGAGCACAACGCCTCGTCCCAGGGGTCGTTCGTGAGCGTGGACCGGGCGGAGGTGTACACCGGCTGACCGCACGCGCGGGCGCCACGGACCGAACGGCTCGGTCCGTGGCGCCCGTTGTCGTCGTCCGGCTCAGAGGACGGCGATCACGGGAACTGCGTGATCTTGGAGGGGATGGTGTCGGTGCCCGAGGTGGGCGACCCGGTGTCGTTGACGACGTGGGCGTACTGGCCCTTGCCGCCCAGCGAGATCACCAGGATGTCGTGCAGCTTCACCCCCGCCTTCACCGGCACCTGGAAGCCGTGGCGCTGGACGATCGACGGATCGGACGTGAAGTTGCAGTAGCTGCCGAGGCCCCACGCCTCATGGGTGGTGACGGTGTCGGCGACCTTGTAGGCCGCGTAGCCGACGATGCCGTCATGGGTGATGGCGGCCGCGTTGGGCGCGTCGTACGCCTTCTCGTTCTGGAAGAAGATCGTGCGGCCGCGCTCACCGCTCCACAGGACGTCGTACTTGTTGAAGTGCTCCACGAACAGGCCGGTCGCGAGCACGTCGTCGCCGTTGACCTTGAGTCCGTAGTCGGCCCGGTTGGTCTCCCAGCCGACGCCCGCGCCGTGGTCGGCCCGCCACAGCCAGGTGTGGTCGATGACGACGTCGTCGCTGTTGACCACCACGGAGTTGGTGGCGAGTCCGGGTCCCGCGCCGCCGACGCGCACGAACACGTCCTGCATGGTGGTCGGGTTGGCCGCGTGGTCGGCGCCCGCCCCGGCGGGGCCGATCTGGAGCAGGGTGTCGGAGTTGGCGGCACCGGCGTCGATGAGGAAGCCGGCCAGCCGGACACCGTCGACGTCCGCGACGTGCATCGCGTCGACACCGCCGTCGGGGACGATGGTCGCGAGGCCGAGCCCGAGGACGACCGTGTTGGCGCGGGTGACGTTGATCGTCTGGTTGAGGTGGTAGACGCCGGGCGTGAAGAGCAGGTTGAGGCCCTGGGCGAGCGCCGTGTTGATGGTGGCGGCCGTCGCGCCGGGCTTGACGACGTAGAACTGGCTGAGCGGCAGCGAGGTGCCGCCCGCGTTGGCGGGCCAGGAGACACCGCGGGACGCGGTGCGCTTGGCCGGGACGAAGACCTTGTAGTCGTTCCCGTCGAGGTAGAGGAACGGCTTCTCACGCGAGATCGGGGTGGTGTCGAGCGTGGTGTACGGGCCGCTGTCGAAGTTGGTGGCCGGGGCGCCCTGGACACCGGTGAACGTCATGTTCCAGACGCCGTTGGTCCAGCCGCCGACCGAGCTGTCGCGGGTGTACCACTGCTGCTGGGAGTACGGGCCGACGGTACCGTCGATCTTCGAGTCGGCGATGTACCCGCCGGAGGCCCAGCCGTAGCCGTTGGGCGCCAGGTTGAGGCCGCCCTTGACGTGGATCCGGCGGAACGGCGCGGCCTGCGCGACGGCCCACCGGTCGGTGCCGTTGGACGGCGTGATGGCGAGGTTCTCCGCCGAACGCCAGAAGTTCTGCGTGGCGTTGCCGTTGAACCAGCCGGCGTCGACCGTGATGTCCCCGTTGATCTGCGTGTCGTCGGGGTTGAGTCCGAGGCCCGAGATCGAGGTGTAGAAGCCGAGTTGGGCGTTGATGCCGTTGTAGGTGCCCGGCTTCATCAGGAACTGGTAGCGCCCGGAGCCGAACTGCGCGGACTCCTGCTGGGCGAAGACCTGGTCGAACTTCTGCTGGAGGTTGGGCGTGGAGGGGTCCACCACGATGACGTTCGGACCGAGGTCTCCGCCGCCCTGGACGGGCGGGGTGCCGCCGCCCGAGCCGGTGTGCACGGCGACCTCCCACAGCGAGTAGCCGTAGCCGGTGCCGCGCGCGGTGCCCAGCACCCGGACGTAGCGGCCGTTGCCGCTGACGTCGTAGGAGGCCCGGCCGCCGGTGCCGCCGGTGACGGTCTTGAGCGTCGTCCAGCTCTGGCCGTCGGCGCTGGCCTGGATCTGGAAGTCCTTGCCGTACGCCGCCTCCCAGTTGAGGTCGACCTTGCAGATGTCCTGCGCGGAGCCGAGGTCGACCCGGACCCACTGCGGGTCGACGGCCTGGCTCGACCAGCGGGTGGTGTCGTCGCCGTCGAAGGCGGCCGAGGCGGGGGTGCCCGCGTTCTCTGTGGAGGACGCCGAAGCGGCCTTGCCCTGGGCGGCGTTGGCGGTGTTGCAGGCGGCGGGCTGGGTGGTGCCCGTGGTGCCGAACACCTGGAACTCCCAGAGGGAGTAGCCGTATCCGGTGGCCCGGTGGACGCCCTGCAACCGGACGTAGCGGCCCTGTCCGGTCACGGTGAGGGTGTCGGTGCCGCCGTCGCCGCCGGTGACGGAGGTGAGGTCGGTCCAGGAGCCGCCGTCGGGCGAACTCTGGATCTTGTAGTCCTTGCCGTACGCGGCCTCCCAGTTCAGCACGATTTTGCTGATCGAGGCGGTGGCGCCGAGGTCGACCTGGAGCCACTGGTCGTCGGTGGCGGCCGAGGACCAGCGGGTGGCGAGGTCACCGTCGACGGCACTCGCGGCGGGCGTGCCCGCGTTCTCCGTCGAGGAGGCGGTGGCCGTGCGGCCCTGCGACAGGTTGGCGTCGGCGGCCGCGGCGGTCGGGGGACTGAGGGTGGGGAGGGTGACGAGCGCCGCCGTGGCGACGAGCGCGACACCCAACGATCTGAATCTCATGCCATGTTCCTCTGCGGGTGCGACGAGGGATGGTCACAACAGGGCCGAGCCGCTCCGGGCAGGGAGGTGCCAGGGGTGGGGAGGTCGGGAACGCGGCGCGGCCACTTAGTTCACGGCTTGATTTAAAGGATGACATCAGGGTTCCGGCAACCCCCCGGACCCAGGAATCTTTCAAGTCGTGTTCACAGCAGGCGGGTTGAACGGCGTGCGGCGTTCAGAAAATGAGGCAGGCCAGTTCCTCGGCGAGCCGCACGAGTTCGGCGTCCCGGTCGGCGAGCAGCCGCGGCATGGCGCCACCGTGGTCGCGCACCGCGCGGCGGGCGGCCGACTCCCAGCCGAGCTGGTCGTCGTGGCGGCGGCGGGCCTTGGGTGACGTGGCGGCCACCGTCTCCCACTGCCGGGCGCCGGCGATGCTGCGCAGCAGCCGCAGGAGCTGCGCCCGGCAGGTGACCTGGGGGCGCTGGGCGAGGTGCCAGAGGAAGGGGACCGTGGCGGGGGTCGCCTCACCGACGACGAAGCCGTACTGGCAGATGCGGTGGCGCAGCCGGTCGACGCCGGTCCTGGCGGCGGCGTCGTCGCCCGAGGCGATGGCGGCCAGCAGGTAGGGGATGGCGGCGGCGCAGCCGGTCACGTCCGTGAGGTCGCGCCACGGCACCTGTCCGACGTCGTGGAGCGTGGCGCCGGGTGTCCGGTCCCTCGTGGGGGCGCTCGTCATCGGCGGGCCCCTCGTCGCACGGTCACCCTCAGCTCCGGGGCCGCAGGGGCAGCAGGGCCCAGACGGTCTTGCCGGTCGGCCGGTAGCGGGTCCAGCCCCAGTGGTCGCTGAGCGCCTCGACGACCCGCAGGCCGCGCCCGGCGGTGTCCAGGTCCTTCGCGGGCGGCGGGTAGGCAGGGAGGTCGTCGCCGTGGTCGGTGACGGAGATCAGCAGATGGGCGGGGCGCAGGGTGAGCTTCAGCCGGATCTCGGCCTCGGCGGTGTCGAGCGGCCGGTGCGCCCGCGCGTGCCGGACGGCGTTGGCGGTCAGTTCGCCGACGACGGTCCTGGCGTCGTCGGCGAGGTGCTCCGACTCCCAGGCGGCGAGGGTGCGGACGGTGAACCGGCGGGCCTCGGCGCACTCGTGGGAGGTGCCGGACAGCAGCAGGGCGGCGGCCCTGGGCGTGTGGCGCGGCGGGACGTCGGGACGCCCGGTCGGGTCCGACCAAGGGGTCGGGAACGCGGACAACGCCACAGAGCCTCCCTGAACTGAGGTGGTGTCAGGATCGGGCGCCAGCAAGGGGGTTGACGCGCTGACTATTATCCACGGCGAGAGCGAGCGCGTGCAATTTCACGGGAAATTGCGTGCGCGTACGGCCACCGGAGCCGTGTTCGAACGGCCCGCCCGAGCGGCGGCGGGCCGGCGGGCACGGCGCGATCGAACGCGAGGAGAGTGCGATGACATCAGTTCCGAACGGCGTACCGGCAGGCTCCCTGGACGTCCGCTGGACCAAGAGCCGTCACAGCAACGCGGAGGGCAACTGCGTCGAGGTCGCCGCGCTGCCCGGGGGCGGGGTCGCGGTGCGCAACTCCCGCGATCCGCACGGGCCCGCGCTGGTGTACACGCCGGCCGAGCTGGCCGCGTTCCTGGCCGGCGCGAAGGACGGCGAGTTCGACCACTTGGTGTGAGAGCGGCCCGCGGCGATCCGCGTGGACCGGCCCGTGCGGCATCGGGGGATCCGGTGCGATAATGCGTCCCGTTGTCCCCCCGCGACCGGGAGCCAGGATGCCCTCCGAGTCACCGCGCGTCTCCCGTCTCGAACCCTATCTGGCACGTTCCGAACCCGCCCCGACGTTGCTGAAGATGCTGGTCGGCGTGCAGCTCGCGGGGATCCGCGAGGACGCGGGACTGGCACAGGAACAGGCCGCCCGCGCCGTCGGGTTCAGTCCGGCGAAGCTGTCGCGGATCGAGGCGGGCAAGGGCCGCAGACCGCCCACCGAACGCGATGTCCGGGCGCTCCTTGAGCTCTACGGCACGGACGGTCACGAGGCGTCGGTGCTGCTGCGGCTCCTGGGGCGGGCCGGGGAGCCGGGCTGGTGGCAGCGGTACGACAAGCGGCTGCTGCCGGAGTGGTTCGACCGGCTGGTGGGCCTCCAGGAGGCGGCCGTCGCCATCCGCACCTTCGAGATCCAGTACGTTCCCGGGCTCCTCCAGACGCCCGCCTACGCCCGCGCGGTGGTGGAGCGCGGGCTGCCGACCGCGCCGTCGCGCGAGGTGGAACGGCGGGTCGAACTGCGCGTGCGGCGCAGCGCGTTGCTGCGCCGCACGGCACCCCCGCAGCTGTGGGCGATCCTCGACGAGTCGGTGCTGCTGCGGGTGCTGGAGAGCCGTGAGGTGATGCGCGAGCAGCTCGCCCATCTGGTGGCGATGGCCGCGCTTCCCCATGTCACCGTGCAGATCGTCCCGTTGGACGTCACGAACGCGTCGTCGCCCGCCATCCCGGTCACGTATCTGCGCTTCGGCGGGCTCGATCTGCCGGACATCGTCTATCTCGAACACATCAGGAGCGCGACGTTCCTCGAGGACCGGGACGAGACGGAGGAGTACCGGGTGACGCTGGACCGGCTGGCGGACGAGGCGCTCGACCCGAGGGCGTCCCTGGCGATGCTGCGCGAGACCCTCGACCAGCGCTACCGGACGCCCTGACCCGCGCGCCACCCCCTATCCGATCCTGCCCACTCCCCCGAACTCGATCCACTCCTGGGTGAGTTGCCGGGGCACCACGTCGCTGTCCGGCCGCCAGGTGGAGACCTCGACCAGGCCGGGCGACAGGACCTCAAGGCCCTCGAACCACTCGGCGACGTCCCTCTCCTCGCGGACCCGTCCCCAGTGCCCCTGGGTCGCCTGGTTCATGAAGTCCGTGACGAAGTCCCTGACCTCCGCGTCGTCGCTGACGAGTTGGCACATCACCAGGAAGCTGCCGGGGGCGAGCCGTTCACGGACCCGGCGCACCACGGCGGGCGGGCCCTCGGTGTCGCTGTCGGGGATGCAGTGGAACACCGAGTTGAACAGCACCGCCACCGGCAGCGACGGGTCGATGAGCCGCCGGGTGTCGGGGTGGGTGAAGATCCGCTCGGTGTCGCGCAGGTCGGCCTGGATGACGGCGGTCCGCTCGTTCTGCTCCAGCAGGGCGCGGCCGTGCACCAGGACCATCGGGTCGTTGTCGACGTACACCACCCGGGAGTCCGGGTCGACGGCCTGCGCCACCTGGTGGACGTTGTCCTGGGTGGGCAGCCCTGAGCCGTGGTCGAGGAACTGCCGCACCCCGTACTCCCGGGCCAGGGTGCCCACCATCCGCTGCAGGAAGCGGCGGTTGTTGAGGGCGAGCGCCCGGGTGCTGGGCACCACCTTGTCCAGTTCCTCGCAGGCCGCCCGGTCCACGGCGTAGTTGTCCTTGCCGCCCAGGTAGTGGTCGTACATGCGCGCGGCCGTCGGCACGGCGGCGTCGATCGTGGTGGACAGTTTCTTCCCGGACTCCATCGTCTCCCCCGGCTGGCAGGTCCGGTCGCCTTGGTGACCGGCTCGGCTGGCCGCTCATCCTAGGGAGGCGGCGGACGCCACGGCCACCCCTTGATCGGAGGACGGCGCGTTTGCCCCCGGCACCGGCCGGATCCGGCCACCGCCCAGGCGGCGCACGGGGGTTCACCGCCGTCACACCCGCCCCGCGGTGCTCACCAGGCGCTCGACTCGACGGCGACGACCGGGACGAGCGCGTTGCGGAGCGTCTCCAGGAAGGTGACGACCTCGGCGGCGACGGAGCGGTGCTGGAGGTCGTTGAGGACGTCGTGGTGGGCGCCGCGCACCACCGAGAGCCGGGCGCGCGGCCAGGTCGTGGCCGTGCGGCGCAGCGCGGCGCGGTCGGCGAGCGGGTCGGCGTCCCCGACGAGGAGCAGCACGGGCAGGTCGGGCCCGGTGTGGCCGATCCCGGCGGCCAGGGCGGGCGGGACGGGGGTGTCGAGGGTGCCGCGGCGGACCCCGGTGTCGTCGGTGAGGGTGCCCCGGTGGGTGGGGCAGGCGGTGCGGGCGTCGAGTTCGTCGTCCCAGGTGCCGTTGGTGGCGGCGGTGGCGGCGGGCGGTCCGGCGAGGACGGCGGCGGCCGGGGCGAGGCCGGGCGGCAGCGCGGCACGGCCGAGCAGTGCCGCGATCGCGAGGGCGCCGGTGTCGGCGCCCACCAGGACGACGGGTGCGACGACGCCGTCGTCACCGGCCGCGTCGGCGACGGCGTCGGCGAGGCCGGCCGCGAAGCGGTCCAGGGCGTCGTCGAGGCCGTCGGGGCGCGGGTCGGGGGCGTCCACGACGCGGACCCGGTAGGCGTCGGCGGCCAGCCGTCGGCCGAAGCGGGTGTAGGTGGCGCGGGTCTCGCCGCGTCCGGGGACCACGACGACGGTGCCCCGCACCCGCAGCCCGTGAGGAGCGTGGTGGTCGGTGTACTCGGTCATCTCATGCTCCTGCGGTGTCGGGCGTCGGGGGGACGGGGGTCGGGTGGACGGGTGGGAGAGAGCGGGGCGTCGGCGGCGGGGCGGGCCGCGTGCCGTGCGGGCGGCTCACGCGTCGGCGGCGAGGGCGGGCTCGCGGGTGTGGCGGTTGGCGGGGACCGGCAGGCCGAGGTTGCCGCGCAGGGTATCGGCCGCGTACGCGGTGCGGAACAGGCCGCGCTTCTGGAGCAGCGGGACCACGCCGTCGACGAAGAGTTCGAGGTCGTCGTCGGTGCGGAAGGCGAGGTTGATGCCGTCGAGGGTGCCGGCCGCGAACCAGTGCTCGATGGCGTCGGCGACGGTGTCGGGGGCGCCGACGAACGGCGAGCGGCGGAACGCGTTGGCGGACTCGGCGACCTGACGTAGCGTCAGCCGCTCTTCGGTGGCGCGGGCGATGAGGGACGCGGCGGCGGTCCTGCCGCCCTTCTCGGCGAGGTGGGCGATGTCGGGGAAGGGCGCGTCGAGGTCGTGGCCGGAGAAGTCGTAGGCGCCGAAGGAGCGGCCGAGCAGGGCGAGGTTGCGGTCGAGGTCGTTGTCCTCGTCGAAGATCTCCCGTTCGCGGCGCCGCGCCGCCTCGTCGGTGGCGGCGACGACCGGGGAGCCGTGGATGAAGATCTTGATGTGCTCGGGGTCGCGGCCGTGGGCGGCGGTGCGCCGCTTGATGTCGGCGTAGTACTCCTGGGCCTGTTCGAGCGAGCCGCCGGGCGCGTAGATGCCCTCGGCGACCCGGGCGGCGAGGTCGCGGCCCTCCTCGGAGACCCCGGCCTGGAAGACGACCGGCTGGCCCTGCGGTGAGCGGGACAGGTTGAGCGGTCCCGCGACCTTGAAGTGCTCGCCCTCGTGGCGGAGTTCGTGCAGCTTCGACGGGTCGAGGAACAGGTTGCGCTCGACGTCGGCGGGGAACGCGTCGTCCTCGTAGGAGTCCCACAGTCCGCGGGCGACCTGCACGAACTCCAGGGCGCGGGCGTAGCGGGTGGCGTAGTCGAGGTGTTCGTCGAGCCCGTAGTTCCTCGCGGTGCCGGTGTCGAAGCTGGTGACGACGTTCCAGCCGGCCCGGCCGCCGCTGATGTGGTCGAGGGAGGCGAAGCGGCGGGCGAGGTTGAAGGGCGAGTTGTAGGTGGAACTCGCCGTGCCGACCAGGCCGATGTGCCGGGTGTGGGTGGCGACCGCGGACAACAGGGTGAGCGGTTCGAGGCGGTTGAGGTAGTGGGCCGGGTAGGTGGCGTTGATGAACTGGCTGTCGACGATGAACAGGGCGTCGAACAGGGCGTGTTCGGCGGCCTTGGCCTGCCGGATGTAGTAGTTGACGTCGATGCTGGCGTTCTTGGCGACCCGGGGGTCCTTCCACAGGCCGTGCTGGCCGGGGCCGCCGACGCCGTAGGGGTGGAGGGCGAGGTGCAGGGGGCGGGGCATGGTTCTTCCCTTGGGTGCGAGTGGGTCCAGGCGGACGCGAGAGCGGGGTCAGGCGGGCAGGAGGGCGCGCAGGGCGTCGCGTTCGGCACGGTCGGCGGGGGCCGGGCCGCGCAGGGTGGGCGCGGAGCCGACCAGCAGCCGGGTGTAGGGGTGGCGGGGCGCGCCGATGACGGCGGCCGCGGTGCCGGTCTCGACCTGTTCGCCCCGGTGGAGCACGGCGATCCGGTCGGCGACGCCGGCGACCGAGCCGAGGTCGTGGGAGATGAAGACGAGGGCGGTCCCGGCGTCGCGGAGTTCCTTGAGGATCTCCAGGACCTGGACGCGGTTGGCCGAGTCCAGGGCGCTGACCGGTTCGTCGAGGATGAGCAGCCGTGGTTCGGTGATCAACGCCCGTGCCACGGCGACGCGTTGGCGTTGGCCGCCGGAGACCTCGCCGGGCAGCCGGTCGAGGAGTTCGCCGTCGAGCCGTACCCGGGCGAGCAGCGCGCGGGCCCGTTCGACGGCGTCGGCGCGCGGTACGCCCCGCACCAGGAGCGGTTCGGTGAGCGACTGGCCGACGGTGAGGTCGGGGTCGAGGCTGCGCAGCGGGTCCTGGAAGACGTACTGGACGGTTCCGCGCAGGCGCAGGGCGCGCCACTGGCGGCGGCCGTGCCGGGTGACGTCCTCGCCGTCGACGAGGATCGTGCCGGCCGAGGGCTCGACCAGGCCGAGGACGGTCCTGGCGAGGGTGGACTTGCCTGATCCGGTCTCGCCGATGACTCCGACGGCCTCGCCGGGGTCGACCCGCAGGGTGAGGTCGTCGAGGGCGCGGCGGCGCCTGCGGCGCGGGCCGTAGTGGACGGTGAGGCCGGTGATGTCGAGGACGGGTCCGGCGGGCGTCGGGGTGCTCACGCGTTCTCCTCGGGGGTGCGGAACCTCTCCAGTCCGTACTGCTCGTGCTCGTCGATGAGCAGCCGGGTGTAGGCGTGGCGCGGCCGGTGCAGGACGGCGGCGGTGGGGCCCTGTTCGACGACCTCGCCCTGCCGCATCACGAGGACCTCGTCGCACCGCTGGGCGACGAGGGCGAGGTCGTGGGAGACGAGGACGAGGCCGAGTCCGGTGCGCTCGCGCAGGTCGTCGAGGAGGTCGAGGATCTCGGCCTGGACGGTGACGTCGAGGGCGGTGGTGGCCTCGTCGGCGATCAGGACGCGCGGGTCGGCGGCGACCGCGGCCGCGATCAGGACGCGTTGCAGCATGCCGCCGGAGAGTTCGTGGGGGTACTGGACCCGGACCAGCTCCGGGTCGCGCAGCCGGACGGCGCTCAGCAGCCCGAGGGCGTGGGCGCGGGCGGCCCGGCGCCCCAGTCCCCTCTTGACGCGCAGCACTTCGGCGATCTGCTCGCCGACCCGGATCGAGGGGTTGAGGTAGGAGGCCGGGTCCTGGAAGACGGCGCTGATGACGGAGCCGCGCACGGCCGTCCACCCGCGCGGGGTGAGGGTCGCGATGTCGGTGCCGTCGAGTTCGATGGTGCCGTGGGTGACCTCGAAGTGGGCGGGGAGGATGCCGAGGGCGGCCCGGCAGGTGAGGGTCTTGCCGCTGCCCGACTCGCCGACGATGCCGACGGTCTTGCCCGAGGTGACGTCGAAGCTGACGCCGTGGACGATCTCGCGGCCCGCGGCCCGGTCGGCGATCCGCACGTCGCGCAGGGACAACACCGGCCGGGCGGGGGCCCGTTCGGGGGCGGGCGCGGTGCCGGTCGCCGGGGAGAGGGTCGTCATCGGGTGCCTCCGGAGGGGACGGGGTCGGCGTCGGCCGTGCGGTGGGCGCGGGCCGTGCGGCGTCCGGCGAGGGCGCGGCCCGCCTCGCCCGAGGCGTCGCGGATCGCGTCGGCGAGGAGGTTGCTCGCCCACACGGTGAGGGTGATGAGGAGCGCGGGGGCGAGCGGCGCCCACGGCCGTTGGCCGAGGTAGCCGAGGTCGGAGGCGAGGAGGCCGCCCCAGGTGGGCGCGGGCGGCTGCACGCCGATGCCGAGGAAGGTCAGGCTGGAGACGATGACGAAGCCGACGCCGATGGTCTGGGCGAGGGCGACCGCGATCGGCGGGAGGACCTTGGCCCACACATGGCGGCGCACGATCCAGCCGGTGGAGGCGCCGGCGACGATCGCCGCCTCGACGTACGGGGAGCGCGCCACCGCGAGGGTCGCGGCCCGCGCCACCCGGTAGAACAGGGGTGACACGAGGACGCCGGTCACCAGCATGGCCTGGGTGATGCCGTTGCCGAGCAGCGCGATCACGGCGACCGCGAAGAGCAGGAACGGCAGCGCGACCAGGGTGTCGGCGAGGCGCAGGGTGATCCATTCGAAGACCCGGCCGAGCTGCACCGACAGGATGCCGGGCAGCACGCCGACGACCAGGGCGGTCAGGGCGACCTCGAGGGAGCCGAGGACGCTGACCCGGGAGCCGTCGAGCAGCCGGCTGAGAACGTCCCGGCCGAGGTGGTCGGTGCCGAGCCAGTGCGCCGAGGAGACGGCGGCGAGGGTGTCGTCGCTGGTGGCCAGCGGGTTCTGCGGGGCGAGGAGCGGGCCGAGGAGCGCGAGCAGGGCGATCAGGGCCAGGAGCGCGACGGCGATCCTGCCGGTGGTGAGGGAGAGGACGTTGCGCACCATGGTTCACACTCCTCGCCCGGCCGCCGGCGTCACGCGGGCCAGCACCAGGTTGACGATCAGGTTGAAGGTGACGACCAGGAGGATCGACACCACGAGGACGCCCTGCACGGCGGGTACGTCGCCGGCCTGGGCGGAGTCGTTGGCGAACCGGCCGAAGCCCTGGAGGCCGAAGATCCACTCGGTGACGACGGAGGCGCCGACCAGGGCGGGGAACTTCAGCCCGAGGGTGGCGAGAGCGGGCCCGAGCCCGTTGCGCAGCACGTGCCGGAAGAAGATCCGCCGCGGGCCGAGTCCCCTGACCACCGCCCCGGTCACGTAGTTCTCGCTGTAGGCGGCGACCAGGCTGCCGCGCAGCTGCCTGGCGACGTCGGCGATCACGTCGAAGCTCAACGCGAGGGCGGGCAGCGTGATGTGGGCGAGCCAGGGGCCGACTCCCTGTTCGGGCGGGACGTATCCGGCGGACGGGAACAGGCCGAGGCCGACCGCGAGGACACCGGCCAGCAGGATGCCGACGACGAACGCGGGCATCACCGAGATCACCGTGACGAACCCGGTGACGGCGCGGTCGATCCAGGTGGTGCGCCGCACCGCGGCGAGGGTGCCGAGGACGAGTCCGACGCTCACCCCGATGAGCAGCGCGAAGGTGGCCACGGAGAGGCTGACGCCGAGGCCCAGACCGATCAGGGTGGAGATGTCGGCGCCGTTGGTCCAGCTGGTGCCGAGCCTGCCGTGCAGGACACCGCCGAACCAGTCGGCGTACTGGGTGAGGAAGGGCCGGTCGAGTCCCCAGTGGGCCTCGACCCGGGCGATGGCCTCGGGTGTCGCGTCCTCGCCCAGTTGGACGCGGGCCGGGCTGAGGCCGCTGAGCGAGCGCAGCGCGAACGTCACGAAGGTCGCGACCACGAAGACGGGTACGAAGATCGCGATCGACCGGGCGAGGGTGGTCAGGGCCCGGACCGCGGTGCGCCTGATCCCGGCGGTGGCGCCGCCGCGCCGCGGGGCCGGCGCGGGGCTCAGGTCGGTCGTCGTCATGGTGCTGCCCCTTCCTTGGTGGTGGCCGGTGGTCAGTTGGCGCCGGAGAGGGTCACGCCGGTCCATTCGAGGTGGGCCGGGTTCGCGGGGAGCGAGGAGAGCGACGGGCTCTTGGCGAAGAGGTTGGGCGAGGAGAAGGTGAAGACGAGGGCCTTGCTCGCGAGCCCCGCCCGGGTCGCGGCACGCAGCACGCGCGGGTAGTCGGGGTCGTCGAGCGGGGTCCTGCGGACCTCGGCGACGGCGGCCTCGAAACCGTCGGGCTCGTACGGGGAGGAGAGGTTGAGCGGGCCGTCGGGTCCGAAGTGGGCGGTGAGGGTCTGGACCGCGGAGTCGCGGCCGGTGGTGGAGTACAGCGAGAACGTCAGGTCCTTCGCGAAGAACGGGGTCGCCCAGTTCTTGTCGATCTTGATGGTGACGGTGATGCCGACCTTCGCCAGCTGCGACTGGACGATCTCCGCCTGCGGGTCCTCGGCGGGCACCACCAGGTTCAGTCTGAGGTCGCCCGCCCGGTAACCGGCCTGCGCCAGCAGCCTCTTGGACTCGGCCGGGTCGTAGGGGTAGGTGTTCTCGGACGCCGGGTCGTAGGCCGTGTAGCCCTTCGGGAAGGGCTGGTCGGTGGTCTCGCCGCGGCCGAAGGTCAGCTTGTCGACGAACTCCTCGCGGTCGATCGCGTGGCGGACGGCGTCGACGACCTTGTCGTTGTCGAAGGGCGCCTTGTTGATGTTGAGGCTGATGTTCGAGGCGTTGAAGCCGGGTTGGACGAAGACGTCGAGCCCGGCCTTCTCGGCGGCGTCGGCCTGGCTGGGTTCGATGTCGGCGAAGTTGTAGACGCCGGTGCGCAGTCCGGAGACGACGGTCGACGCGTCGGGCGCCGAGGTCAGTTCGACGTGGTCGATGTGGATGTTCTCGGCGTCCCAGTAGGCGGGGTTCTTCTTCAGGACGACCTTGGTGCCGGGGACGAGCTGGGTGACGGTGAACGGGCCCGCGCCGACCGGGTTCTGGTCGAGCTTCTCGGGCGCGGCGGCGGCCTTGGGGCTGGCGATCTGCAGGACGCGCTGGCCGAGCAGTTGCGGGATCTGGTAGTCGACCTGGGTGAGGTGGACGACCGCGTCGAGCCCCTTGGCGTCCACGGACCTGATGGAGGTGAGGTCGCCGAACAGGGCGGAGTTCTGCTGCTTCTTGGCGCGTTCGACGGCGGCCTTCACGGCGGCGGCGTCGACCGGTTCGCCGTCGCTGAAGGTGAGGCCGGGACGCAGATGGAAGGTGATCTGATCGCCCTTCTTGTTGTACTCCCAGCTCTTGGCGAGGTCGGGGACGGCGTTGCCCTTGCTGTCGGTCTTCGTCAACGAGGCATACACGAGGGCGAGTTCGCGGAACTGGGCGCCGCTGCCCGAGACGACCGGGTCCCAGTGGGCGGGGAAGTAGGAGGACGCCCACTTGAGGGTGGAGCCCGTGCCCGCGCCGGCCGAGGCGTCTCCGCCGCAGGCGCTGAGCGCGGGGACGAGAAGGGCGGCGAGGGCAGTGGCGAGGGCCGTGGCGCGCGGCGGGCGGGCGCGGCCCGGGAGTCGGGGGGCGGCTTGGGCGGGTCGGGGCGTGGGACGTCCGGGCATGGGGTTTCTCTCTCTGGCGGCGTCGGCCCGGTGCGCCCCGGCCGTCCGGCCGCCGCCGGGCGTGCGGCGACGGCGTGCCGGCGCACGCGTCGGGCGGGCCGGGTCAGGGCGGTGGGCGGCTGGTGCGCGGGGCGGACCGGGGCAGGTAACGGCGGAACGGGCTCCGGTGAGCCGGGAGTTACTGGGGGATCGGCCCGCGCGGTGCGGCGGGCGGGCCGGCGTGGGAGGGTCGCGGACGGCGGTGGCGGTCGGCCCGCGCCGAAGGGGCGTCAGGCGGCGGCCGGCCGTGGCCTGCGGCCGGTCAGCGACAGAGGGCGCTACAGGTGCGCCGCAGATCCACGTAGCGGCACACCACTGCGGGGTGCGTCGTGAGCATGCCCATCATCCTGGGGTCGGTCCGGGCGACTGTCAATGGACACCTACAGGTGTCTCATTGGCCGGACGGTCGGCCCGATCCGGCCACCGATCCATCAGCCGGTAGGCGAAACCCGAGGTCGCAGGGCCGGGTGGGTGGCGGCCTCGTCGGGATGCAGCCACAGCGGGCCGCCCTCGGTCTCCACCCGGACGGCGTGCAGCGGCGGCCAGGCGCCGCGCACCAGTACGGCGGACTCGGGCCCGGTCAGGCTGCGGTGACGGGCCAGTGCCTCGTCAGGGCCGAGCGGCACCGGCGTGCGCGGCAGTCCGGGCCGCAGCGCCTCGACGGCGGCGGCGTACTCCTCGTACGGCCGCCAGCCCGGCACCACCCGGTGCCCGTCGGCGCCGCGCACCACCACCGTGGGCAGGGCGTACCGGTGCGCACCGTCGGGCGTCTCCTTGGCCGCCCCCGGGTGGGGCGATCCGCCGGGCGGGGCGAACGCCTCGGGCAGCGGGGCGCGCGCCTCCGCCCGGTCGGCCCGCACCGCGTCGACGACGCTCCCGTGGACCGCGTCGGCGGCCAGCCGCGCCGGGTCGAGCCCCGGCACGCCCCGCGCGGCGTCGAGCGCGGAGGCGAGGGTGTCGGCCGGTTCACCGAGCACGAACACCGTCTCCCGCAGCCGTCGCAGCACCCGGTCGGCGACCGAAGTGCCCTGCCGTTCGGCCGCCTTGGCGACCTGCGAGGCCGGCCAGGAACTCGCCGCGACCCGGCTCAGCGGCACCGCTCGCGGCGCCCGGGTCTGCTCCGCGATCCCGGCCACGTACCGCGCGTACCAGGCGGTCTCGGCGGCCGGGTCGGGGGCCGGGTCGTCGTCGTGGTCGAAGAGGACGGCGTGGACGCGGCGCCAGTGGACCCGGCCGTCGAGGGCGGCCCGCAGCCGCCGGAAGACGGGTTCCGAGCCCCACGCCCACGGGCACAACGGGTCGGTGTACTCGACGACTTCGAGCGGCGCGGGCTCCCGGGCGCCGGTCACGCGGCGCCCCGCCCGACGGCGGGCGCGGGCAGCAGCGAGGCGAGGTCGACCCCGGCGAGGACGGCCGCGGTGTCGGCCTCGATCCGCCGCCACACATCGGGCAGTCCAGCGGCGGGACCGGGGTAGTCGAGCCCGGCGAGGGGGGCGCCGCGCAGGGTGATCAGATCGCCGTCGACGGCGCGGACGACGTCGAGGAGGGTGATGTCGGCGGCGGCCCTGCCCAGCCAGTAGCCGCCTTCGCAGCCGCGCTGGCTGCGCACCAGCCCGGCCTTGCGCAGCTCGTTCACCACGGACTTGAGGAACCGGAACGGAATCTCCTGCGAGGAGGCCACGGCCTCGCAGGTCAGCGGGCGGTCGGGGTGGCGGGCCAGCTCCAGCAGGGCCCGGGTGGCGTAGTCCGCCTTCGCGGAGATGTACATGCGACCATCATGCAGGACCGGCTCCCGTCGCCGGGCGGGTTCTGCCGGGTCCCGCCCTTCGTTGCGGGAACATTGCCGCAGGTGAACCGTAAAGGCCACCTCTTGACATCCTTTTCGGGGGCGTCCTAGCGTCCCCGCCATGAGCGAGCCGCTGACGACGCCCGGCGAGGGCTTCCATCCCCATCTGCACGAGACCCCGGACGACGCGGCCGACCCGGTGGCGCCCCTGCGGACCCGGCTGCACCACATCCGCGCCGATGCCCTCGACGGCGGCACCGCCCAGACCGGCGGGATGCGGCGCTTCGCCGCGATCAGCGGGCGGAGCGTCGGCTCGGAGAAGCTGTGGATGGGGCAGACCCATGTGGCGCCCGCGACCGCCAGCTCCGACCACCACCACGGCGCGTCGGAGACCGCGATCTACGTGGTGAGCGGCCGGCCCGAGTTCGTCTTCCTGGACGACAGCGGCGGCACGCCCGAGGAGGTGCGGCTGCGCGCCTCCCCCGGCGACTACATCTTCGTCCCGCCGTACGTACCGCACCGCGAGGAGAACCCGGACCCGCGGGAGGAGGCGGTGGTGGTCATCGCGCGCAGCACCCAGGAGGCGATCGTGGTGAACCTTCCGCACCTGTACGTCCTCACCGAGGATGGCGCCTGACCTCGCGGGGCGCCGTCGCGAGCTGAGACACGACGGACGCGTCGGCCTGGGGGCGAACGGCACTTGCCCCAAGTCCGGGTGGGCGCGGGGGGCGGTTGCGCCGACTCGGCGCAGCCGAGCGGGCTGTCCGAAGTCACGTGCCGACTGCGCGGCCCGCAGGAGCGTCACTGGGGCGGCGGTGGACGTCGTCCGGCGCGCTCAGCCGTCCGCTGCCGCCAGTGCCGCGACCGCGGGGATTGCCGCGAAGGCCTCGCGCAGGTGCCGGACGAGCACCGCGCGGTCCTGCCGTGCGGCGTCCGCCGAGGTCCAGGGCTCCAGCGCGCGGTGGCAGGCGGCGAGCATGAGGGCGGGCAGCAGGCGCGGTTCGATACGGCCGGGGAACTGTCCGGCCAGCCGGTCCGCCACGATCCGCTCGACGCTCGCGGAGACCTCAGAACAGTGGCGCAGGCTGTGCGCGGTCAGCGTCGGCGTGAGGCCGGACTGCGACTCGACTGGCCAGGAAGCGCCGCTCCCATCCGTCCGTCAACCGCTCCGACGCCGCGAACAGCGCGTCCTTGTACTGCGGGCCGACCTCAGCCGGCTCGCCGCACTCACCGCCCGCGGCGAGCGGGACCCACAGGTCGCCCTGCGGACCGACTGGACACGGGTGGCACAGGCAGTCACCGAAGCGGCAGGCCGCCGCGTACCCGGCAGAGCCGTCATCGGCATCCACTGACTGGCCGGACGACGTCCACCGCTGGCCCTGTGACGATCATGCGGACGCGCCTCAGAGCGGGGTCGGAAGGTTCCAGAAGGCGTCCGACCGCTTGACGACCGTTCGGAGTTCGCGGGCGCTCCGTGGTGACAGTGCCCGCATCACGGTGTCGAGGAGGGCTCGGGCTTCGAGAGGGTCGCCGCAGCAGTACCCGTGCGGGTTGCCCCACTCGTAGTCGTGCCACAGGGTGCGCGCGGGCTGGTGGACGTAGTCCTTCCACAGGCCCACAGCCGCGCTGACGTCGCCTGGCCAGAGGTAGTTGTGCGTGTGCTCAAGACGGATGATCTCGGAGAGCGCGCGCGAGGACAGGCCGTCGATCACCTGCCTGGTACGCGTGGTCCGGTGGCCGCAGGGGGCGCCGGCGCGGAGATGTCCTGGCCGTCTACGCGGCATGGACCTTTCGGTTCGTCATCATGCGGAACACGGTGCCATGATCTCGAACGGTGTCTCAACAGGATTCGCTCACCTGGAACTTCACCGGACGGGGGTGTCAGATCCTGTGCTCTGGCCGAGGTGCACGCACGCGGTCACCGCCGTCCGGCTCCGAGCGGCTGCTGAACGGCTCGTCGCGGTCGGCGAGTTGCGCGGCCGGCGGGCCACTGGGCCCGGATCCCACACCCGGCTCCCGCTCGCCGCGGACCTGCGCCGGTCCTGGGAGCAGCCGACCGTCTCCGACACGCTCACCCTGTCCGGGTACGCCGGGGGCTCACACCCCGGCCAGGCGCAGGAGTTCCGTCGCCTCGGCTGCGACGCCTGGCGCCGCGAGCAGCAACGGCTTGTCGTAGCGCGGGACTTCGGGCAGGGCGACGGCGCCGGCCTCGGTGGCGATGAGCAGGGCGGGCGCGCCGTCGACGTGGTGGAACTCGCCGATCGCGGTGGCCGCGGCCCGTCCGGCGGCGACCTGTGCGAGGGAGAGGGCCGTGGAGCCCATCACCCGGACCGTGCAGTGCCGGTCGGCGAGTTGGGCGAGGAGCGCGTCCATGCCGGGCCAGTGGGCGTGCGCCGCCCACTCGGTGAGGAAGACATGGCCGGTGAGCGCGGTGTGTTCGGCGGCCCGGACCGGGCGGCCGTTGAGCCGGGCGCCCGCGCCGCGCACCGCCGTGAACGTCTCGCCCCGCCAGGGGTCGGCCACGACGCCCACCAGCGGGGTGCCGTCGGGGGCGACGAGGCCCAGGGAGAAGGAGCACCAGCCGATGCCGTGGGCGAAGTTGGTGGTGCCGTCGACCGGGTCGACCACCCAGTGCGGGGCGCCGGGGGCGCCGTCGGTCACGCCGTACTCCTCGCCGACGACGCCGTGCGTCGGGAAGGCCGCGCCCAGCACCTCGCGGACGTGCCGTTCGACCCGTTCGTCGGTGTCGGTGACGATGTCCGCGGGGCTGTCCTTCTCCCGCACGTCGTGCGCGGGGGCGCCGGCGCCCGATCGCCGGATGGTCTCCGCGGCCCAGGCCGCGAGTTCGGTCGCCACCTCCAGGGCCCGCGCCAGGGAGATCTCCGGGTCCGTGTTCACGCAGCCGCCTCCTCGTTCGTCATGACGCCGATCCTGTCACCACGGGACGCGGACTCCGGGCAGGAGAGGGGGCGACGCGGGTGCCGGGCGAGCAGTGTCCGTGCCCTGTCCGGCCGGAAGGGGAAGCCGGGGTGCCGCCGACCCGTCCGGGCGCCGACGATCGCGTGCCGGAGCACGCCGGAGCGCGCCGGGCCCCCGGTTCAGCCCCGCGGTCCGTCGGCCTGCGGGCGCAGGATGAGGCAGGTGGTGGTGGCGTGCGCGATCAGCTTCCCGTTCTCGTCGTGGACCCGGCCCTCGGCGGTCGCGGTGCTGCGGCCCAGGTGGATGACCGACCCGTCGGCGGTGAGGTCTGGCCCCCGGTGCCGGCGGCGCGGATGTAGTTCACCTTCAGTTCGAGGGTGGTGTAGCCGACGCCCGGCGGCAGGGTGCTGTGCACCGCGCAGCCCATGACGGAGTCCAGCAGGGTGGCCGCGATGCCGCCGTGGACCGTGCCGAGCGGGTTCGCGAACTCCGGGCGGGTGGTGAGGGAGATGACCATGCGGCCGTGCTCCACCTCGTCGAACCGCATCCCGAGGAGCCGTCCGATGAAGGGGGCGTCGGGCTCGCCGAGGGCGCCGGCCTGGATCAGGCGCAGCACCTCAAGACCGGAGAGAGCCGAGAGGTCAGTGGGGTCGGTGAGATCGGTGGTGGTCATGAACTCCGCTCCTGGGTGGGGTGTTGGCCGTCCTGACCGGACCGCGCGCCGGGCACTTCCCCGAGCGCCTGGGCCAGCAGGTACCGGGTCTCCTCGGCGACCGCGTCCAGCGGCTCGAGGCCGCGTTCGGCGCGGCACATCACGACGGCGCCTTCGAGCGCCGCGACGACGAGGGCGGCCAGCCGCGCCGCACGCGCCTTCGGCACCGCGTGCCGCCCCAGCAGCCCGGCCAGCGCCTCCCGCCAGCGCGCGAAGGCCTCGGCGGCCGAGTCGATGAGCTGGGGCGCGTCGTCGTGGGGCTGCACGGCGACGGCGACGATCGGGCAGCCGGAGCGGAAGTCGCTCTCCAGCAGCCAGCGCCGCCAGAGCGCGAAGACCGCGTCGACGGCCTCGACCGGGTCGTCCGTGGCGACGGCGGTGTCGATCCGGGCGGCGATGTAGTCACCGGCGTACCGCACGGCCTCGTCGATCAGTTGGGTGCGTCCGCCGGGGAAGTGGTGGTAGACGGAGCCGCGCGGGGCGCCGCTGTGGGCGAGGACACGGTCGATGCTGGTGCCGCCCGTGCCCTGCTCCCGCAGCAGGACGGCGGCGCTGCGCACCATCCGCTCCCGGCTGTCGCTCCTGCGCGGACTCATGCCGCCACCGCCGTCCGATGAGGTTCCTGACGTCTTCCGAGCTTGATTATGCTCTATGCCATAGAACATGCAAGGGTCCCCGACTCAGGCCGCACCCGACAGTTTCCGACGCGAGGGTTCGGGGCGTCGCAGCGGTGACGGCGGCACGCGCTCGGGCCCGGTCCGTCAGTCCGACACGGCCCGCTGACAGCCCACGGGGCCCGGCCGTGTGCCGGCCGGGCCCCGTGCGCCGTGGGACGAGGTCCGCTCAGTCCTCGCCGCCCTCGTCGTCGCCCTCGAAGAAGTCGCCCACCTCGTCGACGACTTCGGCCGCGACCATGCCGCCGACGACACCGACGGCGAGCCCGGCCGCGCCCGCCGCGATGGCGGTGCCCATGCCGGGTCCCGACCTGCGGGGCTCCTCGTGCCCGTGGTGGCCGTCGTACCCATGGTGGCCGCCATGGCCCTGGTAGCCGTCATGACTCTGGTACCCGCCGTGACTCTGGTACCCGCCGTGGCCGCCGTAGGACGCCCGCCGCTCGATCAACTGGCGCAGCCAGCCGTCGACTTCGGCGTTCCAGTCGCGGACGTCGTGGTGGCCGACCGTGTACCGGGCCAGCGTGTCCTGGCCGCCTCCGCCGAAGAGTCCGCCGCGCTTGTCGGCCTCCAGGACGACCTCGACGCCGGCGGGACCGGCGAGGAAGGTCACCTCGATCTCGTTGACCTGGTGGGCGTACTGGGGCGCCGGGGTCAGCTCGATCTCCTGGTAGAAGGGGAGTTGCTGGCCGGTGCCGCCGATGCGCCCGTACTCCAGGTCGGCGGTGCGGAAGCCGAAGCCGAGTTGGCCGAGCGCCTCGAGGATCGCCTCCTGGACCGGCAGCGGGCCCACGGTCAACTGGTCGAGGTCGCCCTTGTCCTTGGCGCCGGCCACCGACAGTTCGGTGCGGACCCCGAGGACGATGCCGAGCGGCTGGCCGTACAGCTCGGTGATCGGGGTCTCCCAGGGCAGCGCGACACCGAACGGCACGGCGCGTTCCTCGCCCGCCGCGAGCCGGAAGCCGCCGCCGACGGTGAAGCGTTCGAAGGCGAGGACGCCCTCGCTCTCCCCGCCGTCGTGCTCGGCCTCGACGCGCGCGACCAGTTCCAGGGTGATGTGCTCGATGTCGAAGTCGGCGTTGCCGCCCTTGAGATGGACCCGTCCCGACAGGTTGCCGCCCGGCAGGGCCGCGCCGGGGTCGAGGACCGTGTCCACCGTGGGTCCGCCCACACCGAGCGAACCGAGCAGCCGTTTGAACACCATCGCGGCGTTCACTCCCTTGCGTACGTACGTGATGTGAGGTGGTGCGTGAGCTCGTGCTCTACAAGCGCGTAGAAGCATAGGGCGGGCGCGGCGGCCGGTGGGCGTGTCCGGGCGCGTGGCGCGGGAACGGCCGAAAAGCGTCGCATATCGGCGCAGGAGAGAGGCTTGACCAGCGGGCTTTACCCGCCCATTGCGTGTGGCGCGGACCCCGCGGGACAGCTCACGGATGCTCTCGGGGGCCGCGTGGTAACTTCCGTATACAAGGTGTATGCGATCTCAGGGGGTTGCGGTGCTGTCCGGTCGGGAGAAGGCCTACGCGTACCTCAAGGACACGGTACTGACCGACCCCGGGATGCAGGGGGCGTTCCTGTCCGAGCAGGAGATCGCCGACCGGATCGGCGTCTCCCGCACCCCGATCCGCGAGGCGCTGCTGCTGCTCGCCGCCGAGGGCCTGGTGGAGCTGGTGCCCAAGCGGGGTGCCCGGATCGCGCCGCTGACCGGCCGGGAGATCACCGAGCTGATGGAGCTGCGCGGGATCGTCGAGCGGTACGCGGCACAGCAGTTGGTGGCCGGTGACCGGATCCCGGTGGCGGAGCTGCGGGCGCTGCTCGACCGGCAGGCCGGACTGACCGGACCCGACCAGGCGCGGGAGTTCATCGCCGTCGACCACCTGTTCCACTCGACGCTGGTGTCGGCGGTCGGCAACACCTTGCTCGACCGCCACTACGAGGGGCTGCGCAGCCGTCAGGTCAGGGCGGGCGTGGTGGCCCTCTTCAACCGGCAGGGCCGCCAGGACGCCGTCCTGCACGAGCACGGCGCCATCCTGGACGCGCTCGTGTCGGGCGACGCCCAGGCGGCCTGCTCGGCGATCGACGGTCATCTGGAGTCAACGTTGAAGGTGCTGCTGGCGGGGTAGGCTCCGCCGCCGTCGGCCGTCCGCCGTCCGCCGTCATCCGTCGGGGTCGGAGGGGGGAGCCGGGCGGTCAGCCGCCGGAGTCGGCGGAGTCCCCATCGTTCGTGCCGCCGTAGGTGAAGACCAGCATCGTGACGCCCCGCTCCGTCCGCCACGGGCCGTGCGGCATGCCCGGTGGCCGGCAGGCGTACATGCCGGCCGTGAACGCGGTGTCCAGGGTGAGGTCGTGCATCGCGCCCGCCACCAGGTACACCTCCTCCCAGAAGGGGTGCCTGGCCACGCCCTGCGGGGAGCTGTCGGTGCCGGGCGCCCAGCGGATCAGCGCGGTCCTGCTGCCCGCGTCGGCGTCCTCGGCCAGCACCTGTTCCTCGACGCCGGGCCCGGTGGCCGTCCAGGGGCCGTCCGGGAGGTGGAACTCCAGCTCGGGCTTGGTCATCGCCACAGCTCCTGGCGGCGGTTGGCGAGCACGGAGGTCCGCTCGCGCACCGAGGCGACCTCGTCCGTGTCCAGCTCGGCGATGAGCAGTTCGGGGCGGGCGCCCGCGCGCTCCCGTACCGTGCCGTCCGGTCCGACGACCCGGCTGTGGCCGATGCCGGTGGGGGCGGTGCCCTTGGGGTGCTCGGGCTCGGCCTGGTCGACGGCGGCGACCCAGAGCGTCGCGTCCAGGGCGCGGGCGCGCACCAGCAGGTCCCACTGGTCGAGCTTGCCGGGGCCCGCGCCCCAGGACGCGGCGAGCAGGGTGGCGAGGGCACCGGCGTCCGCGTGGGCCCGGAACAGCTCGGGGAACCGGACGTCGTAGCAGGTCGCGAGGGCGAGGCGGACGCCGTCCACGTCCAGGGTGACGATCCGTGAGCCGGGCTCGACCGTCGCGGACTCGCGGAAGCCGAAGGCGTCGTAGAGGTGGATCTTGTCGTAGGACGCCTCGACGCCCGGTCCGGTCGCCAGCAGCGTGTTGGCGACGCGGCCCTCGGGGGCCGGAGTGAACATGCCCGCGACGACGACGGTGCCGGTGGCGGCGGCGATCTCCCGCACGCCGTCGGCCCAGCGGCCGTCGAGGGGTTCGGCGAGCGGCGCGAGCGGGGTGCCGAAACAGGCCATGGACGCCTCGGGGAAGACGACCACCCGGGCGCCCGCGTCGGCGGCGCGGCGGGTCCACTCCTCGATGAGCCCGAGGTTCTTCTCGGGTTCGGGGCCGGTGGTGAGCTGGCTCAGGGCGATACGCACGGGGTCACTCCTCAAGGCGGTGGGATCAGTTGGTGGGCGTCGGGTCTTCGGCGGACCGGGCGGCCTCGGCGCCGGCGGCGAGCGCGGTGTCCTCCGCGACGGCCGCGTCCGCGTCCCGGCCGAGCCGGACGCCGGTGAGGGTGACGACCGCCGTCACCGCGATGTACAGGGCGAGCGGCACCCAGCTGTCGTAGGCGCTGAGCAGCGCCGTGAACAGCAGCGGGGCGACCGCGCCGCCGATGATGCCGGCCAGCGTGTAGGCCAGCGAGGAACCGGTGTAGCGCAGCCGGGGCGAGAACTGCTCGGCGATGAACGCGGCCTGCGGGCCGTAGAGGAAGGAGTGGATGGCGAGGCCGACGATGACGCCCGCGGCCAGCGCGAGCCATCCCCCGCCGCTCACCATCGGGAAGAACAGGAACGGCCACACACCGGCGGCGACCGCCGAACAGCCGTACAGCAGACGGCGGTTGATCCGGTCCGAGACCGCGCCTGCCAGCGGGATCAGGAAGATCTGGAGGGACGAGCCGACGAGGACGGCGGTGAGGGCCGAGCCCCGGGACATGCCCAGGTGGTCGGTGGCGTAGGTGAGGACGAAGACGGTGAACATCGCGTAGAGCACGTCGGGTCCGACGCGGCTGAGGATCGCGGCGGTCAGGGCGCGGGGCTGGGTGGTGAACACCTCGCGGATCGGCGCCTCGGGCCGGGACTTCTCGGCCTCCATGGCCTTGAAGACCGGTGTCTCCTCCAGCTTCGCCCTGATCCACAGACCGAAGCCTACGAGGACCCCGGAGAGCAGGAACGCGACCCGCCACCCCCAGGACTCGAACTGGGCCTCGGTGAGGGTCGCGCCGAGCGCCGCGAGTACGCCGTTGGCCAGCAGGTTGCCCGCGGGCGGGCCGACCTGGGCGGCGGAGGCGTAGAAGCCGCGGCGGCGCGGGTCGCCGAACTCGCTGGACAGCAGGACGGCGCCGCCCCACTCGCCGCCGACCCCGACGCCCTGCGCGAACCGCAGCAGCACCAGGGCGGCGGGCGCGACCGGGCCGAGGGTGGCGTAGCCGGGCAGCAGGCCGATCAGGAAGGTGGCGGCGCCGATCAGGACCAGGGTGGCGATCAGCACCTTCTTGCGGCCGATCACATCGCCGAGGCGGCCGAAGACGAAGCCGCCGAGCGGGCGGGAGACATAGCCGACGGCGTAGGTCGAGAAGGCGAGGAGGGTGCCGGTGAGGGGGTCCTCCGAGGGGAAGAACTGGTCGCCGAAGACGAGGGCGGCGGCGGCCGAGTAGACGGCGAAGTCGTACCACTCGAGGGCTGTGCCGGTGAGGCTCGCGGCGAAGGCGCGGCGGACTCCGGAGCGCGCTGCGGGCGCCTTCGAGAGGTCCGCTGGGGTGTCGTGCATGGTTCCCATCCTTGCGTCGGATACATCGACCTTCCGGCATACTTCTTGTATACAGGTCGTATGCGCAAGCCCTGCGCGTGAAGTTAACCGGGGAGAAACCCCGGCTCACCGATCCGGACCCGATCTTGGGGAGTGCCCTCCATGGCTCTGCTGACCTTCGAACTGCCCGACGGCTCGACGCGCGAGGTCGATGTCGTCCAGGTACTGAACGCCGGATACGCCGGCCGCAGCCAGGACGACGTGGCCGCGCACGTCGCGGAGCTGGCCGAGCTGGGCGTGCCCGGACCCTCCGTGACGCCTGCCCTGTACCCCGTCTCCCCCTACCTCGCCCAGCAGACCGGGCGGGTCGCGGCGCAGCACGGGCGGACCTCGGGCGAGGCGGAGTGGGCGCTGGTGGTGGCGGGCGACGGCGAGCTGCTGCTGACCGCCGCCTGCGACCACACCGACCGCGACCTCGAGGTGCACGGGGTGGCCTGGAGCAAGAACGCGGGACCCGACGTCCTCGCGCGCCGCGCCTGGCGGCTGGCGGACGTCGAGTCCAGGATCGACGAACTGACCCTGCGCGCCTGGGTCTCGCACGGCGGCCGGGAGAGCGAGATCCAGCGCGGCACGCTCGCCGAACTGCTCACCCCGGCGTACTGGGTCGGCGTGCTGCGTGCCCGGGGCGAGCTGGTGCCGGGCACGGTGCTGATCTCCGGGACGATCCCGATGGCGCACGGGGTGGACCAGTTCGCCGACGGCTGGCGCGTGGAGCTGGGCGATCCGGCCACCGGCGACACCATCGAACTCGCCTATGACGTGCGGCCGATGCCGGAGCCGATCGGCTGACGGAGGAGACCTCGGGACCGGAAGGGGAGATCGGGTGAGGTAAGCCTCACCTGATTCGATGAGTTGGCACTAAACTTAGGCTAACCTTCCTTCATGGCGAAGATCCACAGGCTGATGCCCCAGCACCCCAGGATGTTCCGCGCCGAGGTCGTGCGTACCGAGCGCGTCTCCCCTTCCATGCACCGGGTGACCGTCACAGGTCCCGAACTCGCCGAGTTCCCGTGGCTGGGATACGACCACTGGTTCCGGCTGTTCTTCCAGCTCCCCCACCAGGAGACGCTGCGGCTGCCGGTGGTCGACGGCACCCGGTGGTGGCAGCCGTACCTGGCGATCCCCGAGGAGGAGCGCCCGCACTGCGCGAACTACACGGTGGCCGACTTCCGCCCGCAGACGGCGGAGATGGACATCGACTTCGTCGTGCACCGGGGCCCCTCGGGCGAGCTGGAGGGCGGCGCCGCGATCTGGGCGTGCGGCGCGCGGCCCGGTGACCCGCTGGCCCTCCTCGACCAGGGCGTCCTGTTCGACTGCCCGCCCGACGCCTCCGAGGTCCTCGTCGTCGCCGACGAGACCGGGCTGCCCGCCGCCACCGGCATCCTGCGGTCGCTGCCGCCCGGGACCGTGGGCCGGCTCATCCAGGAGGTCCCGCACCCCGCCGACCGGCGCCCGCTCACGGCACCGGCCGGGGTGAGCGTCACCTGGATCGTCCGGGACGACCGCGCGTCCGTGCCGGGCGCCGCCGCGCTCGACGAGCTGCTGCGGCACACGCCCGCCGACACCTCCGGGTACGCGTTCGTCGTCGGCGAGTCGACGCTGGCCACCGAGGGGCGCCGGCATCTGCGCCGGGCCGGGCTTCCGAAGGAACGAATCTTCTTCTCCGGCTTCTGGAAGCACGAGCTGCGCCAGGCCGCCTGACCACCCCCACTCCCCCGGCCCGCCCCTCAGCGGGCCGGCAGCCTGACCGCCGGGCGCCGTGCCCGGCATTCCCGGCGTTCCCGGCCTCCGCCGCCGAGCGCCGTGCCCGGCGGCGGAGAGCGGCCGAACCGCCGCGGCCGGACCGCCGGGAACCGCAGGACCGGGCAGGCGGGAAGGCGGGAAGGCGGGAAGGCGGAGAATCGCCGGGGGGGGGCAGGCCGGAAGGTCAGCCCTCCTCGACCGCCGTCGCGACCGGCGTGCCGACCTCCACCGTGCGGCTGACCGTGCAGAGCCGGTCGTGCGACGTCCGTACCGCGCGCGGCAGGATCGCCCGCGCCCGCTCCGCGCCCTCGCCGTCGGGGAAGGTCACGTGGAAGGTGACGGCGAGGTCGGTGAGCCGCTGGCCCAGCTCGTCGTCGACCTTGGTGCCGGCCACCGACACGGTGAAGCGGGACGGCTCGGCGTGCCGGCTGGTCGCGACGTCCACGTCCACCGCGGTGCAGCCGCCGAGCGCCGCGAGCAGCAGCTCGACCGGGGTGAAGGTGGTGTCGCCGGCGGCCCCGGTGCCGAAGTCGAGGGTGCCGCCGCGCGGGTTCGTCGCCGTGAAACGGCCGGTGCTGGTGCGCTCGACGGTGACGGAGCGCGAGGAGTTGTCGGTCATGCCGAGGACCCTAACCGCGAAGGCCGGCGCGGGCGGGGCGCCGCCTTGCCCGCGTCCTCGCCGATCATGTCAGCGGACGGGTGAGACGATCACGACACCGGGACCGGGAAGTCCGCCGCCGCCCCGGACGTTGGCCCAGGTGACGCCGGAGGCCGGCGTCGCTCGTGAGCACGCAGAGCCAACGGAAGAAGAGTTCATGTTCCAGCGCATCCTGGTCGCCGTCGACCCCAGCCCCGCCCGTCACTCCGCCGTCCGCCTCACCGGTGAGCTGGCCCGGCTGGCGGGCGCCGAGGTCCGCGTCCTGCACGTCATCGCCTCCGCCGCCGCGCTCGCCACCGTCGTCCCGCTGGAGGACGACGCCGAGGCGAAGGCCGTCCTGGACGAGGCGGTGGCCACCCTGCACGAGCAGGGCGTGAAGGTCGACGGCGCCCTGGCCAACGGCCTGACGACGCAGATCGCCTCGACGATCGCGGAGGCGGCCGAGGAGTTCGGCGCCGACCTCATCGTGCTGAGCCCGCATCAGCGCGGTTCCGTGGAGGCGCTGTTCAACCCGCGGGTCAGCGACGCCGTCGCGCACGCCAGCTCCGCCGCGATCCTGCTCGCCCCCAAGGACCCGTCGGACGTCTGAGCCGTGCCCCTCCTGGGCCGGGCCTCAGCGCCCGCCCCAGGAGTCCGGGTCCCACAGCCCCGCGCGGCGCAGCGACTGCGGGCAGTGCCGGAAGATCTCCTCGATCTCCACGAGCAGCGCGAGCGCCGGGCGCCTGCCCTGCTCGGCGAGGGCGTCGAAGAACGGCGCGTCGGTGAGGATGCGGACCCGGCCGTTGACCCGCAGCACGTCCTTGCTGCCCGGGATCAGATAGAGCAGCCCCGCGTGCGGGTTGTCCAGGATGTTGTGGAAGCTGTCGCCGCGCCGGTTGCCCGGCCGGTCGGGCAGGGCGAGCGTCGCCGCGTCGACGACATGGGTGAAGCCGGGCCCGTCGCCGCGCGGTGAGACATCGCAGTTGCCGTGCTTGTCGGAGGTCGCCAGCAGGCAGAACGGCGCCCGGCCGAGCATCTCCAGATCGTCGTCGGTGAGCCGGTCGTGCACCTTGTCGACGACGACCGGGTGCGGCTGTCCGCCGAGCAGTTCGCGCAGCTCCTGACGTGAGGTCAGTTCGGCCCAGCCGTCGCCGGCCGGCGCGTTCGCTTCGATCGTCCGGGACAAGCCGACCCCTGTAGTTGATACCGACCACTGGTTGCCCGGCCCACTTTATCTGATGTTAGGTTTGGCTTGCCTAAACAGAACTGGGGTCCAGGTGAGCACGACGACGGACGCGGCGCCGAGCACCACTGCCCGAGCGCGCCGGCCGGGAACGGCGGCACTCGGCGCGGGCCTCGCGCTCCTCGCCCTCCTGCTGTGCGCGGCGACGGCGCTCAGCCTCACGGTCGGTTCGGGCCAGGTCTCCCTCCACGACGTGCTGCACGGCGTGTTCACCCCCGACAGCGCGGTGCGCGGCCAACTCGTGGTTCACCAGGTGCGGTTGCCGCGCACCCTGGCCGGACTGCTGGCCGGCGTGGCACTCGGGCTGGCCGGCGCCGTCATCCAGGGCCTGACCCGCAACCCGCTCGCCGACCCCGGCCTGCTCGGCGTCAACGCGGGCGCCGCCGTCTCGGTGGTCTTCGCGATCAGCGTCCTGTCCCTTACCGAGCCCGGCCAGTACATCTGGTTCGGCTTCCTCGGCGCCTGCCTGGCCGCGGTGCTGGTGTACGGCGTCGGCAGCCTCGGCAGGGAGGGCGCGACCCCGGTGAAGCTGGCCCTCGCGGGCGCCGCGACCACGGCCGTGCTCTCCTCCGTGACCAGCGCGATGCTCCTCACCGACAGCCGCACCTTCGACCAGTTCCGGTTCTGGCAGGTGGGCGCGCTCAACGGGCGTGACATCGATGTCCTGCGGCAGGCGCTGCCGTTCGTCGTGATCGGCGTCGTCCTCGCCCAGGCCCTCGGGCCGCGGCTCAACGGGCTCGCGCTCGGCGACGACGTGGCCCGCGGCCTCGGCCAGCGGCTGGGCGTCACCCGGCTCTGCGCGGCGCTCTGCGTGGTGCTGCTGTGCGGGGCCGCGACCGCCGTCGCGGGCCCGCTCGGCTTCGTCGGGCTCGCCGTGCCGCACGCGGCGCGGCTGCTGACCGGGCCCGACCACCGCTGGCTGCTGCCCTACAGCGCGCTGCTCGCGCCGGTCCTGCTGCTGCTCGCGGACGTCCTCGGGCGGGTGGTGGCACCGCCGGGCGAGGTGCAGGTGGGGGTGGTGACGGCGGCCGTCGGCTCTGTGCCGTTCGTGCTGCTGGTCCGCCGCTCGGCGCGGGGGGCGCTGTGAAGGGGCCGGCGCCGGTGCTCGGGCGCCCGGAGGTGAGGGGCGCCGCCGCGCGGCTGAGCGGGCTCCGCGCCCGTCGGCGGGCGCGCTTCACCACGGTCTGCGCGGCGCTGGTGCTGTCCGTGCTCGCGGTCTTCACCCTGGCCCTGTGCACCGGTGACCTCGCCGTCCCGGTGGCCGACGTCTGGTCCACGCTGCTGGGCGGCGGCGACGCGGGCACCCGCTTCGTGGTCGTCGAACTGCGGCTGCCGCGCGCCCTGTTGGCGCTGCTTGTCGGGTTCTGCCTGGGGCTGTCAGGAGCCCTGTTCCAGGCTCTGCTGCGCAACCCGCTGGCCAGCCCCGACGTCATCGGCGTCGGGTCCGGCGCCGCCGTGGCCGCCGTCCTCGCCTCCCTGGTCTGGGGCGTCAGCGGACTCGCCCTGTCCGGGGCCGCGTTCGCGGGCGCCCTGGTCGCGGGGGCCGCGATCTATCTGCTGGCCTGGCGCCACGGCGTGGGCGGCCACCGTCTCGTGCTGATCGGCGTGGGGGTGGGCGCGGGTCTCTCGAGCGTCGTCTCGTATCTGATGACCCGCTCCGAGGTCACCGAGGCGCAGCAGGCGTTCGTCTGGCTGGCGGGCAGCCTCAACGCCCGTTCCTGGCCGCACTTCTGGCCGCTGCTGCTGGCGTCGGCGGTACTCGTCCCGCTCTCCTTCGCGGCCTCCCGGGCGATGCCCGCGCTGCAACTGGGCGACGGCACGGCCGCCGGGCTCGGCGCCCGCGTCGAACGCGACCGGCTGGCCCTGCTCGCCTGCGCCACCGCGCTCACCGGGGTGGCGACGGCCGCCGCGGGGCCGGTCGGCTTCGTGGCGTTCGTCGCGCCGCCGATCGCCCGCCGGCTGCTGCCCGGCCACGGCGCGGTGCTGCTGCCGGCCGCGCTGGCCGGGGCGGCGCTGACGGCCGCGGCCGATCTGCTGGGCCAACACCTGCTGCCGCAGACCCAGTTGCCGGTCGGCATCGTCACCAGCGTGGTCGGCGCGCCCTATCTGCTGTGGCTGCTCGCCCGCGCCCACCGCGTCGGCACGGGTGGTTGACCCGTGCCGCCGCGGCCGCCCGGCCACCACCGCCACCGCCACCGCCACCGCCACCGCCACCGCCACCGCGGCCATCAACACCCCCTACGCACCCCCACATTCGCATCCCCATCCACATCCCCATCCGCATCCGCATCCGCATCCGCATCCGCATCCGTGAGGAGACGACGATGACCGCAGCCCATACGCTCCGGGCCAGCGAGTTGAGCCTGGGCTACGGGGAGCGCGAGGTCGTCCCGCGGCTCGACCTGACGCTGCCGCCCGGCCGGATCACGGTCGTCGTCGGCCCCAACGCCTGTGGGAAGTCGACCCTGTTGCGGGCCATGGCCCGGCTGCTGCCGCCCACCGCGGGCGCCGTCCTGCTCGACGGGCGCGACATCCGGCGCACCCCCACGAAACAGGTGGCCGCCACGCTCGGGGTGCTGCCGCAGTCACCGGTGGCCCCCGACGCCATCTCGGTCGCCGACCTCGTCGGCCGGGGCCGCTATCCGCACCAGGGCTGGTTCCGCCGCTGGACGCGCGCCGACGACGAGGCGGTCGCCGCCGCGCTGCTCGCGACGGACGTCCTCGACCTGGCCGACCGGTCCGTCGACGAACTCTCCGGCGGCCAGCGCCAACGCGTCTGGATCGCCATGGCGCTCGCCCAGGAGACCGACGTGCTGCTCCTCGACGAGCCCACCACCTATCTCGACATCAGCCACCAGCTCGACGTCCTCGACCTGCTGACCGACCTCAACCGCGACCGGGGCGTCACCCTCGCCCTGGTCCTGCACGACCTCAACCTGGCCTGCCGGTACGCCGATCACCTGGTCGCCATGAAGGCGGGCCGCATCGTCGCCGAGGGCGTGCCGGGCGACATCGTCACCGAGGCCCTGGTCGAGGAGGTCTTCGGGCTGCGCTCGACGGTCGTCCCCGACCCGGCGTCCGGGACCCCGATGGTCGTCCCCCTCGGCCGCCACCACATCACCGCCCCGTCCGTCTGACGGACGACCACAGAAAGAGCCGGCCATGTCACTGCCCTCCCCCACCCGGCGCGGACGCCGTCCCGTGCGCGCGCTGGCCGCCGCCCTGCTCCTGGCCCTGCTGGGCACGGTCACCGCGTGCGGCTCCTCGTCGGACGGCACCGGATCGGCGTCCTCCGGGGCCTCGGCCGACTCCGGGGCCTTCCCGGCGAAGGTCGCCACCAAGTTCGGTACCGTCACCGTCCCCTCGCGGCCCGCGCGGGTGGTGGCGCTCGGCTGGGGCGACGCCGAGACGGCGCTCGCGCTCGGAGTGCAGCCGGTCGGCCAGAGCGACTGGCTCGCCTTCGGCGGCGACGGCACGGGCCCCTGGGCGAAGGGCCGTTACGACAAGAGCCCGCAGAGGATCGGCACCCTGGAGCCCGAGTACGAGAAGATCGCGGCGCTGAAGCCCGATCTGATCCTGGACGTCAAGTCCAGTGGCGACCGGACGCGTTACGACACGCTCAGCAAGATGGCGCCGACCATCGGGGTGCCCAAGGGCAGCGACCAGTACAAGATCTCGTGGCAGAAGCAGACCACGATGGTCTCCCGGGCGCTGGGCCTCGCCGACGAGGGCAGGAAGCTGATCGCCGCCACCGAGGCGAAGTCCGCGGCCGCCGCGAAGGCGCACCCCGAGTTCAAGGGCAGGACCATCACCGTGGGTTCCCGCACCTCCAGCGGCTGGGGCGCCTATGTCCAGGGCACCGACCGGGTCAACTTCGTGCAGGCGCTGGGCTTCCGCAACAACCCGGACGTCGACGCGAAGGCGGGCGCCTCGTTCTCCGTCGACGTCTCGGAGGAGAACCTCCAGATGCTCGACGCCGACCTGGTCGTGATGGCGCCGATCGGCGTCAAGGCCGCCAAGATCTCCACCGATCCGCTGTTCACGTCGCTGCCCGCGGTGAAGGCGGGCCACTCGGTGGTCTTCGAGGGCGACAGCGTCCTCAGCAGGGCGTTCGCCACCAACTCCGTGCTCTCCGTGGGCTACGCGGTGGACCACGTCGTGCCGCTGTTCGCCGCGGCCCTGAAGTAGCCGCGCGCGCAGGCCCGTCGCGGCCCCGCGGGCCGTCGTCCCGGCGCCGTCGTGGCGTCGGCGACGGCCCGCGGCCGTGCTCCGGGGCGGGCAGGGGCGGGTGCCGGTCGCCGGTCGCGGGTCAGGCGTGCAGGGCGGTGCCGTCGATCGCCACCCGGCGGCCCTCACGGGTGTGCGGGAAGTAGTCCCACACGGCGTGGTGCTGGACGCTGCGGTTGTCCCAGAGGACCAGGGTGCGCTCCTGCCAGCGGACCCGGCAGTGCAGCAGCGGGGTGCGGGCGATGTGCGCGTACAGCATCTCCAGCAGGGTGTCGCTCTCGGCGCGCGACAGCTGCGGGATGTGCGAGGTGTAGGGGGCGTTGACGAACAGCAGCTTGCGGCCGTTCTCGGGGTGGCGCACCACGACCGGGTGTTCGGTGCGCGGCACGTCGTACTCGGGCGGCGGGGTCTGCCCCGCGGCGGTCCACGGCAGGGCGCCGTCGTGGACGGCGGTGAGGCTCCCGAGGAAGCCCCGCAGGGCGGGTGAGAGCAGGTCGTGGGCGAGGTGCATGTTGGCGAAGAGGGTGTCGCCGCCGCTGCCGCCCTCCGGGATCGTGGTGATGTACAGCAGCGAACCGAGGGACGGCTCGGCGTCGGCGGTGCCGTCGGAGTGCCAGCCGTTGCCCGCGACCTGCCGTGACTCCTTGTTCGCCTTGATGTCCAGGATGTAGGGGTCGGACCCCTCGACGGGGAGGGTGACCGGGTGCAGGGCGCCGAAGACGCCCGCGAACCGCTTGTGCTGCTCGGGTGTGAGGTCCTGGTCGCGGAAGACCAGCACATGGTGGGTGTGGAAGGCGCGGATGAGTTCCTTCTCCTGCTGCGGTGTCAGCTCCCGGGAGAGGTCGAGGCCGCCGATCTCGGCGCCGAGCAGCGGGGTGATCGGGTCGACGGTGAGGGTGTCGTAGGGCTCGGCGGGGCGGGTGGTGAGCCGTTCGACGGCTTCGAGGGCGTAGTCCTCCATGAGGGACCTCCGTGCGCTGGATGGGTGGGGGCGGGGAGCAGGACGTGCGGGTGGCCGCGGGTCAGGGGCGTCCGGCGGGGTGCGGCAGGCGGGCGGGGGGTGCCGCGGCGAGCGCGGCGGCGATCTCCGCGACCCGCGGCGCGGCGACGATCCCGTAGTGGTCGGCGTCGATCCGGTGCACGCCGGTGAGGTGCGGCAGGTGCGCGTCCCAGTCGCCCGGCGCGGTCGGGTCGGGGGCGAGGAGCCCCTCGTCGACCGGGCGGTCGGCGAGGAACACCGTGGCCGGGGTGGCGTCGAGGCGGGGCAGCCGGTGCTCGGCCATGGCGGCGAGGTTGGCGCGGCAGCAGCGCGCGAGGCGTTCGGCGTAGGCGCGTCCCGACTCCGGGAGCCCGCCGCCGTTGCCGGTCAGCTCGCGGGCGAAGACGGCGTCCACCTGGTCCTCGTCGTAGCCGGCGAGGCGGCGCCCCGCGTGCGGCGGGGGCGGGTCGATGAGGTGCACGGCGGCCACCGCCGCGCCCTGTGCCTCGGCGTGCGCGGCCATCGACAGCGCCGTCCAGGCCCCGAACGACCAGCCGGCGAGCCGCAGTCGGCGGCCCGGCTCGGGGAACCGCGCGCGGACGGCGGCCAGATAGTGTTCCGCGCGGGCGGTGAGGGTCCGGGCGGGCAGGTCGGGGTCGCGCAGCGCCGGGTCGGCGATCAGGCAGACCGTCAGGTCGTCGGGCAGGGCGCCGACCAGCGGGCGGTAGGCCAGGATGTCGCCGCCGACCGGATGGAGCAGGCAGAGCACGTCGGGGCCGCGGCCGTGCTGCCACACCTCGACGTCGACCGGCTCCCGGCCGCGTTCGGCGGCGCCGAGGTGGCCGAGGATCTCGGCGAGGCTGACCCGGTGGCTGAGCCGGGCGAGGTCGATGTCGGTGTCGAAGCGGCGCTTCACCTCGTCGAGGAGTTCCAGCAGGGTCAGCGAGTCGGCGCCGAGGTCGTAGAGCGGGGCGTGCGGGTCGACGGCGGTGACGCCGAGGAGGCCGAGCAGCACCTCGGTGAGGTCGGCGGTGGGGTCGGTGACCCGGGGCGCGGGGGCGGCCTGGCGGGCGGCGGGCGCCGGTTCGTAGAAGGCGCGCGCGTCGGCCGGGTCCGTGGTGTTGGCCATCAGGTACGGCAGTTGCAGGTGCAGGGCGCGTTCGAAGACGGCCGCGCCCTCCTCGGGGGTGAGCCCCACCGCGAGGTGGAGCTGGTGGCGGGCGTCGGTGCGCAGCGCGTGCTCGGCCATGCCGACCTCCCGCCAGACGTCCCATCCGACGCTCATCCGCACGGTGGCGTCGTCGCCGCCCGGGGGCGTGTAGTGGGCGTAGGCGTCCAGGCAGGCGTTGGCAGCCGCGTAGTCGAACTGGCCGACGCCGCCGAACCGGGCGGCCGTCGAGGAGCAGGACAGCGCGTAGTCCGGGTCGTGTTCGGCGATGAGCCGTTCGACGAGCAGGGCGCCGCGGAGTTTGGCCGCGGTGGTGCGGCGGGCGGCGGACGGCTCGCGCCGGGCGAGGAGCCCGCCCGCGGCGGTGCCCGCGGCGTGCACGATGCCGGCGAGGTCGTCGAGGTGCGGGGCGAGCCGGTCGGCGATCGTCCCGGGGTCCTCCGTGGCGAGGTCGGCGCTGACCAGGGTGACGCGGTCGGCGACGGCCCGCAGCGCGTCCGGGACGGCGGCGCCACGCGCGAGCAGCACCACCCGGTTGCCGGGGTGTTCGAGCAGCCGGGCGGCGAGGGTGGCGCCGATCCCGCCGGTGCCGCCGAGCACCAGGTGGGTGCCGGGGGCCGCCGTGCGGATCGTCGGCGCGAGCGCGTCGGGGACCGGGACGGGCTGGAGCGTGCGGCGCCACCAGTAGCCGTCGCGCAGGGCCGTCTCCTGGGCGGTGAGGGTGTCGTCGAGGAGCAGGTCGGCCAGGTGGGCGGCCCAGTCGGCGGGGCGCGGGCCCGGCAGGTCGGCCCAGCGCGGGCTGACGCCCAGTTCCTGCCGGGGGACGTCGAGGGCGGCGGCGAGCAGCCCCGCCTCGGGGGTGCGGACGGTTCCGGTGACCGGCTGCGCCTGGTGGGAGAGGAGCCAGAGGCGGGGCCTGCGGCTCTCCGGGAGGTCGGCGACGGCGCGGGCGAGGGCGGCGACGGTGTCGAGGCAGGCTCGCTGGGCGGTCTCCAGGGCGGCCACGGTCAGGGCGCCGTCGAGGGCGAGCGGCAGGGTGTGCAGCCAGTCCACGGCGGTGCCGGGCGCGGTGACGCGGTCGAGGAGGGCGGCGAGGTGTTCGGGGTCGCCGGGGTCGGCCTCGTAGCGGTCGTCGTCGAGGCGGGTGAAGGCGGTGCCGGCGCGCACGGTCACGACCCGGCCGTAGTGGCGTTCCAGGAACCGCCAGGTCTCGCCGTCGGTGCCGGTCGGGGTGGTGACGACGGCGGTGCGCGGCGCGTTGCGTGCCCCGGTCCTGGCGCGGCGCAGCCGGGTCCACAGCGGCTGGTGCAGCCAGCGTCCGGCGGGCAGCCGGACGGACGGCGGGTCGTCGGGGGTGTGCGCCGTCGGCTCGGCGGGCTGATGCCGCGCGGTGGCCGTCGTCCCGGGAGCGCCGGAGGGGGTCAGGTCGTCGGGAGCGTGCGGCGCGGTGGCCGTCGGCCGGGGTGCGCGCGGGAAGTCGTGGACGGCCGTGTCGAAGGCGGGCGGCGGGAAGTCCCAGGGCGCGGGGGCCGGGGCTGCCGGGCGGTCGGGGGTGTGTCCCGCGGTCCAGGCCGCGGCGAGGGCGTGCGGGTCGAGCTGCCCGGCGGGCGGCGCGGTGGCCGGCGTCGGGGCGGTGACCGGGATCGGGGAGCGCAGCCAGGCGACGGCGGAGTCGGCGTCGGGGCAGACGGCCGCGGCACGGTGGGCGAGCGCGGGCCGTCCGTGGCTGAGGTGGCGCAGCACCCGCGGATAGGTGTCGGGGTGGGCCTGGAGGTAGTCGGCGATCCGGTGGGCGTCCGCGCGCAGCGCCGTCTCCGAGCCGGCCGACAGCAGCAGGCACGGCACCGGTTCGGCCGGGGCGGGGGCGGCGGCATCGGGGTCGGCGGGCTCGGGTTCCGGGTGTTCGAGGAGCAGATGGGCGTTGGTGCCGCCGATGCCGAAGCTGCTCACGGCGGCCACCCGGGGGCGGCCGGCTGGCCAGGGTTCGGCGGTGACCGGGACGCGGAACGGGCCGTCCTCGATCTCCGGGTTGAGCCGGTCGAAGTCGGCGGTGGGCGGGACGGTCCCGTGGTGCACGGCGAGCACCGCGCGCACCAGGCCGACGACACCGGCCGCCGCGCCCAGGTGCCCGATCTGGCTCTTGACCGACGACAGCGCGACCCGGGCGTCGTCGGCGAGTCCGTACGCCTGGCGCAGCGCGGCGGCCTCGACGGGGTCGCCGAGCCGGGTGCCGGTGCCGTGCGCCTCGACGTAGCCGAGGTCGGCGCCGGTGCGTCCGCTGCGGTCGAGGGCGGCGCGCAGCGCGGCACGCTGTCCGGCGAGCGCGGGGGCGCTGTAACTCATCTTGTCCGCGCCGTCGTTGTTGACGGCCGAGCCGGTGACGACGGCGTACACGGTGTCGCCGTCGCGGCGGGCGGCGGCGAGCGGTTTGAGGACGACCACGCCGGTGCCGCTGGCTCCGACGGTGCCCTCGGCGTCCGCGCTGAAGGGCCGGCAGTGGCCGTCGGGCGAGAAGATGTGCTGCGGCCGGTAGGGGTAGCCGTCGGTCAGCTCGGGGTCGACGAGGACGCCGCCGACGAGCATCACGTCGGCGTCGCCCTGGCGCAGCGCGCCGACCGCGAGGTGGACGCCGAGGAGGGAGCTGGAGCAGGCGGACTGGACGGTGAACGCCGGTCCGGTGAGCCCGAGATGGTAGGCGGCCTTGGTGGCGAGGAAGTCCTTCTCGTGGTGCAGGGCGAGCCGGAAGGTGTCGGGCAGCGCGTCCGGGTCCGCGTCGCGCAGCAGGCGCTGGAAGTAGGTGTTCTCGCCGCAGGAGGCGATCAGGCCGATCCGTTGTCCGGTGGGGGCGCCGAGTCCCGCGTGGCTGAGGGCCTCGACGCAGTTCATGAGGAGCTGGCGCTGTTGCGGGTCCATCAGCCGCGCCTCGTTCGGGCTGATGGTGAAGCGGGCCGGGTCGAAGGCGAGGGGGTCGGCCAACTGGCTGCGGACGCCGACGAGTCCGTCGGCCGCGTCGAAGTGCTCCATGCCCCGGCGGCCGGTGGTGACGAGGTCCCAGAAGGCGGCGAGGTCGGGGGCGCCCGGCAGCCGTACGGCCATGCCGATGACGGCGACGGGCTCGTCGGTGAGCCGTGGGCGGGTCGGCGGTGCCGGTGCGGCCGGTTCGGCGGGGGCCTCGGGGGCGGCCTGCCCTGTGACGAGCCCGGCCAGCGCGCGGAGCGTGACGTGCTCGAACAAGTCCGGTACGGAGAACGGGAGATCGCCCTCGCCCGCGCAGCGCAGTTGGAAGCGCATCAGGTCGAGGCTGGTGGCACCGGCGTCGAAGAACCTCTGGTCGACGGCGACGGTCCGGCCGGTCACGGACTCGAAGAGGTCGGTCAGCCGTCGTTCGAGCGGGGAGAGCGCGCCGCCCGTCGCGGCGGCCGTCAGCAGCTCGCGGCCGGGGGCGGTGAGGGCCGCGCGCCGGTCCAGTTTGCCGCTCGGGGTGCGCGGCAGGTCGGCCACCAGACGGTACCGGGCGATCCGCACATAGGCCGGGAGCAGGCCGACGAGGTGGGCGGCGAGGCCGGCGGGTTCCGGGTCGGGACCCTGGCACGCCAGGACGGCGACGAGCAGCCCGTCGGTGACGGCGGCGACGGCGCCGGCGATCCCGGGGTACTGGAGCAGCGCGGCCTCGATCTGGCCCAGTTCCAGCCGGTGGCCGCCCAGTTTGACCTGGCCGTCGTCGCGGCCCGCGTAGTGCAGCAGGCCCTGCCGGTCGAAGCGGGCCAGGTCGCCGGTGCGGTAGAGGGTGCCGAGGGCGGGGTCCTCGACGAACCGGGCGTGGTGGTCGGCGGGGTCGCCGAGGTAGCAGCGGCCCGCCATCGGGCCGCCGATGAGGAGGTCGCCGGTGACGCCGGGCGGCACGGGGAGCCCCGCCTCGTCGACGACCCGCAGGACGGCGCCCGCCACCGGGTGGCCGATCGCCGGGCGCGTGGGCCAGTCGGCGGGGTCGCCTTGGAGGCGCAGCGCGCTGACGACATGGGTCTCGGTCGGACCGTAGTGGTTGAACAGGCTTGCCTTGCGCGGCAGTTCGGCGAACCAGCGGCGGATGGCGTCGGTGCAGACCAACTGCTCCCCGGCGGTGACGACTTCGCGGAGCCTTGAGGGGTAGAGGCCCGCGCGCGTGCCGTGTTCGGCGAGCAGTTGCAGGGCCACGTAGGGCAGGAAGATCCGTTCCGCTCCGCCGCTCTCCAGTTCCCGCAGCAGGGTGGGCACGTCCTGCCGCCAGGCCGGTCTGACCAGGCGCAGTTCGCCGCCCGAGCAGAGGGTGGTGAGGATCTCCTGGAAGGAGACGTCGAAGGAGAGCATGGAGAACTGCTGGGTGACGGCGGGCCGTTCGAGGCCGCCGTCGGTGCGCTGCCAGGTCAGCAGGTTGCACAGGGTGCGGTCGGGGACCTGGACGCCCTTGGGGGTGCCGGTGGAGCCGGAGGTGAACAGCGTGTACAGCGGGCGCAGTCCCCCATGGGCGGGGGCGGCCTGGGCGGGTGGCGGGGCGTCGGCGAGGGTCAGGGGGTGGCGGGGCAGCGTGGGCGGGGCGAGGGTGTCGAGGACGTCGAGGTCCGCGGGGGCGGCCAGCACGCAGAGCGGCTGTGCCTGGTCGAGGACGTGGCGGAGCAGGGCCGGCGGGTAGGCGGGGTCGAGGGGGACGACGGTCAGGTTGAGGCGGGCCGCCGCGAGGACGGCCACGATGTGTTCCACGGAGGGCTGGAGGTAGAGGGCGACGGCGGCGGGCGCCGCCGGGTCCGCGGGGGCGAGTGCGCTCAGGGTGGCCGCCAACGCGTGGGCCTGCGCGTCGAGTTCGGCGTAGGTGAGGGTGGTGGCTCCGAGGGTGACGGCGGGGGCGTCGGGGGTGCGGGCGGCCTGGCGGGCGAAGCCGTCGGCGACGGTGGTGAAGTCCGGTTCGGTCGCGGCGGCGCGGCCGGGCTCGGGCAGGGCCTCGCGGTAGGGGGCGACGAGGTCGCGCAGGGTGGCGCCGGTGTCGGCGGTGAGGTGGTCGAGGGCGTCGCGGAAGAGGCGGGCGGCGGCTTCGGCGCGCTCGGTGCCGAGGTCGTCCCGGTACTCCCAGAGGCAGTCGAACCCGGCGTCGTGCTCGACCACCGAGAGGGTGAGGGCGCACTTGGCGCCGAGCGGCTCGGGCCAGCGCTGCCGTATCTCACAGCCGTCGAACTCCAGTGCGGAGATCTCGGTGTTCTCCAGCACGAAGAGGTAGTCGAAGAGCGGGGTGCGCTCGCGCAGCGCCGGCTGTGCGAGGACGTCCGCGAGGGCGACCTCCTGTCCGTGCAGGACGGTGCGTACGGTGTCGGCGTGGGCGGTGAGGTGGGCGGCGAGGGAGTCGTCGGGCCGGGCGACGAGGTCGAGCAGGACGGTGTTGGCGAACATGCCCACGGCGTCGGCGAACTCGGGGCGCGGCCGGTTCGCCACCGGGGCGGCGATCAGGGGCCTGGTCTGGCCGGTCACGCCGTACAGGCTCGCGGTGAACGCGGAGACCAGGAGCTGGAACCGGGTGAGGCCGAGGTCGGCGGCGCGGCGGTCGAGGGCGGTGCGGCGGACCAGGTCGAGCGAGGTGCGCAGCAGCCGCGCGCCTGGCCTGCCCCGCGTCTCGGGGGCGGGCAGCGCGGGCGACGGCTGCGGAGCGTCGTCGTAGTGGGCGAGCAGGCGGGTGCGGTGCTCGCGGTAGGCGGGAGTGTCGTGCCACTCCCGCTGCCAGCGGGCGAAGTCGAGGGGCGTGGTGCCCGGCGCCCGGTGGTGGTCCTGGTCGGCGTAGGCGGCGCCGAGGTCGCGGAAGAGGAGGTTGAGGGACCAGCCGTCGACGGCCGCGTGGTGCAGGTGCAGGAGCAGCAGGCCGCCGTCGGCGCGCTCGGCCCAGCCGGCCCGCAGCATCCGGGGCTCGGCGAGGTCGAAGCGGTGGGCGAAGAAGCGGTCGGCGGTCTGCTGCCACCGCTCCCCCGGCCGGCTCTCGCACGGCTGCCAGGGGTCGTAGGGTTCCTCGGTGCGCTGGAGCAGGCCGTCCGGGGTGGGGACCAGGCGGGTGCGCAGGGCGGGGTGGGCGGCGACCAGGGCGCGCAGCGCGCGGCGCAGGGCCGCCGGGTCGAGGGCGCCGGTGACCCTGAGGACGAGGGGGACGTCGTAGGAGCGGTCCTCGGGGTCGCGCAGCTGCTGCAACCAGAGGCGTTCCTGCTCGCTGGTGGCCGGTGCGACGGGTTCGGCGGGCGCCGGTGGCACCGGCGGGTGGTGGCCCGCGTCGGCGCCGGGGGCGTGGACGGCGTCGGCGAGGGCGGCGAAGTCGGCCCGCAGCACGAGGTCCTGAGGCAGGTCGACGGCGAAGCGGCGCAGGATCGCGAAGCGGAAGCGCAGCGCCTTGAGGGAGTCGCCGCCGCTGGGTATCCAGCGGTCGTCGGGGCGCAGGGCGCCGACGGCGAGGATCTCCTCGGCGATCTCCAGCACCGGCCGCTGTGCGTCGGTGACCGGGACGGCGGTGTCGCGGGTGGCGCGCCAGGGGGCGCCCGCGTCGCGCAGCAGGGCGGCCCGGTCGACCTTGCCGTTGGGGGTGAGCGGGAGGGCGGTGACGCGGTGGGTGTGGTGGGGGCGCATGTAGGCGGGCAGCGCGGCGGTGAGGTGGCGTTCCCAGGCGTCGAGGGCGAGGTCGTCGTCGGCGACGAGGAAGGCCAGCAGTTCGTTGCGGCCGTCCGGGTCGCGCCGGGTGCACACGTACGCCTGGCGGACGGCGGGCAGGGTGAGGATCTGCCGTTCCACCTCGCCGGGTTCGATGCGGAAGCCGCGCACCTTGACCTGCCGGTCGGCGCGGCCGACGTAGCTGATCCGCCCTCGGGTGTCCTGGCGCACCAGGTCGCCGGTGCGGTACCAGCGGCGCTCGGTGCCGTCGGTGTCCGGGAGGTGGACGAAGGCGCGTCGGGTCTGTTCGGGGAGGTTGCGGTAGCCGCGTGCCAACGCCGGTCCGCTGAGCAGGAGTTCGCCCATCTCGTCGGGTCGCGCGGGGTGGCCCTCGGCGGTGCGGACCAGGACGCGGGTGCCGGCGAGGGGGGTGCCGACGGGGATGGACTCGCCGTCGAAGTCGGGCGGGATGGGGTGGCAGAGCGCGAACGTCGTCGCCTCGGTGGGCCCGTAGACGTTGTGCAGGACGGTGCCCGATCCGGCGTTGGTCCGGTACCAGCGCCGGATCAGGCGGGAGTTGACCTGTTCGCCGCCGACCAGGACCTGGCCGACGCCGGCGAAGCAGTCGGGCACCTGTTCGAAGACGGTGTTGAAGAGGGCGACGGTGATGAAGAGGATGTCGACCCGGCGCTCGCGCAGGACGGCCGCGAGCCGGTCGGGGCTGTGCGCCTGGGTGTCGTCGAGCACGACGCAGGCGCCGCCGGTGAGCAGCGGGGTCCACACCTCGAAGCTGAGGGCGTCGAAGGCCGGGTTGGAGAGACAGCCGAAGCGGGCGCCGGGCCGCAGGTCGAGGTAGCCGGGCCCGGCGAGCCGCAGCACGCCCTCGTCGGTGACCTCGACGCCCTTGGGGCGGCCGGTGGAGCCCGAGGTGTAGAAGACGAACGCCGTCCGGGGGTCGGCGGGCAGGTCCCGCGCGCCGGTCCGCCCGCCGGGGTCGGCGGTCTCGGGTTCCTCCGGTCCGAGGAGCAGGTCGGCGTGGACTCCGCCGGTGTGCCCGGTGGTTCCGTCGTGGACGACGGTGACGGCGCCCGAGTCGTCGAGGATGTGCCGTTGCCGCTCGGGCGGGCTGAGCCGGTCGAGCGGGACGACGGTGGCGCCGGCCCGGCGGATGCCGAGCATCACGCAGACCAGACGCCAGGAGCGGGGCAGGCAGACGGCGACGGCCTGGCCCGCGAGGACTCCGCGGGCCCGCAGCCGGGCGGCGACCCGGGCGCTGAGCCGGTCGAGTCCGGCGTAGTCGAGGGTCTGGTCGCCGTCCTCGACGGCGACGGCGGCCGGGGTGCGGCGGGCCTGGTCGAGGACGGCGGCGGCGAGGGGGGAGAGCGCGGCGGCGGGGGCGGGCGGGGTGTGCATCACGCCTCCCCCGCCGACGCCGCGGCGGGCGTCCGTCCGGCCCGCGGTGGTGCGTGGTGGGCGAGTTCGGCGGCGAGCAGCGCGCCGACCCGGGCGGTCTCGTCGCCCTCCAGGATCTCCCAGTGGTCGCACTCCATCGTCTCGACGAGGAAGTCGCCGTGCGCGCGCCGCCGCCAGAAGGCCCGGACCTCGGCGTGCTCGGGGGTGTCGACGGCGTCGGGCACGGCCTGGGCGAGGATCGTCCGGGCGGGTGAGGCGGCCGGGACGTGTGCGCGGGCGGTGAGCCGGTTGTGGTTGTAGAGGCGGAAGTAGCGGTCGACCTGGGCGTCGTCGATGCCGGGGTACATCCCGTTGAACCTCACGAGTTTGTCGCGGAACTCGGCTTCGTCGACCGGCGCGATCGCCTCCCTGGCGGCGGGGTCGTCGGTGGCCTGGGTGTCGAGCAGGACGACGCTGACGTCCGTGCGTCCGGCGCGGTGCAGCAGCCGTCCCATCGCGTGGGCGACGAGGCCGCCGTAGGAGAGGCCGGTCAGCACGAGCGGTCCCTCGCCGAGGGGTTCGAGGAGGCCGAGGTAGGTCTCGGCCATGGCCTCCACGGTGGGCAGGACCTCCTCGCCCGGGTTCACGCCGGGTGACTGGATGCCGTACAGGCCGGTGTCTTCGGGCAGGTGGGCGGCGAGCGGGAGGTAGCAGAAGGCGGTGCCGCCCGCGGGGTGGACGCAGACCACCCGGGGTCCTGTGCCGGGGCGGAACTCGATGAGGCTGCCGGGGGCGCGGTCGGCACCGTCCTCGCGCAGCAGCGCGCCGAGCGCCTCGATGGTCGGCCGCACCATGACCTCGGCGACCGGCAGCCGGCGGCCGAAGGTCTCGCCGACGTCGTGCGCCATCTTGATGGCGGAGAGCGATGTGCCGCCGAGGTCGAAGAAGTTGTCGCTCACCCCGATGTCCGGGTGGAGCAGGATGCCCTGCCATATCCGGTACAGGGCGTGTTCTATGTGGTCGCGCGGGCTCGCCGTGTTGACCTGGTCGGAGGTCCGCTCGTGCGCCAGGCTCAGCAGGGCGGCGCGGTCGACCTTGCCGCTGCGGTTGAGCGGGAGGGTCTCCAGGTCGACGACGACGGCCGGGATCATGTAGTCGGGCAGGGAGCGGGCGAGCGCGGCCCGCGGGTCGGCGAGGGCGGGCGTGTCGCCGCGGCCGACGCCGGCCACGAGGCGGGGCTGGCCCGCGGTGTCGCGGTCGACGAGGACGACGGCCTCGCGGACCCCGTCGAGGGCGGTCAGCGCGGCCTCGACCTCGGCGGGCTCGATCCGGAAGCCGCGCAGTTTGACCTGGTCGTCGGCGCGGCCCGCGTAGTGGGCGTGGCCGTCCTCGTCCCAGCGGGCGAGGTCGCCGGTGCGGTAGACGCGGGCGCCGGGCACGAACGGGTCGGGCAGGAAGCGCTCCTCGGTGAGGTCGGGCCGGTTCAGGTAGCCGCGGGCCAGGGACGCGCCGCTCAGGTACACCTCCCCCACGACGCCTGGCGGCACCGGCTGCATCCGGGCGTCGAGGAGGTAGAGGCGGGTGCCGGGCAGCGGGCGGCCGATCGGGCAGGGGCGTTCGAGGGGGCGGAAGTCGTAGTGGGCGGTGCTGTAGAGGGTCGCCTCGGTGGGGCCGTAGCCGAAGGTGACGCGCAGTCCCGGCAGCAGCCGCGTCATCCGGTGCAGGGCCGCCTCGGTGAGGGATTCGACGCCGGTCAGCAGCTTGCGCAGCGGCAGGTCCCGGAGCCTGGTCGCGGGGTCCTCGTCGATCCACCGGACGTACGCGGGCGGCAGGAACGCCTGGGTGACGGCGTGTTCGCGCATCCAGGCGAGCAAAGCGCCGGGGTCGCCGCGCAGTTCCTCCGGGACGATGTGCACGGTGCCGCCGGTGGTGAGCGGCAGCAGCAGTTCGTGCACGGAGGCGTCGAAGCCGATGCTGGACCAGGCCGAGCCGATCTCGCCCGGTTCGGTGCCCATCCGGTCGTGCCAGGTGGCGAAGAGGTTGAGGACGCTGCGGTGCTCGACGGCGACGCCCTTGGGCCGTCCCGTGGAGCCGGAGGTGAAGATCACGTACGCGAGCCGGTCGGGCGCGTGCGGCACGCCGGCGGGCGGCCGGTCGTCCGCGGTCCCCTCGGCCGTGACGGCGGCGAGGTCGAGCCAGTGCGCGGGGCGGGCGTCGGCGGGGTGGTCGCTGAGGACGACGGGGCAGCGGGCGTCCTCGACCATCGCGGTGAGCCGCTCGGCGGGCTGGCCGGGGTCGAGCGGGAGGTAGGCGGCGCCCGCCTTGAGGATGCCGAGGATGGCGACGGTCAGATCGCGGGTGCGGCGCGCGTGCAGGCCCACGACGTCGCCCGGACGGACCTCGCGGGCGGTCAGGGCGTGCGCGAGCCGGTTGGCGGCGCGGTCGAGCGTGCCGTAGTCGAGGGAGCGGTCGCGGTCCACGACGGCGGTGCGGGTGGGGTGTTCACGGGCCCGCGCCTCGAAGAGGGCGGTGAGGGAGGGGGCGGCGCGCAGGGCGGTCGCGGTCGGGTCGGCGGGCGCGGGTGCCGCCTCGGCGGCGTCGCCCGCCTCGATGAGCCGCAGCCGCGCGTCCGGCGCCATCAGCTCCAGGGTGCGGATGTCGCGGCCCGGGTGCCGGGTCATGTCGGTGAACAGGTGGCGCAGGTGCACGGCCCAGCGCTCGACGGCGGGGGCGTCGAACAGCGCGGTCGCGTAGTCGAGTTGGCAGCTCAGGCGGCCCTCGGAGACGGCCGCCGCCAGGGCGAGGTCGAACTTGGCGGGGGCGTCCTCGATGGCGAGCGGCTCGATTTGCACGCCGTCCAGCCGCATCAGGCCGTACCGGTCGGGGACCCAGGCCAGCATGGTCTGGAACAGCGGGGAGTGGGAGGCGCTGCGCGGCGGGTTCACCACTTCGACGATCCGCTCGAAGGGCAGTTCCTGGTGGGCCTGGGCCGCCCGCACGGCCTTCTCGGTGCGGGCCAGCGCTTCGGCGACGGTGACGGCGCCGGAGAGGTCGACGCGCATCGGGAGGGTGTTGACGAGGAACCCGATCAGGTCGTCGGCCCCCGGTGCGCGGCGGGCGCGGACCGGGCAGCCGACAACGATGTCGTCCTGGCCCGAGAGCCGGGCCATCAGCACCGACCAGCCGGTCAGGACGGTGACGAACAGGGTGGTGCCGTGCGCCTCGGCCAGCTCGGCCAGCGCGGCGGTCGTCGCGGTGTCCAGCTCGAACTCGACCCGGCCGCCGTCGTAGCGCTGTTCGGCCGGACGCGGTCCGCTCAGGGGCAGTTCGAGCGCGACGGGGGCTCCGTCCAGGACGCGTTTCCAGTGCTCCTCGTGGACGGCCAGGTCACCGCCGAGAACCGCGTCGCGCTGCGCCTCGGCGAGATCCGCGTACTGCACCGCGAGTTCCGGCAGATCCGCCTTCTCGCCGCCCGTGAACTCCGCGTACAGCAGCTCCACTTCGCGCATCATCACGAACATCGAGGCGCCGTCGAAAATGATGTGATGCAGCGTCAGGAGAAGTACGTGGCGCCCATCGCCCAGGGCGAGCAGCCGGCCCCGGGCGAGAGGTCCCTTCGCGAGGTCGAACGGCCGCTCGGCCTCGTCCCGTTGACGCTCGGCGACGCCCCCGTCGGCGGTGCCGGAGGGTCCGAGGTCCTCGAAGCCGAGGCCGAACCCGGCGCCCGGCGGGTCGATGTGCTGACGGACTCCGCCGGCCTCGGCGACCAGCCGGGTCCGCAGGGTCTCGTGCCGGTCGGCCAGCACGTCGAACGCCCTCACCAGGGCGTTCACATCGAGTGGGCCGGTGAGGGTGAAGGCGAGGGTCTCGTTGTACGCGGCGCCCGCGCCCGGCAGTTGGGCCAGGAACCAGAGGCGCTGCTGCGCGAAGGAGGCGGCCCTGACCCGGGTGGCCTGACCTGCGGGGGCGGGGTGGGGGGTGCTCTGCACCGGCACGGCCTGGCCTTCCTGTCGGGGGGATCCTGGGGCGCGACAGAGGCGTGGCGCGCGGCGGCACCACGGGACTCCGGTCGGCGGCGAATTGCCGGGACGCCGATACGGCGGAACGTCCAGAGCGCCGGAACGCCACAACGTCAGAACGCCGCGACAGCGAGTGGGGGAAATGGACCGGGAAATACGCGGAATTTAGCTGTTGTTCCTGATGCGTGAGTTATGTGGAGTTTCTTGAGGGGCTCCTTGACACAGCTGTGATCATCAGCCACAGGCTGAGGACATGTCAACACTTGACTTTGCCGTGCGACTTCACGTAGACGGCCGTCCGTCGAAATCCCCGCTCAACGGCCCGACAGGTAAAGAGAGATCCATGTCCGGCGGCCGGAACGAAATGAATGTTTGGAACTCCGTGCGGGCATTCAAAAGGGTCCGCGGTCGCCTCGGCGGCGGCCACGGACCCTCGATCGGATCGGATCAGCGCTTGATCTCCTTGATCTTGAGCATGCGCGTGATGACCTTGTCCAGCTCGTCGTCCTCGAAGACCTTCTTCCAGTCGTCGCGGACGATCGACTCACGGCCGTAGTCCATGGCGATCAGACAGGCGTCGGAGAACGGGTTGGAGCCCTTGAGGGTGTTGGCGAGGGCGACCTGGGTGTGGCCGAGGAGCATGGCGCGGGCCGCCTTCTCCGGGACGCCGACGGTGTGCACGGTCTCGTGCAGCGCCTCCGTCAGCAGGGCGCCGACCATGCAGGCGATGGTCTCGACGAGGGTCGGCTCCAGGACGGCGAGCTGCTTGACGGTGACCCAGTGGACGTCGACGACGGGCGCGTACATGACGCGGATGACGGCGTCGGCCAGCCGCTGCTTGGCGTCGTCGCCGCCCTCGTACGCGGCCACCACCTCCTGGGGCGCGGCGATGCCGCCGAAGGTGTCCTGCCACTCCTCCTGGGTGGTGCGCTCCAGGAACACCGACGGGTGGCAGGGGTGGGCGCACGCGTAGTGGACGTCGTCGCGGGCGAACAGCAGTCCGGCGTAGGCGGCGGCCGGGTCGAGGGTGAGGACGACGGCGCCCGGCTTCATCAGCGGGACGAGTTCCTCGGAGACCGCGCCGAGGACGATGTCCGGGACGGCGAGGATGACCACGTCGGCCTCGGCGGCGGCGGCCGCGGACTCGGTCAGCTCACGGCCGAGGCCCCGGATCAGCTCCTGGCCCTTCGGCGATGCCTCGCTGAACAGCACCCGGAAGTCGCTGTCGACGAGGTTGTTGGAGACACGCTGGCCCATCTTGCCTGCGGCCCCGATGACGGCGACGGTCGTGACGTCGACCTGGGTCTGGATCTCGGTGGCCATTCACTCGCTCCTCAGAAGGGTGTCGATGCTGTGCTGCGTCCACTGGTGTTCGAGCCGGGCGGTGGTGTCGAAGCCGTCGTCCTGCCATGGGAGCCAGTGCTCCACGATCTGGTTGATGTCGCGGCCGGGCCGCGCCTCGCGGACCGCGGCGACCATGCCGGCGTGGTCGAGGAGGCCCTCGCCGAGCGGGCAGCCGGCGTAGGTGAAGCCGACCCAGCCGTCGCGGCGGGTGAAGGAGAAGTCCTTGACGTGGATGTTGACCACGTGGGGCGCGGTCGCGGCCACCACGTCCACCGGGCGTTCCAGGCGGGCGACGCTGTTGCCGGGGTCCAGGACCACGCCGAGGTGCTCGCTGTCGACGCCGCGCACGACAGCCAGCAGGTCGTCGGTCGACACCTGCTCGTACGTCTCGAGACCGAGCGTCACACCGGCGTCGGCGAAGGCGGGCACCGTCTCCTTCAGGAGCGCGGTCGCCTCGTCGGCGGTGGGCCGGTGGTCGGCGGTGTTGAGCATGGAGCGGACCAGGGTGACGCCCAGCGCGCCCGCGATGTCCAGGTATCCGCGCAGGTGGTCGGGGCGGACGCCCCGGGTGCCCAGCTCCAGGCGCAGGCCCAGGTCGTGCGCGGTGGCGCGGACGTCGGCCAGCCGGGCCGCGTCGTAGGACTCGATGGGCGGGTAGTCGCAGATCTGGAAGACCCGGCCGCCGAGTTCGGCGGTGTCGCGCAGCATGTCGGTCAGGGACAGCGGGCGCGGGGCGCGCGCGGAGATCCGCCAGAAGTAGGCGTAGGTGCTGATGCCGTGGGCCATCACGCCACCGCCGCGGGGGTGCGGATCTCGTCGAGGATCGCCTCGACGTTGGCCGGGTCGTGGGCGAAGCGGCCGAGGAAGAGTCCGTCGGCGCGGCCCGCGAGCCGGGTCAGCAGACCGGGCCCCGCGCTGCCGCCGTAGATGACGGCGGAGTCGGGGTGCCGCTCGGACCGGGCGTCGAGCCAGCCGCGCAGCGCGTCGCAGACGGCGGTGATGTGGTCGGCCGAGGCGGGCTCGGGGGCGCCGATGGCCCACTGCGGCTCGTAGGCGAGGACGACGGTGCCCGTCAGGCCCTGGAGCAGCCGGGCCGCCTCGTCGACGGTGCGGCGCGCGGCCTGCTCGGGGGTGCCCCGGTCGCGTTCGCCGACGCAGAGCACGGGGGTGAGCCCGTTGCGCAGGGCGGCGGCGGTCTTGGCGGCCACGACGGTGTCGCCCTCGCCGTACAGCCGGCGGCGTTCGGCGTGGCCGACCTCGGCGTAGTGGCAGCCGATCTCCCGCAGGAGCGGGCCGCCGACCTCGCCGGTGTAGGGGCCGGTGTCCTCGGTGGCGAGGTCCTGGGCGCCGACTTGGACGCCGAACGGTGTGAGGATGCCGGCCGCCGGGACGAGCGCGGGGAAGGCGGGCAGCGCGAACAGGCGGGCGGCGCCCGAGGTGACGGCCGGGTGCGTGCGGGCCAGTTCGGCGATCCGGCGGGCCCAGTTGAGGGTCTGGTGGTGGCCGAAGTACATCTTGAGGCTCACCCCCAGCAGGACCGGGCGGGGTGCGGGTACCGGCATCAGGCCGCCGCCTCGCCGGCCCCGGCGGTGGCGTTCCCTGTGCCCGTCGGGTCTGTCGTGTCCGCCGCGTCCGTCGCGTTTTCGTAGACGCTCATCAGCCGCACCTTCTCGGCGGAGGCCGAGGTCTCGTCGAAGCGGTAGGTGAGCCATTCGGCGGCGAGCCTGCGGGCGAGTTCCAGGCCTACGACGCGCTGGCCGAAAGTCAGGACCTGCGCGTTGTTGGAGAGGATCGCCCGCTCGACGGAGAAGGAGTCGTGGGCGGTGACGGCGCGGACGCCCTTGACCTTGTTGGCGGCGATGGCCACCCCGAGTCCGGTGCCGCAGACCAGCAGGGCGCGGTCGGCCTCGCCACGGGCGACCATCTCGGCGGCGGCGATGGCGACCGTCGGGTAGGCGGTGTGCCCGTCGGCGTCGACGCCGACGTCGGTGACCTCGGCGACGAGGGCGCTGCCCTGGAGGTCGCGCTTGAGGGCTTCCTTGTACTGGTGGCCGGCGTCGTCGGACCCGACGACGATGCGGAGCTTGTCGGTCATATCGCTTCCCCAATGTGGTCGTTCAGCACGCCGTGGACGGCGCGGGTGATGAGGGAGAGGGAGTGGGCGCCCGCGTCGGGGGTGCCGAGGGACTTCTCGGCGTGCGGGCGGGCGCGGCCCTTGCGGGGCAGCAGGTCGGCGGTGGCCGCCGCGGCGGCCTCGGCGGCGCCCGCGGCCCGGTCCCAGGCGGCGGCGAGCGGCACGCCTTCGGCGGTGGCCGCGGCGAGGGTGTCGGCGAACGGGACGAGGACGTCGACCATCGTCTTGTCGCCGACCTCGGCGCCGCCGAGCCTGCGGACCGCCGCGGACGCCTGCCGGACGCCGTCGGCGACCCGGGCGGCGGTGGGTGCGTCCTCGTCGCCGAGGGTGGTGCCGACCGCGCGCAGCATGCTGCCCCACAGGGCGCCTGAGGTGCCGCCCGCCTTGTCGGCCCAGGCGTCGGCGGCCCGCACCAGGACGGTCCCGGCACCGGCGCCGAGGGCGTGCGTGTCGACGGCGGCGCGGCGGGCGGCGGTGGAGCCGCGCTGCATGCCGATGCCGTGGTCGCCGTCCCCGGCGACGGCGTCGATCCGGCCGAGTTCGCCGACGTGCGCGTCGACCGTCGCGGCCAGGGCGTCCAGGACGTCGAGGACGACGGCGGCGGCCCGCCGGGAGGCGTCGGAGCCCTCGGGCGCCGCCAGGTCGTCGGTCTCCTCGGCGATCACGGGTTCCGCGCGGACGGGCTCGGGGGTGCCGAGGGCGCCCTTGCGGAAGGCGGGGGTGTCGGCCGGAGCGCGCCACAGCGCCTCCAGGTCGTCGTCGAGCCAGGTCAGGGTGAGGGAGATGCCCGCCATGTCGAAGCTGGTGACGAGTTCGCCGACCTCCGGGTCGACGATCTCCACACCGGCGTCGGTGAGGAGTTCGGCGACCGTGCGGTAGACGACGAACAGCTCCTCGTACTTGACCGAGCCGAGTCCGTTGAGGATCACCGCGGCGCGCTGCCGGTCAGGGCCCTCGACGTCGTCGGGGAGTTCCGCGAGCAGCGAGGTGACCAGCAGCCGGGCCGCCTCGTCTGCGGTGGGCAGGGGCTCCTCGCCGATGCCGGGCTCGCCGTGGATGCCGAGGCCGACGGCCATCCGCGCCTGCGCAACGGTGAACAGCGGATGGTCGGCGCCCGGCAGGGTGCAGCCGGAGAAGGCGATGCCGAAGGAGCGGGTGCGGGCGTTGGCGCGCTCCGCGACCGCCAGGACGTCGTCCAGCGGCAGGCCACGCTCGGCCGCGGCAGCGGCCGCCTTGAAGACGGGCAGGTCGCCGGCTATCCCGCGCCTCTTGGCGGTCTCCTCGGGGCCCGCGCTGGAGATGTCGTCGGTGACGGCGAAGGTGCGGGCCTCGACGCCCTCGCCGGTGAGGCGTTCGGCGGCCTGCCCGAAGTGCAGGACGTCACCGGCGTAGTTGCCGTACATCAACAGCACGCCGGCCCCGCCGTGGGCTGCGCGGGCGACCGAGCGGATCTGCTGGGCGGAGGGCGAGGCGAAGACGTTGCCGACAGCCGCGCCGTGCGCGAGGCCGCGCCCCACCAGGCCAGAGAAGGCCGGGTAGTGGCCCGAGCCGCCGCCGATCACCACGGCGACCTGGCCGGCCGGGGTGGCGCCGGCGCGCACCACGCCTCCGGTGACCGGGCGGACCCAGCGCCGGTGGGCGGCGACGAAGCCGTCGAGGGCCTCGTCGGCGAAGGCGGTGGGGTCGTTGAACAGGCGGGTCATCGAAGGGCCTCCATGGGCTCCTGGTCGGTTCCGGAGGCCGGGTCGGCGGTGCGGTTGCGGGCGGAGAGCCAGATCATCAGGACGGCCGACATGAGCATGAAGAAGCCGACCAGGTAGAGCGGTACGTAGTAGGCGCCCGTCCAGTCCTTGAGCCAGCCGGTGATGTAGCCGGCCGCGAACCCGGCGATGTTGCCCGCGGTGTTGATGAGGGCGATGCCGGCCGCGGCGGCGGCACCGGTCAGGAACCGGGAGGGCACCGACCAGAAGACCGGCAGGGCGGCGAAGATCGAACAGGCGGTGACGGTGATGACGGCGATCGTGGCGGCCGGCGAGCCCATGGAGAGGGCCAGCGGGATGCTGACGCCGCCGACCACGGCGGGGCCCGCCACGTGCCAGGTCCGGGTGCCGTGCCGGGTGGCGTGCCGGGTCCAGAAGAAGAGGACGACGGCCGCGGGCAGGTACGGGATGGCGGTGATCCAGGCCTTGTCCATCACGCTGAACGTGGTGTCGTACTGGTCCTGGAAGCCGTTGATGATCGTCGGCAGGAAGAACGCCAGCGCGTAGAGGCCGTAGACGAAGCCGAAGTAGACGAGAGCGAGGACCCAGACCCGGCCGCTGCCGAACGCGGTCCTCAGGTCGCCCTTGGCGTGCTGGTCGCGGGTGTCGTCGTGGCCGACCTTGCGGGCGTTCTCGGTGGCCAGCGCGTCCGTCAGCCAGTCGCGCTCGTCGGGGGTGAGCCACTTGGCGTCGGCGGGCTTGTCGATCAGGTAGAACCAGGCGATGACGCCGAGCAGGATCGCGGGGATCGACACGAAGAGGAACATCAGCCGCCACCCCTCGAGGCCGAACAGCCCGTGGTGGCCGATCAGCCAGCCGGCCAGCGGGGCGCCGAGGACCGTGGTGAGGGGCTGGGCCAGATAGAACAGGCCGAGGATCTTGGTGCGGTGGCGGGAGGGCACCCACTGGCTCAGGAAGAGGATGGCGCCGGGGAAGAACCCGGCCTCGGCGACGCCGAGCAGGAAGCGCAGGGTGTACAGCTGGCCGCTGCTGTCCACCCAGGTGAACAGGAGCGAGACGATGCCCCAGGTCACCATGATCCGGGCCAGCCAGCGGCGGGCTCCGAACCGGTGCAGGGCCATGTTGCTGGGAACCTCGAGCACGATGTAGCCGAGGAAGAAGATCCCGGACGCGAAGCCGAACTGCGCCGCGGTGAGGGCGAGATCCGCGCCCATTCCGTTCGGCTCGGCGAACGAGACCGCCGTTCGGTCCAGGTAGTTCACGAAGAACATCAGTGCCACGAACGGAACGAGGCGGACTGAGACCTTCTTGATGGCAGTTCTCTCGACTGCCGCGACAGGCGCGTCGGCACCCATGGGCGACTCCTCGGCTCGCCCGGACAGCTCCGTCCGGGTTGGGTCACACCGTCGGCTCGCCGCGGGGCGCGGCCGACCGGATCTCTTTCACGCTATGCCTCCACCTCAAATTGGTCACCAATTTACCAGTGTGGCGACGATCATAGATCGAGACACGTCCCGACTCTTGACAAATCGGACCCCTGGGACTGTTGAACTGCCTGGTCAGTCGGTCGCAGAGGGCATCTGGTTGACTGGTGACCGTGACCAGTCAGCCCGATCAGCACTCCGACGGAACCGCCCCCGACCTCGCGCGGCTCCTGCGTCCCGTGGTGCGCGAGTCCAACGTCAGCGAGGTCGCGAAGCGGCTGCTCGACCATCTGTCGGCCGGCGACATCCGCCCCGGCACCCGGCTGCCGGCCGAGCGGCAGCTCGCCGAGGCGCTCGGCGTGGCGCGCTCCAGCGTGCGCGGCGCACTGTCGGCCCTCGACGTCCTCGGCATCATCGAGATCCGCCCCGGCTCCGGCTCCTACGTGCGCGAGGGCACCTCCGAGTTCCTGCCCCGGGCGATCAACTGGGGGCTGATGCTCGGCCAGCGCCGCACCCAGGACCTGGTCGAGGTGCGGACCTACATGGAGGGCGTGTCGGCGCGACTGGCCGCCGAGCGCGCCACCGACACGGATGTGACCCTCCTCGAAGGGCATCTGCGGCACATGCGGGAAGCGGGCGGCGACGTGAGCGCGTTCATCGACGCGGACATCGCCTTCCACCTGGAGTGCGCCCGGATCGCCCGCAACTCCGTGCTCAGCGACATCCTGCACAGCATCCGCGCGCTGCTCCAGGTGTGGATGGAGCGGGTCAGCGACATCGAGGGGACCGTGAGCGGCACCCTCTGCGAGCACGACGCGGTGCTGCGGGCGATCCGCGAGCGCGACCCGGAGGCGGCGGACCGGGCCATGGCGGAACACATGCGGATGGCGAGCGCCCGCCTGCGCGCCTCGGTGGACGCCGGCACGTAGCCCCTCCGCCCCTCCCTCCGCACCTGCCCGCTCCGGGCGTTCCGGCCTGACGTGACGTCATGCCGGTTGCCCGGAGCGGGCTTTGCCGTCTCCGGCCGCCTCACCGCGAACGGGCCCCGCCCCGCCCGGCGAACGCAACTCCCCTCCCCCGCGTCCACGCCCAGGCCCGGCACCGGCGTCGGCGGCGAGGTCTCGATTCGAAGAATGGGCGATCACATCGGGAGATAACGTGAAGCACATATGTTTAACTTGCGCTCAACTCAGCCAAGTGGCCTGAACCCACCCTTTGTTCCCCTGTCGTGACCACACTCGGGACCCTCGTGCGCCCCGGCACACTTTCGGGCCGGACCAGGCCCGCCGCTCGCTCACCCCACCCAGGTGTCCCTGCTCCGTCTGCCGTCCCCGCTCCAGAAGGGCCCCGTCCATGACCGCCACCGTCTCGAACTTCTACTACGGCGCCGTGACGCCTGTCGCGGCCTACCTGATGGCCTGCCTGGGCGCCGCGCTGGGACTCAGATGCACGGTCAGGTCGCTCCGCAACTCCCGGCGAAGAAGCGGCTGGCTGGCGCTCGGCGCCGTCTCGATCGGCTGCGGCATCTGGACCATGCACTTCATCGCCATGATCGGCTTCAGCGTCCAGGGCGCGCTGGTCAGCTACGACCCGCTGATCACCGTGGCCAGCCTGGTCGTCGCCATCGCCGTCGTGGCCGTCGGCATCTTCCTCGTCGGCTACCGGGGCACCTCCCCGCTCAACCTCGGTGTGGCGGGCACCGTCACCGGGCTCGGCGTCGCCGCCATGCACTACCTCGGCATGACCGCGATGGACGCGCACGGCACCCTCAGCTACGACGCGGTGGGCGTGGGCCTGTCCATCCTGATCGCCGTGGTCGCGGCGACGGCGGCCCTCTGGGCGGCCGTCTCGGTACGCGGGCTGGGGGCGAGCCTCGTCGCCAGCCTCGTCATGGGCGTCGCCGTGACCGGCATGCACTACACCGGCATGACCGCCGTCTCCGTGCACCTCACCGGCAACGTCAGCGGCTCGCAGTCGTCCACCAGCCTGATGGCGTTCCTGCTGGTGATGCTCGCGGGCCCGCTCGCGGTGCTGCTGGTGGCCGCCGTCATCGTGATGTTCGACCCCGACATGATGCTCGGCACCGAGGACCCCGACGGGGCCGGCGCCCGGCACGAGGACGCCACCGGCGGCCTCCCCGCCCAGCAGTCCGGCGCGGCTCCGAGGTCCTACACCTCCTGGTGAACCGCCCCCGCTTCGCCCCTCCTCACGGCCGGCTCCTTGTCGAGTTCGGCCGTGAACTGCGCCCCGGCCAGCAGCGCGAGGTTGGACAGCCACAGCCAGATCAGGAAGACGACGACGCCCGCGAGCGATCCGTAGAGCCTGCTGTAGGTGCTCAGGGCCGAGGCGTAGACGGCGAAACCGGCGGAGACGGTCATCCACAGGCCCGCGGCCAGGGCCCCGCCCGGCAGACTGTGGCTGCGCCGCCTCGCCGACGGCGGACCGGTGTGGAAGAGGATCACCACGAGCAGCGCCACCAGGCACATCAGCAACGGCCAGCGCAGCAGGTTCCACCCCCAGGCGGCGATCGCGTCGAGCCCGACGAACCGGCCCACGGCCTCCGCGACGGGCCCGGTCAGCAGCAGCACCAGCGCGCTGACGAACAGCAGCCCCAGCAGGACGACCGCGGTGAGCACGATCCGGTGCGCCTTGCGCCACGGTGAGCGCTGGTCGGCCACGTCGTGCATCCGGTGCAGGGCCCTGCGGAACACCGCGAGATAGCTGGAGGCGGACCACAGGGCGCTCGCGGTGCCGACGCACAGCAGCGTCCAGGCCGCGCCGCTGTCCCGCAAGGTGCGGGCCAGCACGTCGTGCAGCTCGGACCCGGACTGGCCGGGCGAGTAGGCGCTGACGTGGGTGATGAAGTTCTCCGCCGTGTCCGGGCTGATCAGGCTGAACGAGATGACCGTGACCAGCAGCGCGGGCAGCACCGCGAGGATCGCGTAGTAGGTGAGGGCGGCGGCGTAGTCGGAGACGTCGTCGCGCCACATCGACACCGGGGTGCGGCGCAGGGCCTGGCCCCACATGGTGGGCGTCCACCAGGGCGACCGGCTCCGCGCGAAGGCGCGGATGCCGGTGCGGACGGGGGCCGAGGGCTGTTCAGCGGACATGTGTCCTTCGGTGCGGGACGGAGGAGAAGCGGACGTGGGTACGGACGTCATAGGGGGTGACGGCCTGTTCGGTCTGGGCGCCGAGCGCGGCGAGGGCGGGCAGGACGGCGGCGGGCGTGACATCGGGACGGAGCCAGACCCGCATCCGGATCCGCAGCTTCCGCCGTCCCCCGAGGACCCGGGTGCGGCAGCGGGCGACACCGTCCACGGTGACGGCCCGCTGGGTGACGGCGTCCTCCAGGGCCCGGGTCCGCAGGGTGCTGCCCGGCGCGGCCAGCGGCAGCAGCGGGCGGAACCCGCCGTGCGACTGACGGACCGACCAGAGCGCGAACAGGACGGTGGCGGCGATCGCGCCCACCATCACGGTGGGCGTCCACCAGCTCTCCAGACGCAGATCGGCGAGGCGGTGGCGGTCCACGAAGACGGTGTGCGGGCCCGGCACGGGCCACCAGGACGGCAGGCGCCCGGCCAGCGGGGTGCGCGGTGCTGTCGCCCAGAGGCCGACGAGCAGACAGGCCACCCCGGTGAGGGCGAGCACGGCCCGGTTGAGAACGGAGCGCAACGGAAACATCAGCGGGACGCTCCTTCCGGGTCCGAGCCGTTCGGGTCGGAGGTGATGTGCGGGCGGTCGTGAGTAGCTTGCGGGCGGTCGGGGGCGAGGTGCGGGTCATCGGGGGTGAGGTGCGGGCGGTCGGTGTCCGTCTGCGGGTGATCGGAGGCGGGGGCGGGGGGACTGTGGGGACTGGCCAGACGGTCAGGGATGGTGGAGCTGGGGTCGGAGTCAGGGGTGGGGACGAGGGCGGAGCCGGGGCGCCGGTGGCCGGGGACGGTGGGCGGGTGCCCGGGGGCGGTGGGCCGGGGGTCGGTGGGCTGGGGGTCGGTGGGTGTCTCCCGCGCCGTCGCGGGACCGCTTCCCCGGTTTCCGGAATCGCTTCCCCGGTTTGCGGGATAGATGCCCTGGTCGGCGCCCTTCTTGTCGAGGTCGATCGTCGGTGTCCTGTCCGGGTCGACCGTGGGTGTCCTGTCCAGGTCCGCCGTGAGGGTCCTGTCCGGGTCGATCTTCGCCCCTTCGAGATCCGGGGGCCTACTGTCGGCGTCCGGGGACCTCTTGTCGAGGTCGGCCGAGGGTAGCGGTCCGGCCGGTGCCGTTGCGTCGTCCCAGACCGGCTCGGGACGGACCGTGACCCGCAGACGCGGGGTACGGCGCAGGTCGCATCCTTCCAGCACTCGGCGGGCCGCGTCCCGCACCGCGCTCCGCGCCCGGTCGCGGTCACCGAAGGCCAGACCTGCCCGGACGGTGACCCGGCGCCGTCCGGCCCTGACCCGCACCGGGCCGATCCCGTCGGTGTCGCGCACCGCGTCCTCGACGAGCGAGGCGAGCGCGGACCGGTCAACGGCCGTGACCAGGCGCGGAGATCCGGAGGTGACGGTGAGCAGACCACGCCGGCCGGGCGTGACGGCCAGCACGATGAGCACCACCCCGAGCAGCGCGACCGCCACGGCGCCGACCGTACTCGCGGTGGCCGAGGGACCGTGCCGGGACAGCCAGTCCAGAGTGGCGGTGCGCCAGGCGGCGGGCGGACGGTGCCCGGTGTGCACGAGGACCAGATCGAAGGCCAGGGCTCCGCAGGCGATCGCGGCCGACAGGGTGAGCAGCGCCATCGGTAGCCGCCGTTGGGACCACCACCGCAGCGGTGTGCGTCCGGTGGACCCGGCCGGGGTGTTCTCGGCCGGGGTGTCCTCGGCCAACGGGGTGTCCGCGGACGGGCTCTCCGCGCGGGCGGGGGTGAGGGAGGTGACGCCGATGTGCGGCGCCCGGAGGTCGAGGCCGGTCAACTGCGCGGTGCGGCGGGCGACATGGTCCTGGACCCGGCGGGCCGTGTCGGCCAGCGGCGCCGGGTAGGGAAGCGGCACCTCGACAGCGACCTCGGCCCGGCGCCCGCGCACGGTCGCCGAACCCTTCGTCGCGCCGGCGGTGCCGGGCAGGGCCTCCGTCGCGGCGCGCTCGGCGATTCTGCGGACGGCCTTGTCGGAGACGGTGGTGGTGCCCCGCTGGGCCGCCGTGGTCATCGACGGCTCCGCTCGTAGGCGTCCCGCAGGTCCTGGACCCGGCCGCCGCCGTCAAGCCAGTGCCCGGCCGCCCAGCCGAGCCCGCCCAGCGCGGCCACGAGCAGGAAGGCACCGAACCCTCCGAAGAAACCGGCGAAGGCCAGGGCCATCCCCGCGACCATCCCGACGAACGACCTGCTCACTGCGTGCTCCTCTGTGACGGCTGACGGCCTCGACAGCGTGGACGGCGGACGCTCTACTCCACGCGCGAGTCGGCCGACGACGGCTCGTCGTCCTCCTCGGGCAGGTGCACGTCGTTCACCGTGACGTTGACCTCGACGACCTCCAGGCCGGTGACCCGCTCCACCGCCGAGATCACGTTCTCCCGCACGTCACGGGCGACGTCGGTGATCGGCACGCCGTACTCGACGACCAGGTCCAGGTCGATGGCGGTCTGACGCTCGCCGACCTCGACCTTCACGCCGCGTCCGACGTTGGGACGGCCGCCGGGGACGCGGTCGCGGACGGCGCCGATGGTGCGCGAGAGGCCGCCGCCCATGTCGTACACGCCGGGGATCTCGCGGGCCGCGATGCCCGCCACCTTCACCACGACGACATCGGCGATGGATGTCCTGCCCCGGTTGGCGGCCGGCTGGTCCGAGCCCGCGACTCCGCTGGACACCGCGGTGGTGGTCTGCGTTCCCCTGGCACCCGACTGCGGGAGGGAGGAGGTCTTGGCCGCGGGCACCGTCTGCGTGGTCATGGCATGTCCTTCTTTCTGCCTTGCCGGGAGTTGCTCTCAACACGTCAGACCCGCCCCGCCGGCATCTGTGACGCGTCTACCCGAAAAACTTCAGAAACTTCGCCCGCCCATGGCCACGGACACAGCCACAGCTCCGGCTCCGGCTCCGGCTCCGGCTCCGGCTCCGGCTCCGAGTCAGGCTGGCTCCGACTCTGGCTCTGGCTCCGCTCCGACTCCGAGTCGGGCTGGCTCTGGCTCTGGCTCTGGCTCTGGCTCCGACTCCGAGTCTGGCTGGCTGGCTGGCTGGCTGGCTGGCTGGCTGGCTGGCTCAGGCTCCCCTCCCTCTCGGCTCACCGCCTTCTCGACCCACCGGCTCCCCCCTTCCCTCACCCCCAACTGCCCCAGGCCCGCCGCGATCGGTGCCTATCCTCGGGGTCCGTCGAGCACAGTGCGTCTGACCCGTGCGGCAGGTCGCCGCGTCCGTCCGGTGCCCGTCCCCCGAAAGTGGTGCGTAACAAGCGCGGCGTCCGCCGTGTCCAACACGCAGGGACCGGATGGACCGGACGAGAGGAGCCACCCAGTGGCGGGGGCCCGCAGAGAGACCGCACCACCGGACACGAGCGGCGAGGTCGGCGAGACCGACGACGCGCTGCTCGCGGTCCGGGCAGCGGAAGGGGACGAGGACGCGTTCGCCGTCCTGGTGCAACGGCACGCCCCAGCGTTGATCCGGCTCGCCACCCGGCTGCTCGACACCCGGACCGAAGCGGAGGACGCCGTGCAGGACGCGTTCATCAGTGCCTGGCGGCGGCTGCCTGAGTTCCACGGCCGCTCCGCGTTCGGCACCTGGATGTACCGGATCGTGACCAACCGCTGTCTGAACATCCTGCGGGCGCGCAGACCCGTCTCCCCGCTGGAGGCCGCAAGGGATGTCGCGGCCCCCGACCACTCGGCCTCACCGTCCCGGATCACCGAGGCGCGCGGCGCGGTGCGGGAGCTGCGCGCCGCGCTCGACGACCTCTCCCCCGAGCAGCGCGCCTGCTGGGTGCTCAGAGAATGGGACGGACAGTCCTACGAATTCATCGCGGACGCGGTCGGCATCAGCCAGGAGGCTGTGCGCGCCCGTGTCTTCCGTGCACGACGCAGCCTGACTCAAGCACTGGGGGCCTGGCGATGACCGCTCACACCGATCCGCCCGACCACGCGGCCGGCGGCGACGACGAACAGCTCCCGTGCGGGCGGCTGCTCTCCCAGGTCTGGGAGTCCTGGGAGACCGGGGCCGACGACCCGCATCTGCGGAGCTGTCCGCACTGCCGGCAGGCCGTGGCCGAGTTGGAGGAGCTGGAGTCCGTGGTGCGGGCGCTCCCCGAGGAACCGGTGGAGCGGTACAAGGACGAGCTGACGTCGCTGACCCAGCGGGTCATGGACGTCGTCCGGCTCGAACTGCGACCCGGCCGCCCGCTGCCGCTGGGCGAGCCGGCCGAGGATCTGTGGATCATGGAGTCGGTGGCCGCGAGGTCGCTGCGCGCGGCGGCGGAGAGCGTGCCTGGCGTGCGGGCCGGTTCGTGCCGTCTGCTCCCCCGTCCGGACGGTGCCCCGGCCCTCGCGCCCGGCGTCTTCGAGGTCACCTCGCCGGACGCCGTCGGGCCGGTCGCCGTCCGGCTCGACATCCACGCACCCGCCGACGCCTCCCTCCCCGATCTCGCGGAGCGAGTGCGGCTGCGGGTCCTGGAGACCGCCGACCGACAGCTGGGCATGGACATAGTGGCCGTGGACATCCGGATCACCGACCTCCTCGAACCGGCGGCCGACAACGCAGACAACGCCGACAACCGGGAAGGGCGTGACCGATGACCCGGTACACCGCGCACGCGACGCTCACCGAGGAGATCGCCCGAGCCGTGGTGGAGGTGCCTGGGGTGGCCTTCCTCAAGCCGGGCCTGAGCGGGCTGGTGCGCTCCACCCTGGCCAGGGGCGAGCGGGGCACGGGGGCGGCCACTCCGGGCGGGGTCCGGCTGACCCGGTCAGGGGACGGTGAGCCGTGGCGCGTCGAGATCCATCTCGTGGCGCTGCGGCACTCCCGGACCGTGGACGTGGCGCGGGCCACCCGGAGCGCGGTCGAGGAGCGCATGGCCGCGCTGTTCCCGGCGGAGGCGGCGGGGGCGCGGGTCAGCGTGACCGTCACCGGCCTGGTCTGACCCGGCTCCCCCTCCCCCCTCGGCTCACACGTGCGGCGGTGGCGCGCTGGCCATGAGGTGCAGGACGACGGTCCAGACGCCCACCGCGGCGGCCGTCACCCGCAGTCGCCGACGCCGTGCCGCCGAGACCGGGTCCGGCCCCGGAGTCACCGACCGGCCGACGGGCGCCGGCGCCCGGCCGCGCAGCACGGCGGCCGGGCGATGGACCGTCGGGGCGGGCTTGACGGTCTCGACGGGCTCGACGGGCTCGACGGGCTCGACGGTAACCGCGGGCGACGCGGTCACCGCGAGCGGCGCACAGGGCGCCCTCCGCACCTGGCGCACTCCCCCGGCGGACCGCACCTCGGGCAGCGGCGCCGCCCCGAGACCCTGGGCACCCGCGCGCGGCCGACTGTCCTGGCGCGCGAGCACCCCGGTCTCCCGCCCGATCCCGACCCTCGCCCCGATCCCGACCCTCGCCCCAGTCCCGCCCACCCCGATATCGCACGCCTTCCGGATGCCACTCACCTTCGCGACACCGCTCGCACCGGCACCACCCGAGGTCCCGCTCGCCGCGCGGTTCCGCTCACGGTCGTCGGCACCACCACCACCGCCACCAGCACCAGCACCAGCACCAGCACCAGCACCAGCAGCTAGCAAGCCCTGGGCCAGGCCGCTGAGGAAAGCCGCGTAGCCCGCTCTGCGCACTCCGGTCGGGGTGGTGCGGCCGGTCTCCCAGGAGCGCACGGTCGTCGCGGTCACCCCGAACGCCTCGGCGACCTGCTGTTCGGTGAGATGCCAGGCGCGGCGCAGCCGGGCCCGCTCGGCCGGACCGGGCAGAGGAGCGCGGGCGTCCCGGCGCCGCGGGTGGGACGGCATGGGCTGCTGAGCAGGAGCGCGCGTGGGCTGCTGAGGAGTGCGCGTGGGCGGTCGCGCGGGGGACGGCATGGGGGCCTGGGACAGCGTGTGGATCGTCATGACCGTATGACAACCGGAAAGCACGTTCTGTGATCAGCCCTAGCCGAATGCACCCGTATGCCGTAAACAGCGCAAACCAATCCCTAACGATTCAACGGGCCGCTGGTTTCAGGAAGATCGGCCTTGGGCCAATCCGGCGAGGCGGCAGCTTCGGATTACGGGCGAGTCAGGGGTCCGCGACAGGAGGAGAAGCGATGTCAGACGCGCCACGGGGTGGAGCGGAGCGGCGGCGGACGGCCGTCGTGGGCAGCGGGGTCGCGGGACTGACCGCCGCGTACATCCTCGGCCGCGCCCACCACGTCACCCTGTACGAGGCCGACGACCGGCTCGGGGGCCACGCCCACACGCACACCCTGACCTCGCGCGACGGCACCACCCACCGGGTCGACTCCGGGTTCATCGTGCACAACCGCCGCACCTACCCGCACCTGCTGCGCCTCTTCGAGGAACTCGGCGTCGCCACGCAGGAGTCGGAGATGAGCATGTCGGTGCGGTGCGAGGGGTGCGGCCTCGAGTACGCCGGAGCCCATGGCCTCGCCGGTCTCTTCGCCCGCCCCCGCAACGCGCTGCGCGGCCCCTATCTGCGGATGCTCGTCGAGGTGCCCGCGTTCCACCGCGCGGCCCGCCGGCTGCTCGCGCGGGACGGCGAATCGGGTTGCACACTGGGCGACTTCCTGGACCGGGAAGGCTTCTCGCCCTACTTCCGGGCCCACTTCATGACCCCGCTGGTCTCCGCGGTCTGGTCCTGCGACGCGGAGACCGCCCAACGCTACCCGGCCGCCTACCTGTTCCGGTTCCTCGACCACCACGGGATGCTCTCCGTCACCGGCGCCCCCACCTGGCGCACCGTGACCGGCGGTTCGCACGCCTACGTCGACCGGGTGGCCGAGCGGATCGACTCGGTACGCCTCTCCGCGCCGGTGCGGGCGCTGCGCCGGCACCCGGACGGCGTCGAGATCACCGAGCGGGACGGCACCACCCGCGCGTACGACTCCGTCGTCGTCGCCGTCCACCCCGACCAGGCCCTCGGGCTGCTGGCCGACGCCACCCCGCGGGAGAAGGACGTGCTTGGCGCGTTCCGCTACTCGCGCAACACCACCCTGCTGCACACCGACACCGCGCTGCTGCCGCGCTCCCGGGGCGCTCGCGCCTCCTGGAACTACCTGATGCCCTCCTGTGCGACCGGCGCCGAACAGGTGCGGGTCAGCTACGACATGAACCGGCTCCAGCGGTTCGACGCGCCCGAGACGTTCGTGGTCACGCTGGGCGGGGAGGACCGGGTCGACCCGGAGCGGGTGCTGGCCCGGATGGTGTACGAACACCCCGTCTACACGCCGGAGTCGGTCGCCGCGCAGGCCGGGCTCCCGGAGCTGAACACCGCCAGGACCGTCTACGCGGGCGCCTACCACGGCTGGGGTTTCCACGAGGACGGCTGCCGGTCGGGCGTGACGGCCGCCGCGGCGCTGGGGGTGCGCTGGTGACCGCCGGGCCCGCCCTCTACCGCTGTGCGATCAGCCATGTGCGCACCGCGCCGGTCCGGCACGCGCTGCGCCACCGCACCTACATGTGGCTCGTCGACCCCGACCGGCCGCCCGAACTCCCGCGCGCGCTCAGGTCCCTGGCCCGTTTCGACGCCCGCGACCACTTCGACGGGGACCGTCAGACGATCCGCGCCGGCCTCGACGCCTTCCTCGCCGCGCACGGCGTGGACCTTCAGGGCGGGCCGGTGCTGATGCTGACCCACGCGCGGGTCTTCGGGTACGTCTTCAACCCGCTGACCCTCTACTGGTGCCACGGCCCCGACGGCGCCCCGCGCTGCGTGGTCGCCGAGGTCCACAACACCTACGGCGAACGGCACTCCTATCTGCTGCGTCCGGACGCCTCCGGGCAGGCGACGGTGGCCAAGGAGTTCTACGTCTCGCCGTTCTTCCCGGTCGACGGCCGGTACCGGATGCGGCTGCCCGAGCCCGCCGAACGCCTCGACCTCACCGTGCACCTGGAGCGGGACGGCGGACGTCCGTTCACCGCGACCGTGCGGGGCGCCCGCCGCGCCGCCTCGCCCGGCACACTCCTGCGGCTCGCCCTGCGTCACCCCTGGTCGACCCTCGCCGTGTCCGCCGCCATCCGGCTGCACGGTGTCCGCCTGTTCCTGCGCCGGCTGCCCGTCCAGCCCCGGCCCGTTCACCAGAACCCGGAGAAAGTGTCATGACGACCGCCGAACCCCGTTCCGCCGTCCGGCCGTCGGTCCCGGCCCCGCGCACCTCGCCGGTGGACCGGGGCCGTTGGCCGGACGTGGCCGCGCCGCCGAAGGCGTCGTCGGCCCGGACCGCCGTCACCACCGCGATCCTGCGCCGCACCTTCGACCGGCTGCCGCTGCGGGTGCGGTTCGCGGGCGGCGCCACCGCCGGGCTCGGCGGGCCGGTCCTCGACATCCACGACCCCAAGGCGTTCCACGCCAGGATCGGCGGCCAGGGGCTGATCGGTTTCGGCGAGTCGTACATGGCGGGCGAGTGGGACGCGCCCGATCTGGTGGGTGTCCTGACCGTCCTCGCGGGGAACGCGGCGCGTCTGATCCCGGCGCCGCTGCAGCGGCTGCGCCGGCTGTGGGCGCTGCGGCAGCCAGGCGCCCAGCGCAACACCCCCGACGGCGCCCGCGACAACATCAGCCGCCACTACGACCTCTCCAACGACCTGTTCGCGCTCTTCCTCGACGACACCCTCAGCTACTCGTCGGCGGTCTTCCGCGGTTTCCCCGCGGACTGGGACCTGCTGGCCGCCGCACAGCACCGCAAGATCGACCGGCTGCTCGACCTGGCCGAGGTCGGGGAGGGCAGCGAGGTCCTGGAGATCGGCACCGGCTGGGGTGAACTCGCGGTCCGGGCCGCCGCCCGCGGCGCCCGCGTCACCTCGCTCACCCTCTCCCAGGAGCAGCGCGCCCTCGCTCTGGAGCGGGTCGCCGCGGCCGGACTCGGCGACCGGGTCAGCGTCGAGCTGTGCGACTACCGGGAATCCACGGGCCGTTACGACGCGGTCGTCAGCGTGGAGATGATCGAGGCGGTCGGTGCCGAGTTCTGGGCGGAGTACTTCCGCACGATCGAGGCGCGGCTGGTGCCGGGCGGGCGGGCCGTGCTCCAGGCCATCACGATGCCGCACGACCGGATGGTGGCCAGCCGCGACACCTTCACCTGGATCCAGAAGTACATCTTCCCCGGCGGGCTGCTGCCGTCCGTCGAGGCGGTCGACGAGACGGTCAGGGAGCACACCGGGCTGCGCACGGCCCGCAGGGACGGCTACGGCGGGCACTACGCCGAGACGCTGCGGCTGTGGCGCGAGCGCTTCACCGAGCGCGCCGACGAGGTGGACGCCCTCGGCTTCGACGAGACCTTCCGCCGCATGTGGACCTTCTATCTCGCCTACTCCGAGGCCGGGTTCCGCTCCGGATACCTCGATGTGCAGCAGTACCTGTTCACCCTGGAGAACGAGGAGCACTCCGCGCGATGAGCCCCACCCGAACCGTCAGGACCGGTGCCGCCCAGCGGCTCGCCGCGCTCGTCGGGACCGCGCTCGGCGGTCCCCTCCCGGTGCGGCTGCGCGCCTGGGACGGCAGCGAGGCGGGCCCGCCCGAGGGGCCCGTGGTCGTGGTGCGCTCCCGGCGCGCGCTGCGCCGGCTGCTGTGGCAGCCCGGTGAACTGGGCCTGGCGCAGGCGTACGTCACCGGCGAGATCGACGTGGAGGGTGACCTCGCCGAGGGGTTGCGCACCCTCTGGTCCGCCGCCCGTGAGCAGCGTCTGCACGCTCCCGCACCGGGCGTCGCTGATCTGGCGCGGGCCGCCGGGACCGCCGTCCTGCTCGGGGCGGCGGGACCGCGGCCCGCGGCGCCCGCCTCGCAGGCGCGGCTGCGCGGCGGTCTGCACACCAAGGCGCGGGACCGGGCCGCCGTCCGTCACCACTACGACCTGTCCAACGCCTTCTACCGGCTGCTGCTGGACGAGACGATGGCGTACTCGTGCGGCTACTGGGCCGGTGAAGGGCCGGAGTTCTCGGCGGCCGACGCGCAGCGCGCCAAACTGGAGCTGATCTGCCGGAAGCTGGCGCTGGCGCCCGGGTCCCGGCTGCTCGACATCGGCTGCGGCTGGGGCTCGCTCACGCTGTACGCGGCCGAGCGGCACAAGGTGCGGGTGACGGCCGTGACGCTGGCCGGTGAGCAGGCGGCGCACGTGCGCGAGCAGGTCGCCGAGCGCGGACTCGGGGAGCTGGTGGAGGTGGTGTGCCAGGACTACCGGGACATCGCGGGCGGCGGCTACGACGCGGTGTCGTCGGTCGAGATGGGCGAGCACGTCGGGGACGCGCAGTATCCGGCGTTCGCGGGGGCCCTGCACCGGCTGGTGCGGCCGCTGGGCCGGGTGCTGGTGCAGCAGATGGCGCGCGGGTCGAACGCGCCGGGCGGCGGGGCGTTCATCGAGGCGTACATCGCGCCCGACATGCACATGCGCCCGGTCGGCGAGACGGTGGGTCTGCTGGAGGGCGCGGGGCTCGAGGTGCGGGCGGTGGAGTCGATGCGCGAGCACTATGTGCGGACGGTCGAGGCGTGGCACCGCACGCTGGAGGAGCGCTGGGACGACGTCGTCGCGCTCGTCGGCGAGGAGACCGCGCGGGTGTGGCGGCTGTATCTGGTGGGCGGGGCACTGGCGTTCGAGGAGCGGCGGATGGGGGTCGACCAGATCCTGTGCGTACGGCCCGCGCCCGGCGGCGGCAGCGGTATGCCGGCGACACCTGAGGACTGGTACGCGGGGCTGGAGCGGCTGTGAGCGGATTCGGCTGGGAGGCGTTCGCGGAGGGGCTCGGCTGGGCCGCGGTCGCCGCGGGCGCCGTCATGCTGGTGACGTTCGCCGTCGCCCTGCGGCTGGGTGTGCACCGGGTGGTGGACGTCGCGTGGGGGGCCGCGTTCGCGATGGTCGCCGTGGTGAGCTGCGCGGTGTCGGCCGGCTCGGGGGACCCCGTGCGCCGGTACCTGGTGACGGCGCTGACGGTGGTGTGGGGGCTGCGGCTCGCCGTGCACATCGCCCGGCGCGGCGCCGGGCACGGTGAGGACCCGCGGTACGAGCGGATGCTCGCGAGGGCGCCCGGCAACCGGAACCTGTACGCGCTGCGGATGGTCTATCTCCTCCAGGGCGCCCTGGTGTGGCTGGTGTCGCTGCCCGTGCAGGCCGCGCAGTACGTCGCGGGCCCGGTGAGCGCGTTCGCCTGGGCCGGTACCGCGCTGGTGCTGTTCGGTGTGGCCTTCGAGGGCGTCGGGGACGCGCAGTTGGCGCGGTTCAAGGCGGATCCCGCGCACCGGGGAAAGATCATGGACCGGGGGTTGTGGAGCTGGACCCGGCACCCGAACTACTTCGGTGACTTCTGTGTCTGGTGGGGTCTGTTCCTGTTCGTCTGCGACTCCTGGCAGGCCGCCGCGGTGACGGTCGTGTCGCCGCTGGTGATGAGCTGTCTGCTGATCTGGGGCAGTGGGAAGCGGCTGCTGGAGCGGCACATGGCGGAGCGTCCCGGGTACGCCGCGTACGCGGCCCGCACCAGCGGCTTCTTCCCCCGCCCGCCGAAGTGAGGGACCGGAGCAATCGCCTGTGGTGGTACGAGGACGCGGCTCCGGTGGAGCCGCGTCCTGTCACGCGGGGAAGTCCATCAGGGCGATCGGCGCGCTGGTGGGCTGCTTCGAACCGCCCGCGGGCTCGACGGTGATGCCCATCCCGGAGGCGCCGTCGACGGCGCCGTCGAGGAGCACGGTCTGGTCGCCCGCGCCGGGTTTCATCAGACCGGCGGACCGCATCGTCCCGGCGTCGTCGAACCAGAGTTGGTAGACCTTCCCGGACGGCGGACGCGCCATCCCGGAGACCACGAAGACGGCCTTGTCCCGGCTGTGCGAGACGACGACCGCGCCGGTCGCGCCGTCGGCGAGGGTCGCGGCCCTGGTCCTGGCGTCGGGTGCGGAGAGCACGGAGGTGACGGTGTCCGCGGCCTGTTCGGCTCGGGTGGCCCGGCCGAGGGCGTCCTCGGCCCTCTGGTGCTGCCAGATCGTCGTACCGCCGAAGGCGGCGGCGGCCGCGAAGCAGGCCGCCAGCGCCCACCGGGACAGCGCGCGGTTGCGTGAGGCGGTGGTGGCGGTGCGGGTGGCGACCGGGCCGCCGGGTGACTCCTGGCGGACGGTGGTGATGCTGCGCAGCACCTGTTCGCGCAGGGCGGGGCGCGGCGTCTCGGTGACGGCGAGGCCGAGCCGGGCGGCCGTGGCGGTCAGCTCGGCGGTCTCCTGGGCGCAGCCCTCGCAGTCCCCGAGGTGGCGTTCGAAGGCGGCGCGCTCGTCGTCGGAGAGCGCGTCCACGGCGTAGGCGCCGGTCAGAAGGTGCAGATCGGCCGTGATCACGCGGTCACCCCCAGGCAGTCGCGGAGCCGGATGAGTCCGTCCCGCAGTCGGGTCTTGACGGTTCCGAGCGGCAGCGCCAGCGCCTCGGCGACCTCGCGGTAGGTCAGCCCCCGGTAGTAGGCGAGGGTCACGGCCTGGCTCTGGAGTTCGGTGAGGGTGCGCAGACAGCGGCGCACCTGTTCGCGTTCGAGGCGGGCCTCGACCTGTTCGGTGACCTCGTCGAACTCGGGGGTCCTGGCGAGCAGTGCCGCCTTGTGGTCGCGGGCGGCGGACGCCTCGACGGACCGCACCCGGTCGACCGCGCGGCGGTGGCCGAGGGTGAGGATCCAGTTCATGGCCGTTCCCCGGTCGGCTCGGAAGCGCGGGGCGGTGCGCCACACCTCCACCAGAACCTCCTGGGTGACCTCCTCCGACTGCGCCCGGTCGCGCAGCACGGCGCGGACGACGCCGAGGACGGGTCCGGCGACGATGTCGTACACCGAGGCGAACGCCTTCTCGTCGCCGAGGGCGACCAGGCCGACCAATTCCTCCAGGTCCGGTTCCGTCGAGGGGTTTGCGCCGATATAAACGGCTTCTTTCACGGGGTCCTCCGTGGTCGGGACAGCTCCGGACGTAATCCGATCCTGATCAGGCTTCGGATTGGTCGTTTCGTGGAGTGATCCGGGGCGACACTCGACATCGGGTCCAGCGGGACACGCGGCACCGAAGGAGCGGGGATGACGGGACAGAGCGCGCTGCTGGCACGCCGGGCGGCGGATCCGGTGCGGGCGGCCGTGCTGTTCCTGCACGGCGGCACCGACGAGGACCGCGGCCCGTCCCGGCGCTGGCATCCGGCCGCCCTGCGGATGCGGCCCTTCGTACGGGCGGCGGCCGCCGCGACGGCGGGCGACGGGGTCTTCCTCGGCGAGGTCCGCTACCGGGTCCGTGGCTGGAACGGCGCCTCGGCCGACCCGTTGCGGGACACCTTGGCCGCGCTCGACGAACTCGCGCGCGTCGCCGGTGAGGTGCCGGTCGTCCTGGTCGGCCACTCGATGGGCGGGCGCGCGGCCCTGCGTGCCGCGTCCGCGCCCCGGGTGCGCGGAGTACTGGCGCTGGCCCCGTGGTGCCCGGAAGGGGAGCCGGTGGAGCAGTTGCGGGACAAGGACGTCGTGGTGTTCCACGGCGACCGGGACCGGATCACCGACCCGCGGGCGTCGGTGGCGCTGGTGGAGCGGGCCGTCGCGGCGGGCGCGCGGGCGGAGGTCACCTTGGTGCCGGGCGGCGACCACGCGATGCTCAGGCACAGCGGGCGGTGGCACCGCGCGGCGGCGCGTGCGGTCACCGGACTGCTGTCGTCGGGGGCGGGAGCAGCGTGACGGGAACGGGGCCGGCCGGTGCGGGCCGCGCGGCCGGGACGCGTTCCAGGACGCCGCCCGCGAACACGTCGTACAGCGGCAGGGTCTCCAGGTGGACGTAGCCGATGTGGCAGTCGCAGGTGGTGAGCGGGCAGCCGCGGGGGGCGAGGGCGGCCCGGTAGGTGCCGTCGTAGAGGTTGCCGAGCGGGTCCCGCACGAAGTGGCAGCGGCGCACCGTGCCCTCCCCGTCCACGGAGATCACCGACTCGCCGGTGCGGCAGGGCAGCCCGGCGCTGGCGTGCGGGTGGCGGCTGTAGGGGAACAGCGGGTCGAGGCGGGTCCAGCCGTCGGCCTCGGGGCCGGTGTAGGTGTGGCCGTCGGCGGCGTTGATCCACAGGTAGACGTGGTCGGGCAGGTCGGCGCGGAGCCTGCGGGCGGCGTCCAGGTGTTCGGGCAGTCCGACGATGCCGACGCTGAAGCGGATGCCGCGCGCGGCCAGTTCGCGGCATTTGGTGAGGAACCGGTCGTAGGGGGTCTGGCCGGGGTGGAAGGTGCACCAGAGGGCGAGGGTGTCGGGGTCGGCGTCGGCCAGCCAGTCGGTGCGGCAGCTGAGGTTGGTCTGGATCGCGACGCGGCGGATGTGCGGGAGGTGGGAGAGTTCCGCGAGGGTGCGCCGGTACCAGGAGCGCACCAGCCCCTCGCCCCAGGGGGTGAAGAGGATCGACAGGCGGTCGTCGGTGTTCGCGGTGGCCCAGGCGGCGAACCGCTCCAGGGCGGCGCGGTCGGCGCGCAGTTGGTCGCCGGTGTCGCGTCGCTTCGCGAACGGGCAGTAGGGGCAGTCGTAGTCGCAGGAGGCGAGCGGGCCGCGGTACAGGAGGGTCAGGTCCATGACGGGCCGGTCACTTCCGCTCGTAGGCGGCCATGGCGGAGCGCACGGCCGGGGAGAACAGGTCGGGGCCGATCGCGTCGGAGTGGGCGAGGCCCTCGGGGGTCAGGCGCAGCACCGCGCCGTCGTCGGTGAGCCAGCCGCGGTCGGCGAAGCGGGTCAGTTCGGGGCCGAAGTGGTCGGCCGGGGCGGCGCCGAAGCGGGCCAGGTAGTCGGCGTGCTCCAGCCCCTCGGCCTGCAGGAGCGACTGGAGCAGATGGCGGCGGCGCGCCTCGTCGGTGTCGATGCGGCGGCCGATCTCGGCGTGCGCGAAGTCGGCGGCGGGGCGGGCGACGTAGTCGTCGATGATGCCGCGTATCTCGTGCATGTCCACGGCGTAGTCGAAGGAGTAGTGCAGGCCCGAGGTGTAGGAGCGGGCGCCGCAGCCGAGGCCGATCATGCCGTCGGTCTGGCAGGCGTAGTCGTCGGCGGTCTGCGGCGGGGCGTCGGCGCGGCGGAACATCCGCATCGACTGCTGGACGTAGCCGTGGGCGAGGAGGTGGTCGCGTCCGGCGCGGTACAGGCGCAGCCGCTGCGCGTCCCAGGCCGGGTCGGTGTCCGTGCCGGTGCGGCGGCCGAGGCCGGTGAGGGGGCGGACGTAGAGGGGGTAGAGGTACAGCTCCTCGGGCCGCCAGGCGAGAGCGGCGTCGAGGGAGTGGCGCCAGGTGTGCTCGGTCTGGCCGTCGATGCCGTAGATGAGGTCGATGTTGAGGACGGGGATGCGGGCGTCCCTGATGCGGCCGAGCGCGCTCTCCACCTCCGCGCGGCGCTGCGGCCTGACCGCGGACCTGGCCTCGGCGTCGACGAAGCTCTGGATGCCGAGGCTGAGGCGGGTGGCGCCGCGTTCGGCGAGGACCTGGAGGCGGTCGGCGGTGGCGGTGGCCGGGGACGCCTCGACGGAGAGCGGGACGGCGCGCAGGTCGGCGCCCATCCGGTGTTCGGCGATGTCGCAGAGCCGGGTCAGTTCGGCCGCGGTGAGGAAGGTGGGGGTGCCGCCGCCGAAGGCCGCGGTGGCGAACCGGCCGCCGTCGCCGAGCGCCTCGCGCACCGCGCCCGCCTGCCGGTCGAGGGCGTCGAGGTAGGCGGTGGTCAGGCCGTCGGGTGCGCCGATGCGGGTGAAGAGGTTGCAGAAGCCGCAGCGCACCTCGCAGAACGGGATGTGCAGGTAGAGGGAGAGCGCGTCCTTCGGCTGGTCCGCCCAGAGGGTGCGCAGCGCGGGCCGGTCGGGCAGGCGCCGGTAGGCGGTCTTGTGCGGGTAGGCGTAGACGTAGCTCTGGTAGGGGCTCGCGGTGGCGGGGGCCTGCGGTGCGACGGTCATCGGGCGGCCTCCGCCGGGTCGAGGAAGAAGTGCGCGTACGGGACGGTCCACACGGACGGGTGGCCGAGCCGGTGGCCGGTGTAGCCGTCGTCGCCGTAGGCGGTGCCGTGGTCGGAGCAGACGATCGCGAAGCAGGGCCTTCGGCTGCTCGCGGCGGCGAAGAGGCGTCCGATGTGCCGGTCGACGTACTCCAGGGCGGCGGCGTGGGTGGCGCGGCTGTCCCCGGCGTCGCGGGTGGCGCCGGGCAGGTGGAACCAGTTGGGCTGGTGCAGCGCGGAGACGTTGACGAAGAGGAACAGCTTCTGGCGCGCGGGGAGTTCGCGGACGATCTCCTCGGCGCGGGTCACCTGGTTCTCGAACGAGTGGGGTGAGGTGACGCCGAACTCCGGTTCCCAGTGCGCCTCGTGGAACAGGCCGGGCAGCACCGAGCCGAGCGGGCCGCGCCGGTTGAAGAAGCCCACGCCGCCGACGCAGACGGTGCGGTAGCCGGCGCCGGCCAGGCCGGAGACCAGGTCGGGGGTGTCGTAGACGAAGGTGCCGTCGGCGGTGCTCTCGCTGCCCGCGAAGCTCGCGGCGAACAGCCGCGGGTGCGGTCCTGGGGCGGCCGGGGTGGGCAGGAAGCCCGCAAAGATCGCCTGGTGGGAGGCGTAGGTGAAGCTGCCGGGTGCGTGCCGTTCCTCCCAGCGGCCGTCCGGGAGATGGCGGGCGAGGTTCGGCAGCCGCCCCTCGGCGGCGAGTTCGACGGCGACGTCGTGGCGGAGGGTGTCGAGGGTGACGAGGAGCAGGTCGTGACTGCCGACGATCTCGTTCATGTCCGGCGGGGACGTCGGGGCGGGCGGCGGCATGCGGGGTCCTTTTCGGAGCGGGTGGTGCGGGTGGCGCGGGATCAGTGGTGACGGCGGCTGAGGTGAGGTGGCTGCGGTGGAGGACGCGGTCAGAGAGGAGTGAGGAGGGCGCGGTGGGCATCGGGTCCGGGTGCCGGCGGGTGGCGGTGCAGGGCCGCCGCGACCTGGGTGGCGTAGGTGTCGAGGCCCTCCGCGCCGCTGCCCGGCAGCCCGGTGAGGCGGGGCAGCAGGTCACCGAAGGCGTTCACCTCGCCGACCGCGGCGCGGCCCCAGCCGACGGCGGGCAGCAGGTCGACGCCGACGCAGAGGGTGCGCGGGAAGCAGGCGGCGGCGCGTTCGCAGACGCCGAGCACGTCGGACCAGCGGGCCCCGGCGGCCTCGACGGACCGCCGGACGGCGTCGAGATCGCCTCGACGGCCTCCCAGGTGGAGGTTGGTGAGGGGGGTGCGGCTGGTGCGGACCACGGCATGGGTGGCCCGCCCGGCGACCACGACGACCCGCAGGTCGGCGGCCCGCCCGTCCTGGGACGCCTTCGGCAGCCAGCGCTCCAGATGCAGGCCGTCCGGGGCGAGCGCGTCGACGATCGCTGCGATGTCCGCCTCGCGTTCGTAGCGGCGCACCGCGAGGGAGTTGTGGAGGCTCCCGTCGGCGGTGCGCTCCACGGAGGTGGTCGCCCTGATCCGGCCGCCGCCACCGGACTCCACCGCCAGCACGCCGGACGCCGACGAGCCGTGCGCCGGTTTCACGAAGAGGCGCGGCATGCGGTGCTCCCGCATCAGCGCGCGCACGTCGTCCCAGCCGCGCACCGGGGGCGCGGCGGGTCCCGAGGTGGGCGAGGCGGGCACCGGGACACCGGCCGCGTCGAGGACGGCGTGGCAGCGGCGCTTGTCGAAGAGGACGGCGAGGTCGTCCGGGTCGTCAAGCCTGAGCCCGCCGCGCAGCCCGGCCAGCGCCCCGGTCAGCCCGGCGTACCAGCGGGCCGAGCCCTCCACCCGGGTGGGTTCGCCCTCGCCCCGCAGCAGCCGGTCGACCTCCTCGTCCTCCCCCGGCGAGTCGACGCGGACGATCTCCTCGGCCCCGAAGTCGGCGCCGCCGTCCCGCAGGACGTCGAGCCAGGCGACGACCCGGGGGGCGGGCAGCCCGGCCGCGCGGACCGCGTCCGCGAAGAGGGCGACGCGGCGGTTGTCCGGGTTGCCGACGACCGCGAACCGCCGGCCCGTCTCACTCACCGACGGCGACATAGCGGCTCTCCGGACGGTACGGGCGGACGCGGGCCGGGGTGATGTCGACGGCGACCCCGTGCGGTTCCAGCGAACCGCGCAGCCGCTGCGCCATCTCCTCGCCCATGAAGTGGTGGCGCAGGCCGAGATGGCGCAGATGGGTCAGGGGCTGCCCGGACAGCAGCGCGGCGCCGCCCTCGTCGCCGAGGGTGCCCATGCCGAGGTCGAGGGAGGTGAGGCCCGCGACCGCCGGCGCCTCGGCGACGGCCGCGGCGACGGCGTCCTGGAAGTCGCTGTTCTTCAGCCCCAGATGACGCAGCCCCGCGCACCGGCCGAGCGCGGAGAGCAGCGCCTTCACGTCGACGGCGGTGCAGTCGCCGCCGTACCCGGCGGTGCCGAGCCACAGGTCCAGGCTGTTCAGCGCGGGCAGGGAGCAGGAGGCGAGGGCGCGGACGGGTTCGGCGGGCAGACCTCCCGACTCGACCCGGAGCGTGCGCAGCCGGTCGTGGCGCAGCGGCTCGATCCGCAGTCCCTCACCGCCGCGCACGCCCAGCTCCGTCAGCTCGGGCCAGGCGCGCAGGACGCCGGTGAGGTCGCCCTGGCGGATCCAGGAGATCTCCGACTCCTCGGACTCGACGTCGGCGAGGAACAGGGCGCGCAGGCGCGGGAAGCGGCGCGCCTCGGCGAGCAGGAGACCGAGGACGGGGTCGATGCCGTGCTCGTCCCACTCCTCCCACCAGGCTCCGACGACGAGGGCGGTGACGTCCTCGGTGCGGACGTCGTCGAGGAAGCACCGCCAGAGCGGTTCGAACGGCTGCTCCCAGGACGCGCGCACCCGCCAGGCGACGGCCGCGGGTTCGGGCAGGGGACGGCGGCGGCCGTCCTGCCCCGGCTCGTAGTCGTGGACCGGCAGGTCGTGGAACCGCTTGAGGTGGGAGGGGTGGTAGCGCATGGCTCGGACGTCACTCCCCCACGGACACGTATCGCCAGACGGTGCCGTCGTCTTCCTCGTCCTCGTCGGCGTCGGCGCGGTCGAGGTCGACCTCGACGCCCGCGGCCTCCAGGGTCTGGCGGATCCGCTCCACGACCGGCTCGGTCAGGTAGTGGTGGTGCAGGTCGAGCTTCTTGAGGTGGGTGAGGGGCTGACCGGCGAGCAGGGCGGTGGCGCCGTCGTCCGTCAGCACGCCCATGGACAGGTCGAGGACCTCGAGGCGGGCGACGACCGGCGCGGCGGCCACGGCGGCGGCGACCGCGTCCTGCATCTCGCTGTTGCGCAGCGCCAGTTCACGCAGGCGGGGCAGGCGGGCGCCGGAGAGGATGCCCTCCAGGTCGGCCACCTCGCTGTCGCCGCCGTAGTCCGGGGTGCCGAGCCACAGGTCGAGGTGTTCGAGTGCGGGCAGGTCGCTGGCGCTGACCCCGCGCACCACTTCGGCGGGCAGGCCGCCGGTCTCCAGGGTGAGCCGGCGCAGCGAGGAGTGGTTGACGGCGGGGAGGACCAGGTCGGTGCCGCCGCGCGCGCCGAACTCCTCCAGCCGCGGGAAGGCCGTCAGGAGCGGGGACAGGTCGGTCTGGTGGATCCAGGAGATCTCGCACTCCTCCATCACCATGTCCCCGATGAACAGGGCGCGCAGGGCCGGGAACCGGTCCTTGGCGGCGACCAGCGCGTCGACCACGGAGGTCGAGGCGCTGTCGTACGCCTCCGACCACGCGCCGACGATCAGGGCGCGGACCCGGGTGGTGTCGACGTCCTCGCAGAACCGGGCGAAGGCGGCCTCCCACTCCTCGCCCGCGTCGTAGACGTCGCTGGTGACGCGCCAGGCGCAGCCGTCGGCCTCGGGCAGGTCGTCCTTGGCGGCGTCGGGGCCGGGGAAGGTGTACGCGGGCAGCCGGTACAGGGAGTCGAGGTGGTCACCGATGGTCATGCGGCTGCTCCTGGGAGAAGTGGATGCGTTCCGTGGTGGTCGCAGTTCTACCAACCGGCACTGACAACGCGGCGCGGAGGGTGGACGAACGGCCCGTGCGGCGACGGGATCCGGGGCCGTTGTCAGTGGTGGCTCCTACTGTCGTGGGCAGGTGGTCGGCGCAGGGTGCGCCGGCCGGACGGAGGTGTGCCGTGTACCGGCAGGGAGATGTGCTGATCGTGCCCGTGGCCGAGGAGGCGGTGCCGTCGCACGTGGCGGCGGCCCCGAGGGAGCCGCGCGACGGACGGGGGCGGCTGGTGCTGGCGCTGGGCGAGGTCACCGGACACGCCCACGCGGTGGTGGGCCCGGGGGAACTGGTGCGGGAGCCGGGCCCGTTCGGACCTTTCCTGCTCCATCTGCCGCAGGGCGGGCGGGTGGTGCACGAGGAGCACGGTCCCATCGCCCTGCCGAAGGGGTGGTTCCGGGTGATCAGGCAGCGGGAGTACGTGCCGGGCTCGGTGCGGATCGTGGCGGACTGAGCGGGGACGGCGGCGCGCCGGGCGCGGGTCGCGCACCCGGGGACGCGGACAGGCACAGGCACAGGCACAGGCGCAGGGGCGAGAACGGTGGCGAGGAAAGGTGAGTGACGGGGCGATGAACGTGATCGACGGTGTGGACGGGGCGGAGACGGGGACGCCGGACGGGCTCGCGTCGGCGGCCGGGCCCGAGAAGGCCGCGGGAGTGTCCGCGCCATCCGGGTCGTCCGAGTCATCTGAGGCGATGGTGGCGTCGGAAGTGTCGGAGGCCAACGGATTCTGGCGCGCGTGTGCCGCGCGGGCCACGCCCGCCGACCGGGTCGCGGCCGAGAAGGGGGTGCGGCTGGCCTACCGGCGGGCCGGTCTCGACGAGCCGGAGCGGGTGGTGTGGGCCGGTTCGCCGCGCGAGGCGGTCACCCTGATCCGGGCCATGACGGACACCGGACCGAGCGTCAGGGACGCGGTGCGGACCACGCCGTGGGCGGCGGAACGGGCGCGGCTGCACCAGGAGTTGGGGGCGGCGGGCTGGTCGGCGCACTGGGGCGCGACCGGCGGCAGGCTCTGGGAGACGACGCGGTCGCTGGTGGACCGGATACGGCAGGGAGTCCTGGACGACCTGCTGGGCACGGTGCCGGTCCCCGAGCCGACCGCCGACGCCGAGGCGCCTGAGCGTCTCGAACGGAAGCGGGCGCGGGCGGAGATCCAGCTGATCCTGCTGGACGCCGTGCTCGGCCAGCACGACGCGCCGTGGCTCGCGGCCTTCCCGACCGACCGGGCGCCGCTGGACGGACTCGGTGAGGTGTGCCGGACCGCGGGCTGGTGGTGGCCGTTCGCCGAGGTCGCGGTGGTGTGCGAACGGCCGGTCACGCTCACCCGGGACGAGGCCGGGCGCCTCGACAACGGCGCGGGTCCCGCGCTCGCCTTCCCGGACGGCTTCGCGCTGTACGCCTGGCGGGGCATGCCGGTGCCGGCCGCGTTCCTCGCGGAGCTGGCCGCGCTGACACCGGAGCGGATCAGGGCCGAGGAGAACGCCGAACTGCGCCGGGTGATGCTGGAGCACTACGGCTACGACCGCTATCTCACCGACTCGGGCGCGCAGCCGATCGACCGCGACGAGACCGGCACGCTGTGGCGGATCTCCCTGGCGGGCGACGAGGCGGTGGTCATGGTGGAGGTCCTCAACTCCACGCCTGAGCCCGACGGCACGGTCCGCACGTACTGGCTGCGGGTGCCGCCGTCCACACGCACCGCCCGGGAGGGCGTGGCCTGGACGTTCGGGGTGTCGGCGCAGGAGTACCAGCCCCTGCGGGAGACGTGAGCGACGGTGCCGCCGGGCGTCGTCCCGGCGTGCTCTCGCCCCGGCACCTCGCCCCAACGCCCCCTCGTCATGGCGCCTCGCCCCGGCGCGTCCTGGTCCCCGCGCCCCGACGTCAAGACGCGCTCCTCACGTGTCGGTGCGCCCGGGGCCCTGGTCACGCCGCCCCGGGCCCCCTTTACACCGCCCCGACCCCGTTCGCCCGGTTCCGCCGCCGCTCGACCAGGCCGCCCAGAGGTCCGCGAACACGCCTCCCGAGGACCGCAGTTCGTCGCCGTCGCCGTGTTCCACCACCCGTCCGTGGTCCATCACCAGGACTGTGTCCGCGGTGGCCGTCTGGGACAGCCGGTGGGCGACGACGACCGCCGTGCGGCCCTCGGTGACGGTGCGGGCGGCCCGGTCGAGGGTGCGGGCCGCGTCGCTGCCGCCCTCGGCGGTCGCCTCGTCCAGGACGACGACCTCCGGGTCGAGCAGGAGGACGCGGGCGAGGGCGAGTTGCTGGACCTGGCCCGCGGTCAGCTCCGTGGCGCCGGTGCCGACGACCGTGTCGGCGCCGTCGGGCAGCGCGGCGACCCAGTCGGCGGCGCCCACGGCGGCGAGCGCGGACGCGATGTCCTCGGTGGAGGCGGACCGGCGGGCGAGGCGGAGGTTGTCGGTGAGGGTCCCCCGGAACAGATGGTGTTCCTGGGTCACCAGCACGATCCGGCGGCGGCCGTCCGGCGCGGCGGCAGCGAGGTCGGCGGTGGCGACGCCGCCGAGGGAGACGTGCCCGGTGTGCGGTGGGCGCAGCCCCGCGATCAGCGTGGCCAGGGTCGACTTGCCCGACCCGGTCGCGCCGACGACAGCGAGGTGCCGGCCCGCGGGCAGGTCGAGGTCGATGCCGTGCAGGACATCGGGTCCGCCCCGGTACCTGTGGTGGACGCCCCGGACGGCGAGCGGCGCGCCGGCCGGCCCGGACGGCACCGTCGCCGTGCGGTCCGGGCGGCCGTCCTGTCGGCCGTCGCCCGGTCGGCCGCCCTCCGTCCGACCGCCGCCCGGTCGGCCGTCGTCCGGTCGGCCGTCGTCCGGGGGCCCGAGGGTGGCGACCCCGACGATCCTGGCCAGCCCGGCGCCCGCCTGCTGCACGCTGTCGAAGGTGCCGAGCATGGTGTTGACGGGGTCGAAGAGGCCGACGAAGAAGAGGGCCGCCGTGGTGGCCGCGCCGATGTCGGCGGTGCCCGAGCGGACCAGGACGAACGCCACCAGCAGGATGGCGGCGAGACCGATGAACTCGGCGACGTTGAGCCGTCCGTAGAAGCGGGTGGCCGCCCTGGTCGCCCGGAACTCATAGGTCATGGCCTGCTCCGACGCCGCCTCCACGTGGGCGCGCCGGCTCGCCCCGAGACGCAGCGCGCGCAGGGTGGGCAGCGCGGTGAAGGCGCTGAGCAGGGCCGAGGCGCGGCGGCCGTCGGCGGTCCTGCCGTCGGCGTAGATGGGGCGGGAGGTGCGCAGGTACCAGCGCAGGGTGTGGGCCTGGATCGGCACGGCGAGGAGCCCGGCGAGGGCGAACCGCCAGTCGAGGGCGGCGAGTCCGACGAGGGTGGCGGCGATGGCGAGGGCGGCGGAGGCGAAGTCGCCCAGGGCGCCGGAGGCGGCGGTGGTGACCCGGTCGGCGTCGCCCGAGACCCGTGCGACGAGGTCGCCCGTGCCGCCCGCCTCGACGACGTCGACGGGCAGGGCGAGGGCGGCGGCGACGGCGTCCTCGCGCAGCCGTCCGGTCACCGGCAGGACGAGCCGGGCCAGCAGGACGGCCGCGGCCCAGCCGGTGAGGGCGGCCGCGGCGGCGGCACAGGCCACCAGCAGGACGGGTCCGACGAGGGCGCTCGGGGCGCGGTCGTCGGCGATGGCCTGGGTGATGCGCCCGGTGGCGACGGGTGCGGCGAGGGCGAGCGCGCTGTCGACGACGAGGGCGGCGAGGACGGCCGCGAGCAGCGGGCCCCGCCCGCGCAGGACCCGGCGGAGATGGGCCCGGGTCTGCCGTCCGGTGGCGACGGGCAGGAGGGTGGGGGCGGATGTCGTCATCGGGTCACCGTCCGTCGGTAGGCCGGGCTTTCGGCCAGCAGGGCCGTATGGGTGCCGGTGTCGCAGCGGGCCGCGGCGGGGGTGCCGTGCAGGTGCACGACCCGGCCGCACCGGGCGAGCCAGGTCGGGCTGTTGGTGATGACCAGCGTGGTGCGGCCGGCCCTGGTACGGCGGACCCGGTCGGCGATGGTGTGTTCGGTGGCCGCGTCGACCGCCGTGGTCGGGTCGTGCAGGACGAGGACGGGTGAGCGGGCCGCGAGCGCGCGGGCGAGGGCGACGCGTTGGCGCTGGCCGCCCGAGAGGGTCTCGCCCCGGTCGCCCACGGAGGTTCCGGCGCCGTGCGGCGCGGCGTTGACGACCTGGTCGGCGAGGGCGGCGCGGGCGCCTTCGGCGGTGGCGGCGTCGCCGTCGGAGAGGGCGCCGAGGTTGTCGGCGAGGGTGCCGGGCAGCAGGGCGGGTTCGTGCGGGCAGACCAGGGCGGTCGCGCGCAGCGTCTCCAGCGGGAGGGCGGCGAGGTCGGTGCCGCCGAGGAGCACGGCGCCCTCGGCCGGGTCGAACTCACGGGCGAGCAGGGCGGTGACGGCTTCGGCGACGGCGGGCGCGTCGCACACCAGTCCGGTCATGGCCCCGCCGGGCACCCGGGCATCCAGGACGGACCCGTCGGGCAGCCGGACCCCGCGGAACTCCAGGTCGCCGTCGCCGAGCACCGTCGTCACCCCGTCGCTCCCAGGCGGCCCTGCGGCGACGCGCCCGGGACCGCGTTCCGACGCGCTCGCATCCCCGCCCCCGTCACCGCGCTCCGACGCGCTCGCGTCCCCACCGCCGGGACCGCGTTCCGACGCGGGCGCATCCCCACCCCCGGGACCCTCGGCCACGCCTGCATCCCCACCCCCGGCACCGCGCTCCGACGCGCTCGCATCCCCGCGCCCGGGACCCTCCGCCACGCCCGTATCCCCGCCCCCAGAACCGCCCTCCGCCACGCCCCCGTCCCCACCCCCGGAGCGGACGACGACCGCGTCCGTCCCGAGCCGGTTCGTGACCGCTTCCCCGGCGTCGGACGGGACCCGCCGCCTGCCGCCGGCCCCGGGGGCGCCCGTCGTCTCTCCTGGGTCGGTCACGGCCGGCGGAGTGACGAGCACCTCGTGGAGGCGGGCGGCGGACGCGAGCGCGCGGGCGTGTCCCGCGCGGGCCGCGGCCACCACCCGCATCGGGCCGATCACGAACTGCGCGAGCCCGAGCGCGGCGATGAACTCGTCCAGGCCGAGCCGCCCGTCCAGGGCGAGCCGGCCGCCGACCGCCGCGACGGCGGTGAGGTAGAGGCCGGTGAACGCCGTGCCCAGGGAGAGCAGCGCGGCCTCGGCGGACGCGGCGCGGCGCGCGGCCCGCACCGCGTCCTGGCTGACCCGGGCGTAGTCGGCGGCCACCGTCCTCTCGGCGCCGATGCCCTTGAGGACGCGCAGGCCGCGGATGAGGTCCTCGGCGAGCGCGGCGGCACCGGCCTGGTGGGCCTGTTCGGCGGCGCTGGTGCGGCGCAGCGTTGCGGAGAGACGGTGCTGCGCGGCCAGCAGCCCCGCGGTGCCGGCCACGACGAGCGCGCCGAGCGGCGGCGAGATCCGTACGAGCAGCAGCGCGGCGGCGAGCAGGACGACGACCGCGGCGACGGTGGAAGCGAGGGTGCGGGCGTAGGCGCCGACGCGTTCCGCGTCCCCCGCCGCGCGGCTGAGCAGGTCGCCCGGGAGCAGCCGGACACCGCCGGTCGGGCGCAGCACCGCCCCGGTGAGCAGGCCGCGGACCTGGTGTTCGGTGTGCTGGGCGGCGCGTTTGGCGGCGCGGGCGCCGAACCGGTAGGAGAGCGAGAGGAGCAGGAAGTCGGCGGCCAGCAGGCCGAGCCAGCCGGCCAGTTGGCCGGGGGTGCCGTCCTGGACGGCGTTGCCGACGGCCGCGCCGACGATGACCGGGACCAGTGCCTCGCCGAGTTGGTGGCTGCTGAAGAACAGGGAGGCGAGGGCGAGGTCGCGGCGCCGGGCGCGCAGGGACCGCCACAGCAGCGCGCGCGGCGAGGCGTCGGGTGCGGTGTCGGGCGGGGCGTCGAGGGGCGCCGGGGCGGCGGTCGGCCGTCCGGTCAGGGCGGGTGCGGTCACCTCGCCACGTTAGGGTTACCTCACAAGTGGCGTAAACAGCGCGGTGCGCCACCGTATGTCGCACATCAGCCAAGGCCCCGCGGGTGTCGGGAGCGCCTGGCCCGAGACCGGGAACAGCTCGTATGACGCAGGACAACTCCATCGACTTCGCCCGGTTCGAGATGTTCCGCGGGCAGTCCTTCGGGCGGCACGCGCACGACGAGCACCAACTCGCCTGGGCCAGCTCCGGGGTGGTGATGGTCGGGATAGAGGACCGCTGCTGGGTCCTGCCGCCGCATCTGGCGCTGTGGATCCCGGGCGGGGTGCGGCACACCACGGCCGCGCTGCGGGAGACGGTGCTGCAAGGGGTGTATCTGGACCCGGCGGGCTGCCCGTTCACCTGGACGGCGCCGACCGTGCTCGCCGTGTCGCCGCTGGCCCGGCATCTCATCGGGTACCTGGCGGGCGAACCGTCCGCCGCGGCCCGCGCGCACGCGGAGGCGGTCCTGGTGGAGGTGCTGCGACCCACGGACGGCGCGGTGTTCGAGCTGCCGCTGCCGACGGACGCGCGGGCACGCGAGGTGGCGGGGCTGCTCCTCGACGAGCCGGCCGACCCGCGCGGTCTCGACGAGTTCGCGCACGCCATCGGTTCCAGCGCGCGGACGCTGCTGCGGCTGTTCCTCGCGCAGACGGGGATGACGTTCAACCAGTGGCGGGTGCACGCGCGGCTCCAGGCGGCGCTGGTCCATCTCGCCGAGGGCGAGCCGGTGGGCCGGGTGGCGGAGCGGGTCGGGTACGCGACGCCGAGCGCGTTCGTGGCCGCGTTCCGGCGTGTCACCGGTCACACTCCGGCCGCCTACTTCGCGGGTTCGAGGAGCGGTGCGGGCGTCGAGGGGTGACAGGCGGCCCTTCGGTGGCGTTTTGACGACATGACGTGGCGTTCCAGCGGCTTGTGGGCGGCTCACCGACCTTCATAACCTAGTTAGGCAAGGCTAAGCTTATTGATCAATGGTTCCTTGCGTCGATATCCGTTCGCCGTCGAGGAGCACGATGACCACCCCCAGCGTGAGCGCGCCCGAGGCGAGGACCGGGCCCGCCACCCCGGCCACCGCCCCCGGGCCCGCCACCCCGGCCTTCGCCCCCGGGCGCGCCGCCCCGGCAAACGCCACCGGGCGCGGCGCGACGGCCCTGCGGCTGGCCGGACTGCTCGCGGCCTGCGTCCTGTTGCTGCTGGTCGCGGTCCTGAGCCTCGCGGTCGGCGCCAAGGCCATCCCGCCGGGCGACGTCGTGCGCGCGCTGCTGCACGGCAGCGACTCCGTCGACGCCTCGGTCGTCCTCGACCTGCGGGTGCCCAGGACGCTGCTCGGCATCACGGTCGGCGCGGCCCTGGCCGTGGCGGGCGTGCTGATGCAGGCGCTGACCCGCAATCCGCTCGCCGACCCCGGTCTGCTGGGCGTCAACATGGGCGCCTCGGCGGCCGTCGTCGCCACCCTCGCGCTGTGGCGCGAGGCCGGTACGGGGACCTCCGTCTGGTCGGCGCTCGCGGGCGCCGGGATCGCCGCGACCGCCGTGCATCTGCTGGGCGCGCGCGGCCGTTCCGGGCCCGCGCCGGTCCGGCTGGCGCTCGCCGGGACGGCCGTCAGCGCCGTGCTGGGCGCGCTGATCTCGGTGCTGACGCTGCTGCGGCCCGACGTGTTCGACCAGTTCCGCTTCTGGGGCGTCGGATCGCTCGCCGGGGTGCCGGTCGCCGCGTTCTGGCAGGTGCTGCCGTTCATCGCGGTGGGCGCGATGCTCGCCGTCGGCCTGTCCGGGTCGCTCAACGCGCTCGCGCTCGGCGACGACACCGCGCGCGCCCTCGGCAGCCGGGTCACCAGGACCCGGCTGCTCGGCGCGGTCGCCGTCACCCTGCTCTGCGGGGCGGCGACGGCCGCGGTGGGTCCGATCGCCTTCGTCGGCCTGGCCGTTCCGCATCTGGCGCGGGCGGTCACCGGCCCCGACCACCGCTGGCTGCTGCCGTACGCGATGCTGCTCGGGCCCGCTCTGCTGCTCGGTTCCGACATCCTCGGCCGGGTCGTCGGGCGGCCCGGGGAGATCCAGGCCGGCATCGTGACGGCCTTCGCGGGAGCGCCCGTCTTCATCGCCCTGGTCCGCCGCCGCAGGATCGCGGCCCTGTGAACGCGCCCACGGCGGACGCGCCCACGGCACCCGCCGTCCCGCACCCCGTCACCGTGCCCGGCCGCGTCCTGCGGCTGCGTGGCGAGCGGCTCTCGCTGCGCTGGCGGCCGCGCACCCTGACCGTCTGCCTGCTGCTCGCCGTGTGCTGTCTCGCGCTCGGCGCGCTCAGCCTCACCACGGGTGCCTTCCGGTTGCCGCTGCCCAGGGTGCTGGCCACCCTGCTGGGACAGGGCAGCGGCGCCGAGGAGTTCATCGTCCTCGACCTGCGGCTGCCCCGGCTGCTGTGCGCGGTGCTCGCCGGCGGCGCGCTGGGCATGAGCGGGGCGGTGTTCCAGAGCCTGTCCCGCAATCCGCTGGGCAGCCCGGACGTCATCGGCTTCACCAGCGGCGCGGCGACCGGCGCCGTCGTGCAGATCGTGGTCCTCCACGGCGGCGCGTACGCCACCGCCGTCGCCGCCGTCGCGGGCGGCCTGCTCACCGCGCTGGTCGTCGGGACCGTCGCGGCCGGCCGGGGGCCCTCCCTCGGCTACCGGGTCGTGCTGGTCGGTATCGGTGTCAGCGCGATGCTGACGTCCCTGACCGCGTACCTGCTGACCCGGGCGAGCCTGTACGAGGCGCAGGACGCGCAGCTGTGGCTGATCGGCAGCCTCAACTCCACGACGTGGTCGCTCGTCACACCGCTCGCGCTGGCCCTGGCCGTGCTGACCCCGGTCACGGTGGGGGCGGCGCGGACGCTGGGCTGGCTGGAGCTGGGCGAGGACACGGCGCGCGGGCTCGGGGTGCCGGTGGGAGGGACCCGCCTGCTCCTGGCGCTCGCGGCGACCGCCCTGGCCGCAGCCGCCACGGCCGCGGTGGGCCCGATCACGTTCGTGGCGCTGGCGGCCCCGCAGCTGTGCCGCCGGCTGGTCCGCTCGCCCGGCGCGCTGGTCGTGCCCGCCGCCTTCATGGGCGCGCTGCTGCTGTCGGCGAGCGACTTCGCCGCGCAACGGGTGCTGCCCTCGACGGAGTTGCCGGTCGGCGCCATGACGGGCGTCCTCGGCGGCCTCTACCTGTGCCGTCTGCTGGTCACCCGCCGCCGCACACCAGGCACCTGACCCCGAGCCGCTCCCCGCGAGCACCGCCGCCCGCCTCACCCGCTCCGTCGGCGCCGCCCTCACCGACACCGCCGCCGGGGCCGGCTACCGGAAGGCGTCCGCCGCGCTCAGGCCGGCCGTCGCCGCCGACCCGGAGCCGCGGGTCGGCTTCGTCTTCGACATCGACACCGACAAGAACACCGTCGGCGTGATGAACCCGAAGACCTGGGGCGTGCCGCGGACCGTGGGCGCGCTCGGGATGTCCTTGGTGCGGGTGCCCGGCGGAGCGGCGAACACCTACAGCCAGGCGGTCAGCCGGGAGAACGTGCCCTCGGTACCCGCCGACCTGCTGGTGTGGGCGGTCTCCTCGCCGCTGCCGGCCAACCCGCTGTGGAGGCGCACGCCCGCCGTCCGTGCCGGGCAGGTCTGGCAGCCCGAGCTGGCGTCCTGGTACGCGTACAGCTGGGCGGACTTCGGTGTGCTGCTCGACGGCCTCGCCGGCCGCGTCCGCTCCGCGAAGGCGGGCGTCGGACCGCGCGCGGCCGTCTGAGCGCGCCCGTCACCAGGGCAGCGCGCCCCTCACCAGGGCACGGCCGAACCGTCCCAGGAGAAGAAGCCGCCGGTGGGGCCGTCGTCCGGCAGGAGCGCCAGCCGGACGGCGCCCTCGGCGGCCTCGGCCGGGTCTCCCGCGTCCGGCATCGGGCTGCCGATCAGGTCGGTGGCCCGGCGCCCGGGGGCGAGCGCGTTCACCTTGAAGCCCTCGTCGGCGAGGGTCAGCCCGTACAGGACGGTCAGGGCGTTGAGCGCGGCCTTCGAGGACCGGTAGGCGGCGGAGCGTCCGCTGCCCGGCGGGAACTGCGGGTTGGGGTGGGTGGACCAGGTCAGCGACGCCGTGCCGCTGGAGACGTTGACGATCCGGGGCCGCGAGGAGCGGCGCAGGGCGGGCAGGAACGCGTTGGTGACCTCGACGACCGCGAAGACGTTGGTCTCGTAGGTGCGGCGCAGGTCCTCGACGCCGGTCTCGGCCGGCCCGCCGAGCGACGGCGAGATGCCCGCGTTGTTCACCAGGACGTCGAGCCGTTCGATCCGCTCGGCCGCGCGGGCGACGCTGTCCGGGTCGGTCACGTCCAGGTCGAGCGGTCGGGCCCGTCCGCCGATCTCTGCGGCCGCCCGCTCGCCGCGCCCCGGGTCACGGGAGCCGACGTGGACGGTGAAGCCCTCGGCCGCGAGGAGCCGGGCGACATGGAATCCGATGCCTTTGTTGGCACCGGTGACGAGTGCTGTGCGATCGTTCTTCACACCGTCCACGGTCCCCCGGCGGCGCCGGGCCTGCCAGGGACGACCTGTACCAGGCAGCGGAGGTGGCGGGGATGCCCCGTACGGAACTCGCCCGTTTCCTGCGCGATCGGCGCGCGGGCTGCAGTCCGCGCCGGTACGGCCTCCCGGAGGACACGTCGCGGCGCACGCCCGGTCTGCGGCGCGAGGAGCTGGCGGAGCTGGCCCACCTGTCGGTCGACTACTACACCCGGCTCGAACAGGCGCGCGGTCCGCGCCCCTCGCCGCGCGTCCTGGACGGCCTCGCCCACGCCCTGCGCCTCTCCCCGGCCGAGCGCAGCCATCTCTTCCGGCTGGCCGGGGCGGGCGAGCCGCCCGCCGGCGGCGCCGTCCGGCCGATCCGTCCGCAGGTGGCGGCGATGCTCGACCGGCTGCCCGGTACCGCCGCGATCGTCACCGACGCGGCCTACGGTGTCGTCGCGTGGAATCCGCTGGCCCGCGCACTGCTCGGCGACGAGGCCGGGGTGACGAACCTGGCCAGGCGGCGGTTCCTCGGCGCGGGTCGCCGGTACGGGAGTTCGAGCGCCGAGGAGTTCGGGCACACCGTGGTGGCGCGGCTGCGCCGGGCCGCCGACCGCTATCCGCACGATCCCGCGCTCGCCGCGCTGCTGGCCGAACTGCGCGACGGCAGCGAGGAGTTCCGGCGGATCTGGGAGAGCCGTCCGGTGCACGCGCCGGGCCACCGCACCAAGACCGTGGAGCATCCGACGGCGGGCCGGCTCCGGCTGAACTGCGATGTGCTGCTGGTGCCCGAGGACGACCAGGAGGTCGTCCTGATCACCGCGGACCCCGGTTCGCGCTCCGCGCACGCCCTGCGGGACCTCGCGTCCCACCTGGCTTGACTTGAGGGGCCCGCTCCCCCGCCGCCGCGGTCAGGCCACGGCGCCGACGGCGTCCGCGCGGGCGGGGACCATGCGGTCGTCGAGCCAGTCGTAGATGCGGGCCAGCGCGTACCGCTGGGCACCGGCGTGGCAGTGCGCGTCGGCGCCCTCGGCCGCGGTGAACCGGACCAACGTGCGGTCCTCGGCGGTGAGATGGGCGAAGACCTCGTCGGGCTGGCCGGAGAAGAAGAGGTCGTTCTCGGCCTCGCAGATCAGCACCGGGCAGGTGACGGACTCGGCGATGCCGTCGCGCAGGTGGTAGTCGAGGGCGCGCAGCAGGAAGCCGCGCGGCGATCCGCCGCCCATCACGTACTGGCCGTGGCTCAGGCCCCAGTTGGCGACGTCGCTCTCGGCCGCGGCCTGTTCGAGGGCCGCGTCGATCGCGGCGGCGGCCTCCGGGTCACGCAGCAGGGCCGCGAGCGCGGCGGGGTCGGACTCGGGGAAGTGCGCGGTGAGGGTCGCGCCGAAGTCGTACACGCCGTCGACGGCGATCACGGCGGCCAGCCGGTGCTCGAACGCGGCGGCCCTGACGCAGAGTTCACCGCCGAGGCTGATCCCGAGCAGGGCGATCCGGTCCTGGTCGGCGTCGGGGAGGTGTTCGGCGATCCAGTCGACGACGGCGCCGACGACTGTCTCCCAGTCGGGGCGGAAGTGCAGCCCCTGGTGGTGGCGGGTGCCGGGCTGGCCGGGGCCGTCGAAGGTGAGGACGTGGTAGCCGCGCTCCTGGGCGGCGAGGGCGCCCTGCACGTGCACCTCCTCGGCGCTGCCGTCGTAGCCGCTGTGCATGAGGAGCAGCGGACGGCGTCCCGGCAGCGGGCTCGGGTAGAAGTAGCCGGGCAGCTCCGCCCCTTCGAAGGGGATGCGGACCGGGCGCAGCACCTCGGGGCCCGCGAGGTCGGTGTAGCGGTGGAAGGCGGCGACGGCGCGGTCGTAGTTGTCGAGGATGCGCGGGTCGGAGGGGTCGCCGTGCAGGAAGAACTCGGCGTTGCGGTAGTAGTTCCAGGCGCGCAGCCAGGCGTCCCTGGCGCTGACCAGGTGGTCGCCCGCCTCGGCCCGCCGGGCGTCGGCGGCGATCCGGTCGGCGGTCTCCCGCCAGGCGTCGTGCCAGCTGTCGGGGTCGCCGCCGGTGATGCGCTCGGCGGTGCCGAGCACCTCGGCGAAGTCGGCTCCCCCGTAGGCGATGTGGCTCAGCGAGCGGACCGTCTCGAACCAGTAGGAGGGGTGGTCGTGGAACAGCAGCTGCTTCATGGGGACTCCTCGACGCTCTTAATGCGGGTGTGCTCGCAATAACGACGATAGGAGCCTCCTCGCCTCGATGCAAGCACTAACGCGAGTGCACCCGCGTTTGCCTGGGTAGAGTGTCGGCATGACCCATCCATCCGCGCCCAGAAAGCGCCCCGGCGGCCGGACCGCCCGCACCGGGCAGGCTGTCCACGAAGCCGTCCGCGCCCTGCTGGCCGAACGCGGCCAGGGCGGCTTCACGGGCCGTGACGTGGCCGAGCGCGCGGGCGTGCACGAGGCGACGATCTACCGGCGCTGGGGCAGCCTCGACACCCTGCTCCTCGACGTCGCGGTCACGGTGAGCAAGCTCAACGAGGACTCACCGCTGCCCGACACCGGAACGCTCCGCGGCGACCTGCTCGCCTGGGCGGGCGCGATGGCAGCCGACCTCGACCGGCCCGAAGGACTCGGGCTGCTCCGCTCGGTGCTGGCCGTCCGCGCCTCGGACGCCGACCGCTCGGGCCAGGTCACCGACTTCGTCTACGCGCGCGCCGCCCTGATCCAGCGGGTCCTGGACCGCGCACGCGAACGGGGCGAGCCGGTACCGGAGTTGACGACCCTGCTCGAACGGCTGGTGGCGCCGCTGTACTTCCGGGCGATCTTCACCTACCGGCAGCTGGACGAAGGGCTGCCGGAGTTGGTCGACAACGCCCTGGCGGCAGCGGTCCGGGAGTGACGGCCCGACGGCCGTCTCGCATCCGCCCAACAGGCTTGTTAAAAGGCCGAGTTGCTGACGCGCTGCCGGTGATCGGCAGGTTCGCCCGGGACGTGCTGCCGGGACGCGCGGTGCACGGTGCGGAAGCGGCTCATTACGATAGGCCCGGCGGCCTCGGACAGGCACGGCGGATTCGCCGGTCGCAGGACGGTCCGGGGCGACGACGGAGGAACGACGGGCTACGTGATCGTGGCACCGGCGGCAGGCACGGCGGTCTCCCTAGCCGCGCTCGTAGGCCGAGAACGACGACGGACACCGCTCACCCCCGAAGCGCGCAGGATCGAGGCGGCGGCCCCCGGGGCTTCGCGACGGGAGGAGACCCATGGAGCGGTACCGGGACCCCCTGGTCGTCTACTGGCGGCCGGGCTGCCCGTTCTGCGTGAAGCTGCGGCTGGGACTGCGCTTCACGCGGCTGCGGTACACCGAGGTGAACATCTGGCACGACCCCGACGCGGCGTCCTTCGTCCGCCTGGTGGCCGACGGCAACGAGACGGTGCCGACGGTGACCGTGGCCGGCCACCCGCTGGTCAACCCGTCCCTGGCGGAGCTGAGGCGAGCGATCAGGACCCACGCCCCCGACCTGCTGGACCGCCCTCGTTGACCTCGCGCGCCGCGCCGGACGGAGCGGAACGGGTACGCGGCGGGGACGGAGCCGCGCGTGGGTCCCGCGCGTCCCCGTCCCCGCCGACCCGCCCGGTCAGGCGGTGTGCAGACGCAAGCCGTAGCGGTTGAGGATCTCGTTGATCGGCTGGAACCAGGTCTCGCCGCCGCTGGTGCAGTTGCCCCAGCCGCCCGAGGTGACGCCCTGCGCCTGGTCGCCGCTGATGAACGAGCCGCCGGAGTCGCCGGGTTCGGCGCAGACGCTCGTCTTGGTCATCTGGTAGACCGCGCCCTGGCTGTAGTTGACGGTCTCGTTCAGGGCGAGGACCGCGCCGCAGTGCCAGTGCGAGGTGGATCCGGAGCGGCAGATCGAGGTGCCGACCGGCGCCACGTTCGAACCGCGCACGAGCTGGTCGGAGATCGTGCCCCAGCCGAGCACGACCGGCACCGTCCACCAGCCGCTGCCGACGCTCACCCAGGCGTAGTCGTCACCGGGGAACGACGATCCCTGGAAGGAGCCGATGTAGGAGCCGTCCCAGCCGCTGACACCCGCGCCCGCCTGCCCGCAGTGCCCGGCGGTGACGAACCCGCCGTACACCGAGAAGCCGATGGAGCAGCGGACGTTGCCCGTGTAGTACGGGTCGCCGCCGACCGTGCCGGCGGCGAAGGTCCGCGCCGGGGTCGCGACGGTCCTGACGGTCACCGGGCCGGTCTCCCTGGCCTTCGCCAGGAAGCGCTGGACATCGTTGTCAGCTCGCTCGGCGCCGACCACCGACACCACCACCGTGTTGGCCGCCGGGTCGACGTGCCAGCTCGTCACGGAGGCGGGGGCGGAGAGCTTGTCGATACGGGCCTTGGCTGCGTCCAGCTGGCGCGCGCTGCGTCCGACCGTGCGCAGGTCGGCGCCGGACGCCTCGACCGCGGCGCGCTGGGCCGCCGAAGCGCCCTTGGTGACGGCGACCCTGAGCCGGCCGCTGGTGGCGTCGAACCAGGACCCGGCGTAGGCGGAACCGGCGGCCTTCTCGGCCTTCGGGGCGACCTTGATGGCCGTCCGCTCGGCGCCGAGGCGGGCTTCGGCCTGCTTCTCGGTCAGGCCGAACTGCCGCTGCATGGCGGTGAGTACGCCGTCCGAGGCGGGTGCGGCGGTGGGGGTCGTGGCACCGGCCTCGCTGGCCGCCGCGGGGAGGGTCCCCGCCGCGCCGAAGGTGCCGAGCATCAGGAGGGCGGCCAGGCCGACATGCCTGAATCCTCTGCGTCTCATGGGTGTTGCCCTTCGTCGTTCCAGAAGTGTGGGGATGGAACAGCCCAGTTGCTGAGAGCGCTCTCATACGTGGCGGGACAGAGCTTATCCAGCCGACGTGGGTCAGGTCCATGCCAATGCAGGACTCGATACGGGGAGCGCGTCTCGCCAGGGGCGGGGGGGTTCGGGGAGCGGGGCCGGGTTCGACTAGTGGGGCCGGATCGACGGCTGGGGCCGATTCGACGAGCGCGCGGTCGGCCCGAAAGGCACGTCCGGCCGGCGGACCCCGCGACGCGGCTCCTTCCGATCGGCCAGGGCATCACGACAAGCGGCCCCGGCCGACCTGATCGGTCGGCCGGGGCCGGGGACCGCTGACGCGGCGGCCGGGCCTGGGCCCGGGACTACAGAACCTCGGGACCCGCGAGACGCACGGGACCCTCGGGGCTGCCTGACTACTCGCCGACGACGCCGGAGGCGGCGACCACGATCTTGGCGGCCGTGGAACCCGAGCGGGAACCGAGCCCCTCGATCTTCTTCACCAGGTCCGAGCCCTCGACGACCTCGCCGAAGACGACGTGCTTGCCGTCCAGCCACGGGGTGACGACGGTGGTGATGAAGAACTGCGAGCCGTTGGTGCCGGGGCCCGCGTTGGCCATCGACAGCAGGAACGGACGGTCGTGGCGCAGCTTGAAGTTCTCGTCGGCGAACTTCTCGCCGTAGATGCTCTTGCCGCCGGTGCCGTTGCCGTTGGTGAAGTCGCCGCCCTGGAGCATGAAGTCCGGTATGACCCGGTGGAAGGGCGAACCGGCGTAGCCGAAGCCGTGCTGGCCGGTGGCCAGCTCGCGGAAGTTCTGTGCGGTCTTGGGCACGACGTCGTCGAAGAGGTTGAAGACGATGCGGCCCGCGGCCTCGCCGTTGATGGTGATGTCGAAGTAGACGTTGCTCATGCCCCCATCTTTTCACTTCCTTTCCCATGGGCCGACCGGGAGGTCCCCCGCCACACCTCTCGATACCCGGCAGGGGTATCTCGGAGGCCCGGGTGAGCCCCGGTGGCCGCGGCGCGGGTCTGGACGACGGGCACGGCACCCTGCATTCTGACCACGCCATGACAACGTCGTCACCGGATCGGGAGGGTGACCGTGCGCGGATCTCTCGTCAGGGCCGCACTGGCCGCCGTGCTCCTGCTGCTGTCGGCGCCGCTCGCCCCGGCCGCGGCGACGACGGGCGCGAAATCCGGGCCGGCCCCGGTCACAGCCGATGCCGGCGTCGCCGCCGGTCAGGAGTGGACGCCCCCGCTCAGCACCCGGGGCCGTTGGATCGTCGACGCGAACGGCGACCGGTTCAGGATGCGGTCGGGGAACTGGCACGGCGCCAGCGGCACCTGGAGCGGCTCCGGCAGCGTGGACGACGACGCCGCGCACCACGCCGGTGAGAACTCCGGCCGGATCCCGCTCGGCCTCGACCGGGCGCCCGTCGCCGAGATCATCGCCGGGTTCCGGGAGATCGGCATCAACAGCGTCCGGCTGCCGTTCTCCAACGAGATGATCCACGACACCGTCCCCGTCACGGACCACGCGGTCGCCGCCAACCCGTCGCTGCGCGGCCTGACCCCGCTCGGGGTGTACGACGCCGTGGTGCGCGACCTCACCGCGGCCGGGCTCGCGGTGATCCTCAACAACCACACCGGCACGACCCGTTGGTGCTGCGGGGTCGACGGCAACGAACGCTGGAACGCCTCCAGGTCGACGGCCGCCTGGGAGGACGACTGGCTGTTCATGGCCCGCCGCTACCGCGACAACGAGCGGGTGGTCGGCGCCGACCTCTACAACGAGGTCCGCCGCTCGGTCCTCGACGACCCGAACTGGGGACTCGGCGACGACCACGACTGGTTCGCCGCCTCCCAGCACCTCGGCGACCGCATCCTCCTGGAGGCGGACCCGGATCTGCTGATCATCGTCGAGGGCATCAACTGGACCGGCGTCCCCGTCGACGGCTTCGCCCACGGGCGGCCCGCCCTGGAACCCGTCAGGCGCCTCTCGCACACCCTCGTGGACTCGGGCAAACTCGTCTACTCGGCCCACTTCTACGACTACACCGGACCCCACCACAGCGGCGCCACCGGCATCGGCGAGACCAGCGACCCGCGCTACCGCGACCTCAGCCCCGAGGAGTTGACCGCCGTCCTGACGCGCCAGGCGTTCTTCGTCAGCGGCGAGCAGGACCAGCACTTCACCGCACCCGTCTGGATCAGCGAGTTCGGCGTCGGCGGCCGGGAGGAGACCGGCGCGAAGCCACGCGCCTGGTTCGAGCGCTTCGTCGACCACCTCATCCGCGCCGACGCCGACTTCGCGTACTGGCCGCTCGTCGGCTGGCACCAGAACCGCACCGGCAACGGCTGGGCGCTGCTGCACTGGGACGCGGCCGGGAACCGGATGGGTCTCTACGACGGCGACGACTGGCGGGCCGCCGCCTGGACCAGGCTGATGACCGCGACCAGCCGCACCGGAGCGGTCCCACCGGTGGCCGAGTGGTCCCAACTCAGCCCCGACCACAGTGACTTCGTCGCGTCCCGGCGGATGCGGGCGCTGCCCGACTGGGACCCGGGGGCCCGCAAGGCGGTCTGCCCCGACGGGCAACGGCTGCTCGGGCTCGGCCACACGGGCAACCGGGGCCTGTGCTCGGACGTCACCGCCGGGGCGCTGTGGGCCGCGGCCGGCGGTCACGAGGTGGTGGTGGACGAACGGCATGTGGCGGCCGGCCGGGACTGGGCCTCGGGGTACACCAAACTCCAGTGCGCCGAGGGGCAGTTCCTCACCGGCTACAGCGTGCGCGGCCAGGCCGTCTCCGCCGGCCTGTGCGCGGCGGCCCCGGCCGGGCGGCTCGGCGGCACGGGCCGCACGGTGTGGTTCGACCGCGGCGACAGCCGGGGCCAGGCGCCCCGGGGCGGCGACTTCGCCTACGGCGCGTACAAGGGGCAGTGCGCCGACGACGAGTACGCGGCCGGGATCGCGTACACGGGCCGTCTCGGCTCGTCGCGGACTCCGGACGCGCTCTACTGCCGCCGACTGGCGTGACCCGGCCGGGGTCCGCTCACGGCGACTTGCGGCCGACGCCCGCGTACACCCAGTACTCGGACGGCCTCTCCGGCACCTCGTCCCCCGCATCGGGGCGCCACAACGGGACGTGGACCAGGCCGGGTTCGGTGAGGTCGAAGCCGTCGAAGAGGCCGAGTATGCGCTCGCGGGAGCGGGCAGTCACCGGCGAGGTGGCCTTCGCCCGGTACAACTGGCCGACGGCGGCGGCCGTGTCGGGCCGGTCCTCGTCGGTGGCGTGGGACAGCGCGAGCCACCCCTCGGCGGGCAGCGCGTCACGGAACGCGGCCACGACACCGGCGGGGTCCTCCGCCTCCGTCACGAAGTGCAGGATGGTGATCATCAGGACGGCGACCGGCTGGTCGAGGTCGATCAGCCTGCGCAGCCGGGGCGCGGCCAGGATGTCGGCGGGGCTGCGGATGTCGGCGTCGAGGACGTCCGCGTCCGGGTTGTCGGCGAGCAGGGACGCGCTGTGCGCCACCGCCACCGGGTCGTTGTCGACGTAGAGCACCCGGCACCGCGGGTCGAGCGCCTGGGCCACCTCGTGCACGTTGCCCTGGGTGGGGATGCCGGAGCCGAGGTCGATGAACTGCCGTACCCCGGAGTCGACGAGGAAGCGCACGGCGCGGCGCAGGAAGGCGCGGTTGGCGCGGGCCAGCGTCCGTACCTGGGGGTCGATGGCGGTGAACGCGGCCACCGCCTCCCGGTCGATCGCGAAGTTGTGCTGTCCGCCCAGCATCGCGTCGTACATCCGAGCGACACTCGCCCGGTTCGGCACTCCTGCACCGGAGAGTTCTTCACGCATCACAACTCCCACCTTGCACAGCCGTCTTGACGGCTCATCATATAGTTGGCGCACGACGCGGCCGGACGATCTCCCCACCGCGATCGGACCGGCCCCACCCGGAAAGGCACGACCCTGCCGAACGAACCACTCGATCGACTTGGCGGCACCGCAACCCCCACCCCCGCCCGCCGCCGCCCCTTCTCCTCCCCCGCGTCGGACGTCATCGGCTCGGAGCTGGATCTCCATCTGACCGGCAGCCATGTCGTGCACGCGCTGGCACCGGAGTTCTGCGACGCGGCCTCCGTGTACCTCCTGGAGCGGTGGCTGCTGGAGGAGAACGCGTACGCCGACGCCGATCCGCCGCAGATCGAGGCGCGCAGACTGGCCCTGCGGGTGGGCGCGGACGCCCTGGAGGACTGGGAGCGGCTGCTGCCGGTCGACCAGGTGATCGTCTTCCCCCGGGAGACCCCGTACGCCCGCGCCCTCGCCGAGGGCAGGACCCAGACCCTGGACGCCGTCGACCCGCACACCTCGGAGCGGCTGACCGCGACCGGGCCCGAGGACGCCGGCATCCAGAGCCTGCTGCGGTCGGCGTCGTTCCTGGTGGTGCCGTTGCGGCTGCGGGACGTGCCGGTGGGGTTCATCGCCTGCACCCGCGGTCCCGACCGGCCGGGGTTCGCGCCCGGGGACGCGGTGGCGGTCGAGCGGCTGGCGGCGCGGGCCTGCGTGGCGCTGGACAACGCCCGCCGCTACGAACGGGAGCGGCGCACCGCGCTCGCCCTGCGGGGCAGCCTGCTGCCGGGGACCGACCGCGCCTTCAAGGGCTGCCGGACGGCGCCCGGCTATCTGCCGTCGGGCAACGGCAATCTGATCGGGGGCGACTGGTTCGACGCGCTGGAACGGCCGGACGGCAGGGTCGGGTTGATCGTCGGGGACGCGATGGGCCACGGCCCCGAGGCCGCCGTCGCGATGATCCAGCTGAGCACGGCCGTGCGTACCCTGGCCCAGCTCGACCTGGGCCCCGTCGACCTGATGCGCCGGCTCGACGCGCTCGCCGCCACCATCCCCGGCGCGTCCTTCGCGACCTGCATGTACGCCGAGTGGGATCCGCAGAGCCACGCCTGCACCCTGGTGGGGGCCGGCCACCCGCCCCCGCTGCTGCGCCCGCCCGAGGGGCCCACCGCGCCGGTGGTGCTGAGCGGTGCGGGGCTGCCGCTCGGGCTCGGCAGCGGCGGCTACGAGGCCACCGTCCTCGACGTCACCGAACCGGCGCTGCTCGTCCTCTACAGCGACGGGCTCGTGGAGTCCAGGCAGTGCGACATCGAGCAGGGCATCAGCCGGCTCGCGGAGGCTCTCGACACGGCCGTCGATCAGGTGCCGCCCGGCTCGGACGGTCCCTGGCTGCCGTCCCTGTGCCGGGAGTTGCTCGGTTCGCCGGCCACCGCGAACACCGCCGACGACCGTACGCTCCTGCTGGCCGAGCTGACGCCGGACTGAGCCCGCTCAGGCACAGGTCCCCAGCTTCGCCCACACGACGTTGCCCGGGGTCAGGGCGGACCGCTCGACCCCCCACGCCTCGGCGAGCTGCTCCACGATGAACAGGCCGCGTCCGGTCTCGTCGCCGGGACCCGGACGGCCCCGCGGGCGGGCCACGTTCGCGCAGTCGTGCCGGTAGTCGTAGTCGTGGACCTCGACGCGCAGACAGCTCGCGGTCACCAGCCGGACCCCGCACAGGATCCGGCCGCTGATCGTGTGCAGCACCGCGTTGGTGACCAGCTCCGACAGCAACAGCACGGCGTCCGCGCACAGTTCGCGCGGCACCCGCCAGCCGGTGAGGCGTTCCTCCACACCGTGCCTGGCGGCTCTCACGCTGTCGCGGCGGGCCGGGAGTTCGAGCCAGTGGACCCGGCCCGTTCCGTGGGGGTCTAACAGAGAGGACGAGGTGGTCGTGCGGGGGGACACGGTGTTCGCCTTCCGGTGGTGGGCGGGCGGAGCGGTCCGCGCGAGGCAGCGGGCAGGTCCGTCTCGCGCGGCAGGGGTGTGCGCGCGCCGCACGTACCGTCGAACGCCGGGCCACGCCGATCTCGCACGGTGGGGCGGAGACCGACGGCGCGCTCGTTCTGATCGCTCACGCAATCCATCATGCTGTGACGCCAGTTCAAACTGCAACCGCCTCCCTGATAATTTCACTGAGCAGTTTTCGCTCTGGTCACATCACCAAGTCGCTGTCAGACTGGTGGTGGTGACTGTCTCTCAGGAGGTATGGCGTGAGCGAGGCTCGTTCGAGCTCGGGCACCGGTGCACCGACCGTTCTGCGAATGATCCTCGGTCGGCGGTTGCAGGAGCGACGACAACAGGCGGGCGCCACGCTGGAACAGGCAGCCACGGCGCTCCGGGTGACCCCGCTGACCATCCGCAGGCTGGAGAAGGCGGAAGTCGCCCTCAGACCGCTCTACGTGGAGAAGTTGTTAGAGACCTACGGGGCCGACCGGCAGGAGATCGACGAGTTCGTCGCCCTGGCCGACCAGGCCAACGAACCCGGCTGGTGGTACGCCTACCGTGACGTGCTGCCGTCCTGGTTCTCCGCGTACGTGAGCCTGGAGACCGGCGCGAAGACCCTGCGCACCTACGAACCGCACTACGTCACCGGGCTGCTCCAGACCTGGGACTACGCGCGGGGCGTGCTGCGCGGCGGATTCCCCAACGACGACGACGAGGAACTGCGCCGCCGGATCGATCTGCGGCTGCGCCGCCAGATCCTGCTGGAGCGAGCGGACGCCCCCACCCTGTGGGTGGTGATGGAGGAGGCCGTGCTGCACCGCGTGGTCGGCGGCCCCGAGGTGATGCGGGAGCAGATAGACAAGCTCCTCGAGGTCTCGGAGCTGCCCCATGTCAGCCTCGACATCGTCCCGTTCGCGGCGGGGGCGCACGTCGGCGCGTGTGCCCCGTTCACCTACTTCCGCTTCGAGGAACCCGAACTTCCCGACATCGTGTACAGCGAGATCCTGTCCGCCTCCATGTACCTGGACCAGCGCTCCGACGTCGTCGCCCATCTGGAGGCGCACAACCGGATGTCGCTGCTGACCTCGTCCGCGGACAGCAAGGCGCTCCTCACCCGTATGCGCAAGGAGTACTCATGACCCGCATCGACGGCACCCACGACACCCCCTCGGTCCACGTCTACAACGGCATGCCGGCGACCGACCTCGGCGAGCTGGGCTGGGAACGGCCCTGGAGCGGTCCCAACGGCGGCCAGTGCGTGGAGACCAAGCGACTCGCCGACGGCAGGGTCGCCGTCCGCCAGTCCACCGACCCCGCCGGACCCGCGCTCATCTACACCCCCCAGGAGATGTTCGCGTTCGTCGAAGGCGTCAAGAAGGGCCTGGCCGACCATCTGACGGTCGGCTGAGACACCACCCGGCAGACCCATCAGTGAGAGGGACAGGATGAGCACGCCCCACGCAGCTCGGGACATCGACACCAGCAAGCCGCACTCCGCCCGGATGTACGACTACTACCTGGGCGGCAAGGACCACTTCGCCGTGGACAAGCAGGCGGCGGAGACCGTCGCCGAGGCCTACCCGGGCATCTTCACCTGCGCACGCGAGAACCGCGCGTTCATGCACCGCGCGACGCGGGTGCTGGCCACGGAGTACGGCATCAGGCAGTGGCTGGACATCGGCACCGGGATACCCACCGAGCCCAATCTGCACCAGGTGGCGCAGTCGGTGGTGCCGGAGGCCAGGGTGGTCTACGCGGACAACGACCCGCTGGTCCTCAAGTACGCCGAGCGGCTGATGCGCAGCACCCCGCAGGGGCGCACGACGTACATCGAGGCGGACGTCAACGACCCCCAGTCGCTGGCGGACGCGCCGGAGTTGACGGAGGTCCTCGACCTGTCGAAGCCGGTGGCGCTGTCCCTGAACGCGCTGATGCACTTCGTGCCCGACGCCCAGAAGCCGTACGAGATCGTCGGCCGGCTGCTGGACATGCTCCCCTCGGGCAGCGCGCTGGCGCTCAGCCACTGCACGCCGGACTTCGACCCGGAGACCTGGAAGAAGGTCACCGACATCTACAACGGCGCCGGGACCCCGGTGCAGTTCCGCTCCCATGACGCGGTCGCCCGTTTCTTCGACGGACTCGACCTCCTGGAGCCGGGGGTGACGGTCGGCCACCGCTGGCGCCCCGACATCACCCCGGAGTTCTCGCACGCCGAGGTCAGCCTCTGGACCGGCGTGGGCATCAAGCCCTGAGCCGGCCGGACGACGGGGTCACCGCCCAGGGACCGACGGTCCGTGGGCGTGCCCCTCAGGCCCGGACGGCCGAGCCCCGCTCGCTCATCCGCGGGGCGCACAGGACGCGCTTCCTGCGCACCCGCTTGCCCTCGATCGCCGCGACGGTCAGCCGGGCCGCCTCGGCGGCGATGTCGGCGAGCCCCCAGTCGACGGTGGTCAGCGGCGGGGTCAGCACCCGGGAGACGGGGTGGTCGTCGAAGCCGACCACCGAGACGTCCCGCCCGACGCCGAGCGACGCCTCCGCGGCCGCCGCGTAGACGCCGTAGGCGAGCGAGTCGGAGAAGCAGAAGACGGCGGTCGGGCGGGGCGCGCTGTCGAGGACCCGGCGGGCCACCGCGGTCGCCTCCCCCAACTCCTGCGGGCACGGCACCAGTTCGGCGCGCAGTCCGAGGCGCCCCGCGGCCTCGCGCACATAGACGTCGGCGGGCCGGTCGGGGGTGCTCGGCCGGGTCGGGGTGAGCACCGTGACGCGCCGGTGCCCGAGCCCGTGCAGATAGTCGAGGACGGCGTCGATGCCGGCCCGGTTGTCGAAGATGACCTGCCCCGCGGTGCGGGCCCGGCTCAGCGAGTCGCCGACGGCCACCACGGGCAGCGCCTCCGCGATCGGCTCCCAGCCGTCGGCGCCGGGGTTGACCGGTGACACCAGCAGGGCGTCCACCCGCTGGTCGCGCAGCTGCTTGGCGAGCACCAGCTCGCGGTCGGGGTCGCCGCCCGCGTCCAGGATGAGGGCGTAGCGGTCACCGGCCAGCAGCTCCCGGCCGATGGCGGCCATCAGCTGCTGCTGCCAGAGGTCCTGGAGGTCGCCCGCGAGCACGCCGACCATGCTGGTGCGGCCGCTGGCCAGGGCACGGGCGATGGGGTCGGCCTCGTACCCGAGGTCGGCGGCGGCCTGGCGGACGCGCTGCTCGGTCTCCTTGGAGACGTGCTTGCCGCGCAGGGCGTAGGAGACGGCGGCGGTGGAGAGACCCGTGGCCTCGGCCACCTCCCTGAGGGTGGTGCGCTTGTTGGGCCTGGCCATGCGGAAAGCCTACCGGGCCAGGTCCTGAGGTCGGGCGACCCTTGACACGTCATCTTGTTAACCGTTTCACTGAACCGCATCAGTGAACCGCTTAACCCAGTGTTCGCCTGTCTTTCTGTCGTTCCGTCAGGACTCACCCGAGGACCGCCGCGTGCTCACCGACGTCCATCAGCACCTCTGGCCGCCCGCCTTCGCCGACCTGCTGCGGGCCCGCGCCACCCCGCCCCGCCTGGACGGCTGGACGCTCCACCTGGCGGGCGAGCCGCCCTTCCGGGTCGACCCCGCGGACCACGACGTCGCCGCCCGCGCCCGCCTCGCCGCCGCCGACGGTCTCGACCGGGCGCTGGTCTCCCTCTCCAGTCCGCTCGGCGTCGAGCACCTGCCGCCCGAGGAGGCGGCCGGGCTGCTGGCCGCGTTCCACGACGGCGCGCTCGCCCTGCCCGCGCCGTTCGGCGTCTGGGCCGCGGCCTGCGTCGTCGAGCCGGACCCGGACGCCGTGGCCAGGGAGCTGGACCGCGGCTGCGTCGGCCTGCAACTGCCCGCCACCGCGCTGCTGGACGGGCCCGGCTGGCGGCGGTGCGCCCCGCTGCTCGACGTCCTCACCCGGCGCGACAAGCCCCTGTTCGTCCATCCCGGGCCGGCCCCCGCCGCACCGCACGCGCCGTCCTGGTGGCCCGCGTTGGTGCCCTACCCGCAGCAACTGCACGCGTCCTGGTTCGCGTTCCGCGCCTTCGGACGCGGGCGCCACCCCGGGCTGCGGGTCTGCTTCGCGGCGCTCGCCGGTCTCGCCCCGCTGCACGGCGAGCGGTTCGCGGCCCGCGGCGGCGGCCGGGGCGAGGTCGACTTCGACGTCTTCTACGAGACGTCCTCGTACGGCACCCGCGCGGTGGACGCCGTGGTGCGGGCCGCCGGCATCGACGTGGTGGTGGCGGGCAGCGACCGCCCGTACGCGCCGCCCGTCATACCCGACCTGGGCGCGGACGCCGCCGTCCACGCCCTGCGCACCGCCAACCCGGCCCGTCTGCTGACCGGCGGGCCGCACTCAGGAGGGAGCCGTTCATGAACCCCGAGGCCCTGCCCGACCGCGTCCTCGACAAGCGCGAACTCAGGGCGCTCGTCGAGGATCTCGCCGCCCGCCCCGAACGCTGGCGCGAGCAGGTCGCCTTCTCCGACGAGCAGCGGCACTACGCGTCCCTGTACCGGGACGAGTACGTCGACGTCTGGCTGCTGTGCTGGACGCGCCGCAACGACACCGGCTGGCACGACCACGACCTCTCCTCCGGGGCGGTGCGCGTCGTGCAGGGCGCGCTCGACGAGTCCGTGCCACGCATCGGCGGCAGCCATCTCTCCGTCACGGTCGGCGCGGGCACGTCGTTCTGCTTCGGTCCCGAGCACATCCACCGGCTCACCGGGGCCACCGACGACGCGGTCTCGATCCACGCCTACTCGCCGCCGCTGTGGCGGCTCGGCCAGTACGACATCACGCGGGACGGCCTGATGCGCCGGATCTCGGTGTCGTACGCGGACGAACTGCGCCCACTGGACGGCACGGCGGCCTGAACCGCGCCCCGCGCACGGACTGTTGGGCCGCGCTTCACCACCGGGACGCCTGTGGCCTCTTGGCCCGGGAGGGAAAACCGGGGATCCTGAACTCCCCATTCCCCCCACAGCCGCCCGGCTGCGCCCGGACCCAGGGAGAACGCAGTGGTGTCACCCAAGACCAAGGCACACCGCAGGAGATGGCTCACCGGACTGGTCGGGGCGGCGGCGCTCGTCGTCGCCTTCCCGTCCGTCGCGATGGCCGCGCCGCCGACCGCGCTGCCCGCCAACGCGGAGGCGGCGGAGGTCACCTTCCAGCCGGCGTTCGACTACGACACGGACGGCTGCTACTCCACCCCGGCGATCGGCCCCGACGGGACCGTCAACGGCGGCCTCAACCCCACCGGGGCCCTGAACGGCAACTGCCGGGACGCCTCCGACCTGGACAACACCAACAGCTACTCGCGCTACAGCTGCAACAACGGCTGGTGCGCCTACATGTACGGGCTCTACTTCGAGAAGGACCAGGCCCTCGCGGGCACCAGCATCGGCGGCCACCGGCACGACTGGGAGCACGTCGTGGTGTGGGTGCAGAACGGCCAGGTCCAGTACGTCTCGACGTCCAACCACGGCTCGTTCACCGTGCACGCGGCCTCCACGGTCCGCTTCGAGGGCACCCACGCGAAGATCGTCTACCACAAGGACGGCATCAGCACCCACTGCTTCCGGCTGGCCAACTCCAACGACGAGCCGCCGGAGAACCACAAGGCCACCTGGCAGTACCCGCCGCTGGTCGGCTGGAACGGCTACCCGGCCGGCATCCGCGCCAAGCTCACCTCGTACGACTTCGGCAGCGCCAACTTCGGCCTGAAGGACGGCAGTTTCGCCTCCCACCTGGCCTCCGCCAAGCCGTCCGGCATCACGTTCGACCCCAACGCCTGACGCAGCGTCACCACCGTGCCCCCTCGGCCAGCGGATCGCCGAGGGGGCACGGCCGCGTCGGGCGGGCACGGAGCCGCTGAATGGACCAGCGCGACAGGGATCCTCCAGCGGGACCCACTATCGTGGCCGCATGTCCGTGCCCGAACTGATCCGTATCGTCTCCCGCGACTCGCCCATGGCGCTCGCCCAAGTGGAGCGAGTCCGCGCCGAGTTGACCGCCCTGTACCCCGGTGTGCGCACCGAGGTCGTGCCGGTGAGGACCACCGGCGACAAGTGGCTGGGCGACCTGTCCCAGGTGGAGGGCAAGGGGGCGTTCACCAAGGAGGTCGACGCCGCGCTGCTCGCCGGTGACGCCGATCTCGCGGTGCACTGCGTGAAGGACGTGCCCGCCGACCGCCCGCTGCCCGCCGGGACCACGTTCGCCGCCTTCCTGCGGCGGGACGACATCCGGGACGCCCTCGTCCACCCGGGCGGCCTCACCCTCGACGAACTGCCCGCAGGCACCAGGATCGGCACCTCGTCGGTGCGCCGGGTCGCGCAGCTCGCCGCCACCCATCCCGATCTCGAGTGCGTGCCGTTCCGGGGCAACGCCAACCGGCGGCTGGCGAAGCTCGCGGCCGGCGAGGCGGACGCGCTGCTGCTCGCGGTGGCGGGCCTCGAACGCATCGGGCGCTCCGATGTGATCAGCGAGGTGCTGTCGCCCGAGGCGATGATGCCGCCGATCGGCGCGGGCATCCTGGCGCTGCAGTGCCGTGAGGGCGACAGCGAGCTGATCGACGCCGTCAGCGCCCTCGGCGACTCGGACACCTACCGGGAGGCCACCGCGGAGCGGATGTTCCTGCATGTCCTGCAGGGCCACTGCAACAGCCCGATCGCCGGGTACGCGCGGGTCGACCGCAGCGGTGAACTGTCGCTGCGGGCCTGCGTCTTCACCCCGGACGGCAAGACCCGGCTGAACGCGCACGAGTGGGCGGGGCGACTCGACCCGGCCACCCTGGGCACCTCGGTGGCCGTGGCGCTGCTGCGCGAGGGCGCCCGTGAGATCATCGACGGCATCCCGCACTGAGGGAGCCTCCGCCACCCGCGACGGCGGCGGGGCCACCGTTCAGGCGGTGCCCCCGCCCGCCTGGTCGCGCAGGAAGTTGCTGACCTGGCAGGCGAGTTCCTCGCGGCCGGCGCCCTGGTGCGGGCCCGCCGGGTCCTCGCCCAGGCCGACGCCGCCGGCCCACAGCCGCCGCCTCGCCCACTCCTCCTCGACCCGCAGATGGATCTGCACGTCGACCTGGCCGAGGGCCGCCTCGGGGCCCGCCGCATACAGCACGGCGGTGGCCCGGCGCAGGGGATAGACGTCGAAGCCCTCGATGAACTGCGAGTTGCGCCAGTCGAGGAAGGCGCCCTCGCCCTCGGTGCCGATCCGCACGTCGATCTGGCCGTCCTCCAGGTGGATGCCGAGGTGTCTCGGGCCCCGGTTCTCGACGGTCACCCGGAGGCTGAAGTAGGCGAGCCCGGCGGCCGCGTCGTCCCGGCCGCGGGGCGGCTCGGCCGCCTCCAGGCGGTGCACCCGCACCCGCAGGCCGTCATGCTCGTCGTACTCCTGCCAGTCCCCGACCACGTTCGGCTCGTACACAGCGCACCCTCTCGACCTCAGAGAGTGCTTCCTATCTGTGTACTCTGCACACTGTCAAATGCGTGGAATGCGCTGTGGCCTGCCCATTCACCCCGGTTCATCGGTGATCAAGCCGTGCGCAGCGGGAATCCCCCGATGTGCGGCCCGCGCGCCCGCGGGCGCGTGCCGCACATCACGTCGAACGGCCATGATCAGCGGGCCAGTCGGCCCAGCAGCGAGGAGGCGGCGGTGATGCCGACCGCGGCCGCCACCAGCAGGACGCCGTAGTCGAGCAGGAGGTGCGAGGGGGTGCCGAGGAGCAGGCCGCGCAACGCGTCCACCTGGTAGGTGAGCGGGTTGACCTTGCTGATGGCCTGGATCCAGCCCGGCATCACCGACACCGGGTACAGGGCGTTCGAGGCGAAGAACAGCGGCATGGTGATGGCCTGTCCGAAGCCCATCAGCCGGTCGCGGCTCAGGACGATCCCGGCGATGGTCATCGACAGGCAGGAGAAGAAGGCCGATCCGAGGATCACGATCGCGGCGACGCCGAGCAGCCGCAGCGGGTTCCAGGTGAGCGCCACGCCGAGGAGCGCCGCGATGATGATCACGACGACGGCCTGGATCAGCGACTTCACGCCGGCCGCGAACGCCTTGCCGGTGATGAGCGCGGAGCGTGGGGTCGGGGTCACGAGGAGCTTGTTGAGGATGCCGGCGTCGCGCTCCCAGATGATCTGGATGCCGTAGAAGATGGCGATGAACATCGCGGACTGGGCGATGATGCCGGGCGCCAGGTAGTCGATGTAGGGGATGCCGCCGGTGGGGATCGCCTTGATGTGGGTGAACGTCTGACCGAAGATCAGCAGCCAGAGGGCGGGCTGCACCGCGCGGGTGTACAGCTCGGTGCGGTCGTGGCTGAGTTTCTGCAGCTCGACCGCGCACATCGCCACCACCCTCGCGGGCAGCAGCCGCCAGCCGGCGCGTGGCTCGGGCGGGCGGACGAGCAGGCCGATGCCGTTCGCGCGGGCGCGCTCAGCCGACGCGGCGCGCGGTGCGGCGGGTGCTTCGGACATCGCGGAAATCTCCTGACTTGTCGTCGAGGCCGCTGCCGGCGATGTCCCGGAAGACGTCCTCCAGGGTGGGCAGCGGAGCCGTGGCGGGCGCCCCCTCCGCGCGCCGCCGTTCGCCGAGCCCCGCACGCAGCTCGTCCGGGGTGCCGAGGGCGCGGATGCGGCCGCGGTGCATGAGCCCGACCCGGTCGCAGTACTGGTCGGCCTCGTCCATGTAGTGGGTGGTGACCAGGACGGTCATGCCGGTGACCTCGCGCACGACGTTGATGTGGTCCCAGACGTCGGTGCGGGCGATCGGGTCGAGGCCGATGGTCGGCTCGTCGAGGATCAGCAGCCGGGGCGCGCTGACCAGGGCCTGGGCGAGTTCGAGGCGGCGGACCATGCCGCCCGAGTAGGTGCTCGCGAGGCGGTCGGCGGCGTCGGTGAGACCGACGGCGGTCAGGGCCTGCGCGACACGTTCGGCGCGCTCCTTGCGGGCCACGTCGTAGACGCGGGCGAACAGGGAGACGTTCTGCCGGCCGCTGAGCCCGGCGTCGGCGGAGAGCTGCTGCGGGACGTAGCCGAGCAGTCTGCGCACCGCCATGCGGTCGTGCGCGGCGTCGTTGCCGAAGACCCTGACCATGCCGGCGGGGACCGGGAGCAGGGTGGTGATGCAGCGGATGGCGGTGGTCTTGCCCGCGCCGTTGGGGCCGAGCAGTCCGAAGACCTCGCCCTCCCCCACCGACAGGTCGAGTCCGTCCACCGCGCGGGTGTCGCCGAAGGCGTACACCAGGCCGGTGCAGCTGACCGCCGCGTCCGGGCCGTCGGGGCTCTGCCGGGTCATCGCTCCTCCGTCTCCTCGCGCAGTCGGTCGGCCAGGTTGCGCAGGGCCGGGATCGCCGCGCGCAACGCGTCCCGGTCCGCCTCGTCGAGGCGGGACACGGTGCCGCGCACCAGTTCGGTGCGGCGCCTGCGCCACTCGTCGAGGCGGGCCTCGGCGGCCTGGGTCGGCAGCAGTCGGGCCGCCCGCCGGTCGGCGGGGTCCCTCTCGCGGCTCAGATAGCCCTGCCCCGACAACTGGTTGACGAGTGTCGACACCGAGTTGCTCGCGAGGTGCAGGTCCTTGGCGGCGTCCGAGATGCCGATGCCGGGCTGCGCCACGACGAGCCGCAGCAGCTCGATCTCGGCGCCGCGCAGCTGCGGCGCCACCTGGGGCCGCAGCCGGCGGCGGAGGAGCCGTTGGACGCCCACGAGGGCGTCGATCAGCTCGTCGGGGAAGGTTTCTGGTTCCACGTTCCTCAGATTACCTCTTTAGCAGAGGTAACGAACCCAAGAGACGGTCAAGCCGGTCGCGGAGGTCATGGCGGCGGGAGCCGCCCGGAGAGGGTCGGCGACTGCCGAATTCTCCGCGCGCTCCCCGGGATTCCCGGAAACTTCCCGGAATTGCACGGGACGGCAACGGGATCGCATGGGATTACATGGGATTCCATCCGCCCATCATCACCCGGCGGAATTCGGGCCACCATTCATGACCGTCCGGTCGCAGCGCGTCACCGCATTTCCCTGAATTGTTTCGCGGGCGACCTGGGAGTAATTTGGAATTCAGTGCTTCGGACCGGAGGCACGTCCGTGGGAGCCGCCGTGCCGGGCTCCGGGCGTGGCCCTCAGGTCCGCGCGTTCGTCTCCCGCGGTGTCCCCACCCGGCACCGGCCTAGGGAGGTGCGCTCCATGCGTACCACCGGCAGAGCGAACCCTCATCCCCACGACGACTCCCCCGACACCGCCGCCGCCTTCGAGCGGCTGGTGACGCTGCCCGAGGGGCCCGCGCGCAGAGCGCTGCGGGACGAACTGGTCGGCGCCTGGCTGCCCATGGCCGAACGGATCGCGCGCCGCTTCCGGGGCCGGGGCGAGTCCTACGAGGACCTCTGCCAGGTCGCCGCGCTCGGCCTCGTCAAGGCCGTCGACGGCTACGACCCGGTCCGCGGCCACGCCTTCGAGTCGTACGCGGTACCGACCGTCACCGGCGAGATCAAACGGCACTTCCGCGACCACCTGTGGACGCTGCACGTGCCGCGCCGGGTGCAGGACCTGCGCAACCGGGTCCGCAAGGCGGCCAAGGAGCTGGCCCAGACGACCCCGGGCCGGCCGCCGACCGTCGCCGAGATCGCCGCGCGGGCGCAGCTCACGGAGAGCGAGGTGCGCACCGGCATGGAGGCGCTGGAGTGCTTCACCGCGCTGTCCCTGGACGCGGAGGTGCTCGGCACCGACGGCTACTGCCTGGGCGACGGCCTCGGCTCCCCCGACCCCGGCTACGACGTCGTGGTGGACCGCGTGACCGTCATGCCGTGTCTGAACCGGCTGCCCGAGCGCGAACAGACCATCCTCTACCTGCGGTTCTTCCACGGGATGACCCAGCAGGGCATCGCCGATCAGCTCGGCGTCTCGCAGATGCACGTGTCACGGCTGCTCAACCGCTGTTTCGCGGAGGTCCGCGAGGAGGTCCTCGCGGACGCGGACGCGGAGCTGCTGGCGGAGGCCGGTTGAGCACCGGCCCCACCGTCGCACTCGACGGGCCGCACGGCGCTTCCGGCCGGACACTGGGGGCAGACCGGTGGACACCGGCCGACCAGATCAGGACGGGACTGCCATGACCGACGACACGACCCGCCCCGCGTCCCGGACCGGGGCGCAGCCGCTCACCTCGCGCTCCGTCTTCGGATCCCCCTGCTGGGTCAGTCTGACCAGCCGGGATCTGGACGCCACCCAGGAGTTCTACTCGACGGTGCTCGGCTGGCGGTGGCAGCCCACCGGGCTCGGCGACCGCTTCCGGGTGGCCCTGGTGGAGGGCACACCGGTCGCCGGGATCGCGGCCGTCGCCGGCATGTGGCAGATGGCGGTGGCGTGGACGCCGTACTTCGCGGTGAACAGCGCCGACCAGTCGGTGGCGCGCGCCCAGGAGCGCGGCGGTACGGCGGCGGTCGGACCGCTCTCCTTCCCGCCCGGCCGGGCAGCGCTGCTCGCCGACCGGGACGGCGCGTCCTTCGGGATCTGGGAGGGCGAGCTGATCGGGAACTGGGAGACCTGGCGGCGCGCGGCCCCGGCCTTCATCCGGCTGCACACCCGGGACGCCTTCGCCGCCGCGATCTTCTACGGCGAGGTCCTGGAGTGGGCCTCGGACCGCCCCGGCTCCTGCGAGGTCCACTACGAGGGCGGCGAGGTGGTGCTGCGCAGCGGCGGCGACGTCGTCGCCCGGATCGAGTCGGGGGCGCTGGGCGCGGCCCCCGACCCGACCCTGCGGCCGCACTGGCAGGTGCACTTCGCCGTCACCGATGTGGCGGCGTGTGTGCGGGACGCCGAGCACGGCGGCGGCAGCGTCCTGTCCAAGGGCGACGACGAGGCGGTGCTGCGCGACCCCGACGGCGCCCAGTTCACGGTGACGCTGCGCGGCGAGCGCTGAGCCTCAACCTCACCCGGTGGCGGTGGCGGTTCGGGCCGGTCGGGTGAGCAGGACCAGGCTGCGGGCGTCGACGGTCAGCGCGCCGCCCGCCTTGTGCTCGGTCTCGTCGGGCGGCCCCTGCGGCTCGGCGGTGTCGAGGAGCGTCGTCCAGCGTTCGCCGTACGCGGCGCCGGGCAGGGTGAACTCGACCGGCTGCCAGTAGCTGTTGAGCAGGATCAGGAACGAGTCGTCGACGACGGGCCGGCCGCGCGGGTCGGGTTCGGCGATGGCGTCGCCGTTGAGGAAGACGCCGACGGAGTGCGCGTCGGGGCGTTCCCAGTCGTCCTCGGTCATCTCCCGGGCGTCCGGCGCCAGCCACACCAGGTCGGGCAGCGGCTGCCCGGGGTGGGTGGCGGTGTCGCCGCGGAAGTAGCGGCGCCTGCGCAGCACCGGGTGGGCGGCGCGCAGGCCGATCAGGTAGCGGGTGAAGTCGGTGAGGGCGCGGTGCCCGTCCGCTGCCCGCCAGTCGATCCAGGAGACCTCGTTGTCCTGGCAGTAGGCGTTGTTGTTGCCGCCCTGGGTGCGGCCCAGTTCGTCGCCGTGGCAGAGCATCGGGATGCCCTGGGAGAGCAGCAGGGTGGCGAGCAGGTTGCGCTGCTGGCGCTCGCGCAGGGCGAGGACGGCCGGGTCGTCGGTCGGGCCCTCGGCGCCGCAGTTCCAGGAGCGGTTGTCGCGCTCGCCGTCCCGGTTGTCCTCGCCGTTGGCCTCGTTGTGCTTCTCGTCGTAGGAGACGAGGTCGCGCAGGGTGAAACCGTCGTGCGCGGTCACGAAGTTGACGCTGGCGCGCGGTCGGCGCCTGCCGTGCTGGTAGAGGTCGGAGGAGCCGGTGAGGCGGGAGGCGAACTCGCCGAGGGTGTGCTCGGTGCAGCGCCAGAAGTCCCGCACGGTGTCCCGGTACTTGCCGTTCCACTCGGACCACAGGGGCGGGAAGTTGCCGACCTGGTAGCCGCCTTCGCCGAGGTCCCAGGGTTCCGCGATGAGCTTGACGCGGCTGATCACCGGGTCCTGCTGGATCAGGTCGAAGAACGCCGACAGCCGGTCGACCTCGTGGAACTGCCGGGCGAGGGTGGCCGCGAGGTCGAAGCGGAAGCCGTCGACGTGCATCTCGGTGACCCAGTAGCGCAGCGAGTCCATGATCAGCTGGAGGACGGAGGGGTGCCGCATGAGCAGGCTGTTGCCGGTGCCCGTGGTGTCGTAGTAGTGGCGCCGGTCGCCGTCCACGAGCCGGTAGTAGGAGGCGTTGTCGATGCCGCGGAAGGACAGGGTGGGCCCGAACTCGCTGCCTTCGGCGGTGTGGTTGTAGACGACGTCGAGGATCACTTCGAGTCCGGCCGCGTGCAGCGCCTTCACCATCGACTTGAACTCGGCGACCTGCTGGCCCCGACTGCCTTCGGCGGCATAGGAGTTGTGCGGGGCGAAGAAGCCGATGGTGTTGTAGCCCCAGTAGTTGGCGAGGCCCTGGTCGCGCAGGACGCCGTCCTGGGCGAACTGGTGGACCGGCATCAGCTCGACGGCGGTCACGCCGAGGGAGGTGAGGTGTCCGGTGACGGCGGGGTGGGCGAGTCCCGCGTAGGTGCCGCGCAGCGCCTCGGGCACCTCGGGGTGGGTGCGGGTGAGGCCGCGCACATGGGCCTCGTAGATGACCGTCTCGGCGTACGGCCTGCGGGGCGGGCGGTCGTCGCCCCAGTCGAAGGACGGGTCGGTGACGACGCCGAGCAGGGTGTGTCCCGCGCTGTCGGCGGGGGACGGGCCGCCCGGGGTGCGCTCGAACAGGGAGGCGTGGTTGTCGATCTGCCCCTCGACCGCCCGCGCGTACGGGTCGAGCAGCAGCTTCGCCGGGTTGCAGCGGTGGCCGAGGTGCGGCTGCCAGGGCCCGTGCACCCGGTATCCGTAGCGCTGCCCGGGGCCGACGCCGGGCAGCCGGCAGTGCCAGACGAACCCGTCGGACTCGGTGACCTGGACGCGTTCCTCGGTGCCGTCGTCGTCGACGAGGATCAGGTCGACGGCGTCGGCGACCTCGCTGAACAGCGCGAAGTTGGTGCCCTGACCGTCGAAGGAGGCGCCCAGCGGGTAGGGGTGTCCCGCCCAGACGGGCGCCGCCCCGGTGCGTCGGGACGCGGTCACCCGGTCTGCTCCAGCGTCGGGCCGGTCCGTTCGGGCAGGGTCATCACCGTCGCCGTGCGCGGGAGTCGGCATCCGGTGCGCAGGGCGGGTCCCGGCACGTTCGGTACCCGGGGCATCCGTTCGCCCGCCCTGGCCCGTCGCGAGAACCAGATGACCTTGCCGCCGGTGGCGGTGGCGCAGCAGCCCCAGCCGTCGCTGGTGGCGGCGATCTGCTCCAGGCAGGCGCGCAGTTCCGGGTCGGGGCGCAGTTCGCGGCTGTCGTCGCCGACGGCGGTGATCAGGTGCTGGCCGTTCCACCACATCTCGATGGAGAGCTTCTTGTCGGCGGCGTGCTCGTCGACGGCTCCGAGCAGCAGTCCGGCGCCGTGGCAGACGGGCTCGACCAGGGTCTCCAGGTCCCACAGGCGCAAGTACGCGGCCAGGATCCGGCCGACCTGTCCGACCCGCTCCGGGCCGACCTCCACGTCGAGGTGGTAGTAGCAGGGCACTGCTGTCTTCATCGTCGTTGGCTCCTCGTCGACGAGGCTCCCGCCGCCGGCCGTCCCCGCGGGACGGGCCGTGAACGCGCAGCGTGAGCACCGATACATCCTGAGTAGTTCCCAGCGTGCGAGTGCTAGTCCATTCGTGCAACACGAGCGGACGGCGGCAGCCCGGCCGACAAGATGGTTGAAGTTCTAACAAGACGCTGGGTCGCGGCGCGTGCACCATGTGTGAAGACCTCGACGCCCGTGACGGAGCCGTGCCCGTCCACGCGCGTCCATCGCCCGACGTCGTCAGACGCACCATCGAGCCCCGGAAGGTGATCGGCGCATGCTGCTCCCCGCCCCAGCCGAAGTCGCCCGCCACCTGCGGCGCTACCGGGCCTGGGAACGCCTGATGCTGGCCTCCCCGACCGATCCCGCGGTGCGTTCCGCCTTCGAGGACGCGGGCTACTCGCTCTGCGTCCTGATGGGCGAACGGTGCGCCCGCGAGGCCGCGGACGCAGCCGAACGGTATCGGCACGGCAGCGCAGGCAAGGGCGCGCCCCCGCGCGCCGAACGGACCGGCCTCCCCCGTACGGCCCTCTCCACCCGGCACGGATCGCCCACCGCGCCGGGGCACGCCCCCGCGGGCGCCCCGTCCGGGCCCACGCAGCAGTGAAGACCTCGTCCCGGCCGGTGTCCGGGCCCGACCACGGCGGAGGCCACACCCCCATGAACGCGCACGCGGTCCGGCCCATCGGCCGCATCCCGGTCCGGGACGTCCGTCCGGCCGTCGAACACGGCAGGCGGCCGGCGAAGGCGGTCGTGGGAGAGACCTTCGAGGTCACCGCGACGGTGTTCCGCGAGGGGCACGACGCGGTGGCCGCCGACGTCGTCCTCACCGACCCGCTCGGCCGTCCGGGGCCCCGGACGCCGATGCGGGAGTTGGCGCCGGGCACCGACCGCTGGGGCGCCGAGGTCACCCCGGGCCGCACCGGCCGCTGGACGTACCACGTGGAGGCGTGGAGCGATCCGCTCGCCACCTGGCACCACCACGCCGGGATCAAGATCCCGGCCGGCATCGACGTCGGGCTCGTCCTGGAGGAGGGCGCCGATCTGCACGAGCGGGCCGCCGACGGGGTGCCCGCCGACGCCGGACGCTCCCTGGTGCTGGCCGCGGCGGAGATCCTGCGCGACGACCGGCTGCCGGTGCGCACCCGGTGGGCAGCGGCGGGCTCCGCCCAGGTGACGGCGGTGCTGTGCCGGCATCCGCTGCGGGACCTGCTCACCGTCGGCGAGCCGCTGCCGCTGCTCGTGGAGCGTGAACGGGCCCTGTACGGCGCCTGGTACGAGTTCTTCCCGCGCTCGGAGGGCACGCCCGAGGAGCCGCACGGCACGTTCAGGACGGCCGCCCGGCGCCTCCCGGAGATCGCCAGGATGGGGTTCGACGTCCTCTATCTGCCGCCGATCCACCCGATCGGCACGACGTTTCGCAAGGGCCGCAACAACACGTTGTCCGCCGGCCCCGACGACGTCGGCGTGCCGTGGGCGATCGGTTCGCCCGAGGGCGGCCACGACGCGGTGCACCCGCGCCTGGGCACGACGGAGGACTTCGCCTGGTTCGTGGGGCGGGCCCGTGACCTCGGCCTCGAAGTCGCCCTGGACTTCGCCCTCCAGTGCTCCCCCGACCACCCGTGGGTCGACAAGCACCCGGAGTGGTTTAACCACCGGGCCGACGGGAGCATCGCGTACGCGGAGAACCCGCCGAAGAAGTACCAGGACATCTACCCCGTCGCCTTCGACGCCGACCTCGAAGGACTCGTCGCGGAGACGGTACGGGTGCTGCGGCTGTGGATGGGCCACGGGGTGCGGATCTTCCGCGTCGACAACCCGCACACCAAACCCGTGGTGTTCTGGGAGCGGGTCATCGGCGAGATCAACCGCGCCGACCCCGACGTCGTCTTCCTCGCCGAGGCGTTCACCCGCCCGGCGATGATGCGCACCCTCGGCGAGATCGGCTTCCAGCAGTCGTACACCTACTTCACCTGGCGCACCACCAAGCCCGAACTCACCGACTACCTCACCGAACTATCCGGGGAGAGCGCCGCGTCGATGCGGCCCAACCTCTTCGTCAACACCCCCGACATCCTGCACGCCTTCCTCCAGCACGGCGGCAGGCCCGCCTTCGAGGTCCGCGCCGTCCTGGCCGCCACCCTCTCCCCCACCTGGGGCGTCTACAGCGGCTACGAACTCTGCGAGAACACCCCGCTGCGCGAGGGCAGCGAGGAGTACCTCGACTCCGAGAAGTACCAGCTCCGCCCCCGCGACTGGGAAGCCGCCGCCCGCGAGGGCCGCACCATCGCCCCCCTGATCACCCGGCTCAACGAGATCCGCCGCGGCCACCCGGCGCTGCGCCGGCTGCGCAATCTGCGCTTCCACCCGACCGACAACGACGCGGTCATCGCCTACAGCAAGACCACGGGCGACGACACGGTCCTCGTCGTCGCCAACCTCGACCCGCACCACACCCAGGAGGCCACGGTCTCGTTGGACATGCCGCAACTCGGCCTGGAGTGGGGCGCATTCACGTCGATGAGGGACGAACTCACGGGAGAGACCTACGACTGGGGCAGGAGCAACTACGTACGCCTGGAACCCGGGCGGTCCCCGGCCCATGTGCTGCACGTCCTTCGCTAGTTCCGCACCCACCCGCCACCGATCGGAGGGCCACGGCCTCATGACAGTCAACCAGCCCGTCCCGGACACCTTCGAGGACACCCCCGCCAAGGACCGGGACCCGGATTGGTTCAAACGCGCGGTCTTCTACGAGGTTCTCGTCCGGTCCTTCCAGGACAGCAACGGCGACGGCGTCGGCGACCTCAAGGGCCTCACCGCCAAGCTCGACTACCTCCAGTGGCTGGGCATCGACTGCATCTGGCTCCCGCCCTTCTTCAAGTCACCGCTGCGCGACGGCGGCTACGACGTCTCCGACTACACCGCCGTCCTCCCCGAGTTCGGCGACCTCGCCGACTTCGTCGAGTTCGTCGACGCCGCCCACCAGCGCGGCATGCGCGTCATCATCGACTTCGTCATGAACCACACCAGCGACCAGCACCCGTGGTTCCAGGAGTCCCGCAAGGACCCCCAAGGCCCCTACGGCGACTACTACATGTGGGCCGACGACGACAAGCAGTACCAGGACGCCCGGATCATCTTCGTCGACACCGAGGCGTCCAACTGGACCTTCGACCCGGTCCGCAAGCAGTACTTCTTCCACCGGTTCTTCTCCCACCAGCCGGACCTCAACTACGAGAACCCGCAGGTGCAGGAGGAGATCCTGGCCGCGCTGCGGTTCTGGCTCGACCTCGGCATCGACGGCTTCCGGCTCGACGCCGTGCCCTACCTCTACGCGGCCGAGGGCACCAACTGCGAGAACCTGCCCGCCAGTCACGCCTTCCTGCGCCGGGTCCGCCGTGAGATCGACCTGATGTACCCGGACACGGTGCTGCTCGCGGAGGCCAACCAGTGGCCCGAGGACGTCGTCGACTACTTCGGCGACTACCGCAGCGGCGGCGACGAGTGCCACATGGCGTTCCACTTCCCCGTCATGCCCCGCATCTTCATGGCCGTGCGCCGCGAGTCCCGCTACCCCGTCTCCGAGATCCTCGCCAAGACCCCCGCGATCCCCTCCGGCTGCCAGTGGGGCATCTTCCTGCGCAACCACGACGAACTCACCCTCGAGATGGTCACCGACGAGGAACGCGACTACATGTGGGCCGAGTACGCCAAGGACCCGCGGATGCGCGCCAACATCGGCATCCGCCGCCGCCTCGCCCCCCTCCTCGACAACGACCGCAACCAGATCGAACTCTTCACCGCCCTGCTCCTCTCCCTCCCCGGCTCACCGATCCTCTACTACGGCGACGAGATCGGCATGGGCGACAACATCTGGCTCGGCGACCGCGACGCCGTCCGCACCCCCATGCAGTGGACCCCCGACCGCAACGCGGGCTTCTCCTCCTGCGACCCCGGGCGGCTGTCCCTGCCGACCATCATGGATCCCGTACACGGGTACCAGGTCACCAACGTCGAGGCGTCGATGTCGTCGCCCTCGTCGCTGCTGCACTGGACCCGCCGGATGATCGAGATCCGCAAGCAGAACCACGCCTTCGGCCTCGGCACCTACACCGAACTGCCGTCGTCCAACCCGGCCGTTCTGGCGTTCCTGCGCGAGCACGAGGACGACCTCGTGCTGTGCGTCAACAACTTCTCCCGCTTCCCGCAGCCCACCGAACTCGATCTGCGCGCCTTCGACGGCCTCCACCCCGTCGAGCTGATCGGCGGGGTGCGCTTCCCGGCCATCGGCGAACTGCCGTACCTGCTGACCCTCGGCGGCCACGGCTTCTACTGGTTCCGGCTCACCCGGGTCCCCGCCCGGAACAGTCGCCGCCGTTGAGCCAGCGAAAGGACCCGTGACCATGCCGAAGACCGCAACCCTCCGCCCCCGCCGCACCGCCACGGCCGGGCCGCCGACCTCGCTGGCCGGGCTGCTGCGCGAGTGGCTGCCCCGGCAGCGCTGGTTCGCGGGCAAGGACCGGGCACCGACCGAGCCGAACCTGCTGTCGATGACCGAGCTGTTCCCCGGCTGCCTGCACGTCCTGGTCGAGGCCGGTGACTGCTACCAACTGCTGCTCACCACCCGGGAGCAGCCGGTGCCGCAGCTCGCGCACGCCCTCATCGGCAGGGCGGAGCAGGGGCCGCTGGCCGGGCTGACGGTCTACGACGCCCTCCACGACCCCCGCTCGGCCCGGTTCCTGCTGGAGCGGCTGCGCCACCCCGGCACCGCGGGACCGCTGCGCTTCGAGGCCGACCCCGCGGTGCGGGTGCCCGCCGGCCTCCAGCCTCGGCTGCTGGAGACGGAGCAGTCCAACTCCTCCCTGGTGTACGGCGATTCCTTCATCCTCAAGGTGTTCCGTCGTATCGAGCCCGGTGTGAACCCCGATCTGGAGGTGCCGGGCGCGCTGACCGCGCGGGGATGCGGGCGGGTGCCCGCGCCGGTGGCGTGGTTCCGCACCACGTACCCGATGGGCGCCACCCTCGGTGTGCTCCAGCCGTATCTGCCCGACGCCCGCGACGGCTGGGCGCTGGCGCTGCGGGCGCTCGCCTCGGAGGACGATTTCACCGACGCCTCCTGGGAGTTGGGCGAGGCGATGGCCGAGGTGCATCTCGCGCTCGCGTCGGCCTTCCCGTGCGGGGGTCACGACGACGGCGGGCGGACGGCCGCCGCGATGGCCGAGCGGCTGACCGCGGCCGCCCGCGTCGTCCCCGCGCTGCGGCCCCATGTCCGCGGTCTGCGCGCCGCGTTCGACGCGCTCACCGCCTGCGGCCCCGGGCCCGCCGTCCAGCGCGTGCACGGCGATCTGCATCTGGGGCAGGTGCTGCGGACCGGCGGGCAGTGGTTCGTCATCGACTTCGAGGGCGAGCCGTCCAGGCCGCTCGCGGAGCGGCGCGCGCCGCAGTCCCCGGTGCGGGACATCGCCGGCATGCTGCGCTCCTTCGACTACGCGGCCCGCCAGCGCAGGCCCTGGCGTCCTCAGTGGGCCCGCCGCTGCCGCGAGGCGTTCTGCGCGGGCTACGCCGAGCGGGCGGACTGGGACCCGCGTACCGAACACGCGCTGCTGCGCGCCCATGAGACCGACCGAGCCGTCTACGAGGTCCTCTATGAGGCCCGGCACCGCCCTGACTGGCTCCCCGTACCGATGGCGGCGATCGAGCGTCTCGCCGTAAGAGGAGGCTGACCCCCGTGGCCCTGCGTGACACCTCGCTCCCCGAGCCGTCCGGCCCGCTGACCCCGGTGGCCGGTCCGTGCGGGGCCGCGCCCGCCCTGGCGCCCGACGACCGGGACCGGCTGCTCGGCGGCCGTCACCACGATCCGCACGCGCTGCTCGGTGCCCACCAGGTGCCGGACGGGATCGTGTTCCGGGCGCTGCGTCCGTACGCCCGGACGGTGAGTGTCGTCGTGGACGGTCTGCGCCGGCCGCTGCTGCCGGAGGGCGACGGACTCTTCTCCGGGGTGCTGCCGCTCGCCGCGATCCCCGCGTACACGCTGCTGGTGACCTACGCGGACGGCGAGCACGAGACGCAGGACCCGTACCGGTTCCTGCCGGCGCTCGGCGAGGTCGATCTGCATCTGGTGCGCGAGGGCCGCCACGAGCAGCTGTGGAAGGCGCTCGGCGCCGAGCCGATCGTCCACCAGGGCGTGGCGGGCACCCGGTTCACGGTCTGGGCGCCGAACGCCCGGGGTGTGCGGGTCACCGGCGACTTCACCTGCTGGGACGGGACGGCGCTGCCCATGCGGTCGCTGGGCTCCGCCGGGGTGTGGGAGCTGTTCGTGCCGGGCATCGGGGAGGGCGCCCACTACAAGTTCGAGATCACCTCGCGCCACGGCGGCCGGTTCCTGAAGGCGGATCCGATGGCCCGCGCGACCGAGGTGCCGCCCGCCACGGCGTCCGTGGTGACGGCCGCGCACCACCAGTGGCGGGACCAGGAGTGGATGGCGCGGCGCGGCGCGGTCCCGGTGCACGAGGCGCCGTTGTCGGTGTACGAGGTCCATCTGCCGTCCTGGAAACCAGGGTTGACGTACCGTCAGCTCGCCGATGAGCTGCCCGCCTATGTCCGCGATCTCGGCTTCACGCACGTGGAGTTGATGCCGGTCGCCGAGCATCCGTTCGGCGGCTCGTGGGGCTACCAGGTCACCGGCTTCTACGCGCCGACCTCCCGGCTCGGCACCCCGGACGACTTCCGGTACCTCGTCGACGCGCTGCACCGGGCCGGTGTCGGGGTGATCCTCGACTGGGTGCCCGCCCACTTCCCCAAGGACGACTGGGCGCTGGCCAGGTTCGACGGGGAGCCGCTGTACGAGCCCGGGGACACCCGGCGGGCCGAGCATCCGGACTGGGGCACCCTGGAGTTCGACTTCGGGCGGACCGAGGTGCGCAACTTCCTGGTGGCGAACGCCGTGTACTGGTGCGAGGAGTTCCACATCGACGGGCTGCGGGTGGACGCCGTCGCCTCGATGCTCTACCTCGACTACTCGCGCGACTCCGGGCAGTGGACGCCCAATGTGCACGGCGGACGGGAGGACCTGGACGCCGTCGCCTTCCTCCAGGAGATGAACGCGACCGTGTACCGGCGGGCGCCCGGGGTGATGACGCTGGCGGAGGAGTCCACCGCCTGGGACGGGGTCACCCGGCCCACCGACAGCGGCGGCCTCGGCTTCGGCCTGAAGTGGAACATGGGGTGGATGCACGACTCCCTGGAGTACATGGCCCATGAGCCGGTGCACCGCAAGTACCACCACCACGAGATGACGTTCTCGATGATCTACGCCTACAGCGAGAACTACATCCTGCCGATCTCGCACGACGAGGTGGTGCACGGCAAGCGGTCGCTGGTCTCGAAGATGCCGGGCGACTGGTGGCAGCGGCGGGCCGACCTGCGCGCCTACCTCGCCCACATGTGGGCCCACCCGGGCAAGCAACTCCTCTTCATGGGGCAGGAGTTCGCGCAGGGCGCCGAATGGTCCGAGGCGCACGGCCCCGACTGGTGGCTGCTCGACCCGGCGTACGGCGCCGAGGCCGACCACCGGGGCGTGCGCGACCTGGTCCGCGACCTCAACACCCTCTACACCGCCACCCCGGCCCTCTGGCAGCGCGACACGGACCCGTCCGGCTTCCAGTGGATCACCGGCGACGCGGCGGACGACAACGTCTTCGCCTATCTGCGCCTGGACGCGGCGGGCGATCCGCTGCTGGCGGTCTGCCACCTCTCCCCCGTGGTCAGGCACGACTACCGCGTCGGCGTCCCGGACACCGTCGCCGGCTGGCGCGAGGTCCTGAACACCGACGCGGAGCGCTACGGCGGCAGCGGGGTGACGACCGGTTCCGGGACGCTCACCCCGCGGGCGCGGGGTGCCCACGGGCGCCCCGCGAGTCTCCGGCTCACCCTGCCGCCGCTGGCCACCGTCTGGCTACGGCCCGCCTAGCGCCCGCCCGCCCGAGTGCGCGGCGAGGTCGCGTTCCAGGGCGTCGAGGGCCAGGCGTGCCTCGGTGATGCGGTCCCGCAGCGGCTCCTCGGGGCCCCTCGCCGGGCGGAGTTCGTCGCGTTCCGACTCCCGGGCCTCGTCGAGGGAGGTGATGACCACCCCGATGAGGACGTTGACCAGCACGAACGAGGCGAGCAGCACATAGGAGGCGTAGTAGAGGATGCTCCAGCGGGAGACCTCGAGGCCCGCGTGGACGGCGTCCCCGATGCCGTCCAGGGTCATGAGGAGGAAGAGGGTCAGCACCGCCCGGCCGATGGACCCGTAGTGCTGGGGGTCGGCGCGGCCGAAGAAGACCCAGCCGACCATCGCGTACACGTACAGCAGCAGCGCGCCCACCAGCAGGAAGCTGAGGGTGCCGGGGAGGCTGCGGACCACCGCGGCCAGCACGATGCGCAGTTGGGGCAGGAAGCGGGCGGTGCGCAGCACCCGGGCCAGCCGCAGCAGCCGCAGGATCGTGGTGTTCTCGCGCACCACGGGCAGGAAGGCGCAGAGCACCACGGCGAGGTCGAAGAGGTTCCAGGGGTCCTTCCAGAAGTCGCGCGGGCGGTCGGCGTGCGCCCCGAGCCGGATCAGGATCTCGACGGTGAACCCCGCCAGGCAGGTGTGTTCGGCCAGGCGCAACGGCCGGTGCCACTGCGCGGCGAGCCCGGAGTAGGTCTCCAGGCCCAGCAGCGCCGCGTTGAGGAGGATCACGACCAGGACCGTCACCGCGAACCAGCGGGCGTCGGTGCGGGCGCGGCACCACTGTGCCAGGTCGTGACGGGTCGACCGTAACTGAATCTCGGTCAACGGGACTTGCTGCTCCGGCATGTCGGGTGATCGCCTTCCACGAAAAATTTCTACAGCACTGTAGATGCCGGGAGGGAGGGTCGGTCGCGCGGCCCGGCATCTGAACCGGGCCCCGGGCCAATTGTCGGATCACGACACCGACCGGTCCCGCCTCGGCTAGATTCGAGCACCGCCGAAACGGTTCACGTCGGTGGAGTCGCACCCGTACACGTCAGGAGCAGCGCATGCGCGCCTACGCCCTCGCTCCCACCCCCGTCTCGCCCCTGACCGGCGGGCTCGCCGACAGTGTCTTCGAGACGGCGGTCAGGACCCCCGACCTCCCGGTGCTCGCCCGGCGGCCCGCGCCCGGCTCCTCCGTCTGGGAGGAGGTGTCCGCGGCCGGACTGCGGGACGAGGTGGTGGGTCTCGCCAAGGGCATGATCGCCTCGGGGATCTCACCGGGGCACCGGGTCGCGATCATGGCCAGGACCCGCTACGAGTGGACGGTCCTGAGCTACGCGCTGTGGACGGTGGGCGCCGAGGTGGTGCCGATCTACCCGACGTCCTCCCGCGACCAGGTCGAGTGGATCCTGCGGGACGCCAAGTGCGTGGCCGTGGTCGTCGAGGACGAACAGGCCGTGATGACGGTCGGATCGGTGTGCGGGGCGCTGCCGCTGCTGCGCCACGTCTGGCAGTTGGACTCGGGGGCGCTCGACGAGCTGACGGCCAGGGGCGAGTCGGTGCCGATGACGACCGTCGACTCGCTGCGCCGGATCGTGCTGCCCGACTCGACGGCCGTGATCGCCTACACCTCGGGGACGACGGGCCGCGCGCTGGGGTGCGCGCTCAGCCACCTCAACCTGGCCAGCTCCTGCGACACGCTCCTCGAAGGGTGGAGACAGACGGCGGCGCCGCCCGGCGAACAGGGGTCGGTGCTCGCCTTCCTGCCGTTCTCGCACGTGTACGGCCTGATGATCCAGAACCTCTGTGTCCGCGGCGGCCTGCTGATGGGCCACGAGCCGGATCTGAGCGGCGAGGCGCTGGCCGCCGCGCTGCGCTCGTTCCGGCCGACCTACTTCTACGCGGTGCCGTCGGTCTTCGAGAAGATGTACAAGACCTTCCACCACACCGCCCACCAGGACGGGCGCGGGGCGCTGTTCGAGCGGGCCGCGAGCACCGCGCGGGACTTCGCGGCGGCCCTGGAGCGGCAGCGGCTGGGCGAGGGTCCGGGCCCCGGGCTCGATCTGCGCCTGCAGCACGCCCTGTTCGAGCGGACGGTGTACCGCAGGCTCCGCCTCGCGTTCGGCGGCCGGGTGGTCAGGGGGACCTCGGGCGGGTCGCCGCTCAGCCGTGAACTCTCGCACTTCTACGAGGGCATCGGCGTCTATGTGAACGACGGCTACGGGCTGACCGAGACCGGCGGCGGGGTGACCATGCAGCCGCTGGGGCGGGAGAAGTCGGGGACGGTCGGCCGGCCGCTGCCGGGCGTCGACCTGATGCTCTCCGACGACGGCGAGGTCATGGTGCGCGGGCGCACGGTGTTCCAGGGGTACCTCAACGAGCAGGAGGCGACCCGGGCCGTGCTGCGCGGCGGCTGGCTGGCCACCGGGGACCTCGGCTGGCTGGACGCCGACGGGTATCTGACGATCACCGGACGCACCAAGGACGTCCTGGTCACCAGCAGCGGCAAGAGCGTCGCGCCGGCCGCCCTCGAACAGCGGCTGCGGACGCATCCGCTGATCCACCAGGCGGTCGTGGTGGGCGACAACCGGCCCTGCGTGGGCGCGTTGATCACCCTGGACCCCGAGTTCCTCGCGTACTGGCGCGGTTCGCTGTCGCTGCGGAGCGACACACCGAGCCGGGAGGCCCGGGAGGAGAACGCGCTGCGCGAGGAGATCGGGCGGGCGGTGGCCGCGGCCAACAGCACGGTCTCGCGGGCCGAGTCGATCCGGGTGTTCCGGGTGCTGGCGCAGCCGTTCGGGGTCGCCAACGGGTTGCTGACACCGTCGATGAAGCTGCGCAGGGACGCGATCGTCGAGCACTACGCGGCGGAGATCGACTCCATGTACCAGGCCCGCTCCCGCTCCCCGCGGCCGAACGTCCCCGAGGAGCCGCCCGGTTGGGACGAGTCGGACGACGTCTTCCGCTGACCGGCCGCCGCGCGGCGGCCGGTCAGTCCCGCTCGCGGGTCTGAGCGGAGGTGGGCACGGCGCGCAGCGGCACCAGGACGGCGATGGTCTTGCCGCCGCCCGGGCGCCGTTCGACGGCGACCTCGCGGGCCAGCCGCTGGACGAGCGGCCAGCCGTAGCCGTTGACCCGGTGTCCGGGCGGGGCCGCGCCCGCCGCGCTGCGCGGCACGGCGTCGCTGTGGTCGTGGACGAGCAGCCTGATGCCGTCGTCAGCGACGGACACCTCGAAGCCCGCCAGTCCCTCGCCGTGCCTGATCGCGTTGGTGACCAGCTCCGACACCACCAGCAGCAGATCGATGACGTCCTCGTCGCGGGCCGTGCGGGACGGCGAGTTCCACTGCTCCCGCACCACCGCGCGGGCGTGGGCGCGGGCGGTGGCCGCGCTCGCCACTCCCGGGTCCGCCGGCGCTTCCTCGGACAACGGCCCCGACAGGGCGGCCGGACGCACGGTGTCACTCACCGTTCCGTCACTGCCCTGGGCGCCTCCGTTGCCGTCGTGACGTCATCGGTGAAGACGAAGTACCCCGTGGTGCCAGTCACCTCAAACAGCCTTTCGATGCTCTCGTTGAACGGTCCCGCCACCACCATGGGCCGGCCGGCCAGCCGGTGGGTCTCCTGTTCCTCCAGCAGCACGTGCAGGATCGAGGAGTCGGCGAACTCCGTTGCGGACAGGTCGACGACGGTACACACCGACGGTGACCGCCGGGCCGTGCGCAGCGCCTCCTTCAGCAGGGGCGCGCTCTCGGCGTCGATGTCACCCCGAACCCGTACGACGACGCTGTCGTCCTCGGGGTCGCAGGTGACGGTATCCTCCCGCTCCTTCGCCATCTCGGTCTCCCCTCGTTCAGGAGGTCGCTGTCCGCTGCCTCGGCAGGTCGCGGTAGTACGCGGCGACCCGTGCCAGGTAGTCCGGGTCGAGGGTCTCGCTGTCGGTCTCGAAGCGGGGTGCCCCCTTCACCTCCGACCTGGTGCACGCCACGGTGATGGTGCGGTTCTCGCTGTCGATGCCCGTCACGGTACCGGCCGGGACGAGGGAGCTGCGCCCGAACCCCCAGACCGCGGTGTCCACCACCAGGTGCAGCATCCCGGCGGGGTCGGCCTCCCGCTCCGCCACTCCGATGGTGCCGTCGGCCGATTCGACGGTGTAGCCGGTCAGGTCCTGCCCTGGTACATGGCCGGTCGTGGGTGCGTAGGACCAGATGCTGTCGACGTTCACGCGGCTCCTTCCCTCACGGACGAATGTCGAGCCGCGGGTCGGGCGGCTCCACAGCACCGCTTACCCGGCCGCCTGGTTCGCACGCCGCCCGTTCGCGATCTCGCCCGTACGGCGGAGTCAGCCGGTTCCGGGGCGTTCCTGCTCGTCGAGCCGGGGCGCGGGCGAGGTGAGGTACGCGAACGTGCCGGTGAGGTCGAGCAGCCGCTCCACGCAGACGGGACGTTTTTCCAAGGTCAGCCGCGCGCCCGCCCGGTCGACGCGGCGGCGGATCTGCAGCAGGGCGGAGAGGCCCGAGGAGTCGATGCAGCGCAGCCCGGAGAGGTCGAGGCGCAGCCAGCCGGGGGGCGGGTCGGCCGCCGCGCCCGGGGTGAACAACCAGCCGACGAGGGTGGTGAGCTCGTCGTGGTTGTAGAAGTCCAGATCGCCGTCGACGCGGACCTGGACCGCGTCGGGTCCGCGTTCGACGGTGAGTCCGAACGACGACGGGTGAGGGTGGGTCATGCGATGCGTCCTGATCCGGGAGGGTGTGGCGCCGGCAGCAGGTGGTCCAGGGCCGCACGCGCCTGGCGGAGGGTCCGGGAGGCGCGCGGGAAGTCCTGGAGCTGCCGGCCGAGCAGTTCGAGGGCGGGGTCGAGTGAGCGGGCGGGCACGGAGCGGGCGTCGAGGACACCGGCCGTCCAGCGCAGGAAGCGCGGCAGGAACTCCGGGTCGTTCACGTAGAGGGCGACGGCCAGGTGGTCGACGATGTGGCCGATGTCCTCGGCGGTGCGCTCGCGCTGCTGGTCGGTGTAGGAGCGCATCGGCGGGTAGCGCTCCTCCAGCCGGGCGAGGGTCTCCTTGACGAGCTGGCGCCGGGTGGCGACGACCATCGTGTACTCCTGGTCCGCCAGGTGCGCCAGGCAGGACACGGCGCGCGCCTCGGTGCGCAGCGGGTCGGGGAGGGCCAGGCCGCGGTCCAGGACGTCGACGGCGGCGCGGGCGTCGGGCGCCCAGGCGTCGGCGCCCAGGGTGCGGGCGTAGCGGCCGTCGGGTCCGAAGGCGGCGCCGCCCGCGAGCACCGGGACGCCGACCGCCTGGCAGGCGGTGACGGCGGTGTGCGCGGTGGGCAGGTGGAGCGAGAAGGTCGCGGAGAGGGCGACGGCCCGGGAGCCGGTCCTGTGCAGATGGCCGACGAGGTGCGGGACGGGGACATGGGCGCCGAGGAAGTCGACCCCGTGGCCGTGGTGGCGCAGCACCTCGGCGAGCAGCCGGGCGGGCAGCGCGTGCCACTCGCCGTCGACGCAGACCACGGTGATCCGGCCGCCGGCCGGTTCGGGGCCGCGGTGGCGGGGGTGGTGGCCGAGGGCGGCTATGACGCGTTCGTGGATGGCGGTGGCGGCGTGCTCCTGGGCCACGGTGAGCCGGTTGGCGGCCCATTCGACACCGACCCGCGCCTGGACGGCCCCTATGACGTCCAGCAGAGCCGTCACGACCGGGAGTCCGGCGTCGACGGCGCCGAGGACGGTGTCGGACGCGCGGTACTCGTCGCCGTCGCGGACGGCCAGCCAGAGGCGTTCGCGGACGTCGTCGAGGTCCGCCCCGGCCGGGGCGGCGGGGGCGGTGGGGGCGGTGGGGGTGCTGCTGGCGGCCGTCACGCCGTGTACCTGCCGCGGGTGTGGCCGTCGACGGCGCTGAGGTGGGCGTGGCGCGGCGCGGTGACGGCCACCAGCGCCATGTCGTCGTGGCGGTTGCGGCCGACCCACTGCTCGGCGAGCATCCGCACGTGCGCGACGACGGCCTCGGCGGGCATGCCCGCGCAGTGTGCCAGGGCCTCCTCGACGCGCTGCTGGCCGAACATCTCGTCGCCGAGGGGTCCGCCGCGGGCCTCGGTGATGCCGTCGGTGAAGAGCAGGCAGGTCTCGCCCGGAAAGAGTTCGACGTGGGCGGTGGTGGAGGAGATGTTGCGGAAGACGCCGACCAGTGTGCCGCGGGTGGGGGTGGCCTCGACCCGGCCGTCGGCCCGCACGATGAGCGGGGGCGGGTGTCCGGCGCTGGTGACCCTGAGCTTCACGGTGCGGCCGCGGCGGGCCACCGAGGTGAGCAGGAGCGTGGCGAACCGGGTGTGGTGGGAGCCGATCAGGGCGCTGTTCAGTAAGCCGAGGAGGCGTTGGTGGTCGCCTGCGAGCGGCAGCAGCGCGTGCAGCGTGTTGCGGATCTTGCCGGTCATGACGGCGGCTTCCAGGCCCTTGCCGCAGACGTCGCCGAGGACCACCAGGGTCTCCTGGCCCGCGTCGGTGCCGGGGTGGACGTCGTAGAAGTCGCCGCCGACGTGTTCGCCCTCGCCGGAGGGCCGGTAGGCGCCCGCGAACTCCACGCCGTGCACCTCGTGCAGGGTCGGCGGGAGCAGCTCGCGCATCAGGGTGGAGGTGATGGCGGCCTGTTCGGCGTACATGCGGGCCGCGGAGAGGGCGGCTCCGGCGCGGGCGGCGAAGAGCCGGGCGAAGATCTCGTCGCTCTCCGAGAACGCCTGCCGGGTGCCGGGGCGCAGCAGCACCAGGGCGCCTGCCGGGACGCCCTGTCCCGGCAGCGGGGTGACGACGGCGGAGCCGACGGGTCCCTCGAAGTTGTCGGGGACGAGCCAGTCGGGGATGCCGGCCGGGTCGATCCAGCGCGAGGGCACCGGCGGGAAGCCGCTCAGGGCCTCGCTGAGGCCGGGGACGGTCGTCGGGTCGGCGCGGACCGTGCGGTGGACGGGGCTGCCTCCGGCGAGGCAGGAGGTGACGGGGAAGCGCCGGCCCCGGGGCGGGGCGACGACCACGGCGGCCTCGGCGAGCTGTCCCGCGGCGAGGGTGGCGGTGACGTCCATGCAGCGTTCGAGGTTGAGGGAGGCGAGCAGGGCGCTGGAGGCACGCGCGAGGAAGGCGGTGCGCCGGCGTTCGCCGTCGAGGGCGGCCTCGGCGAGGCGCCGCTCGGTGTCGTCGACCAGCCACCACATGACGTCTCCGTCGGGGGTGCGGCTGGAGTGGGCTTCGAAGGTGCGGTCGCCGAGGCTGCCGTGTTCGGCGTGGCCGGCGTTCTGCCGGGGGACGGCCGGCACCAGCCGGTCGTGCGCGTCGGCGATCCAGGCGGGGGCGACGTCGCGGAGCCGGGTGCCGCTCACCGCGTCGGGGAGCAGGGCGGCCGCGGCCGGGTTCAGATCGATCACGTCGCCCTGGGGATCCGCGAGCAGCACCGGGTAGGGCGCGGTGTTCCAGGCCGCGCCCGAGGGCGCGCCGCCACGCGGATCGGGAGGGGAGTGCTGGTGTGTCGTCACTGTGAGGCACGCTGCCGCGCGCCCACCACCTTTCGGTCGACTGCGAATGTTTCCGTACGGCAACTCTCTCTCGCGGACCGGAACGGAGCAAGGGCCCTCAGGAGCCCCGGGGGCCCTCGGGGACGGGCACACCCCTCGCGAACTGGGGCGCAGCAGCTGAATGTTCACCCGAACGGGCGTTTTGGGAGAGTCGGGTTCTCGCCGGGCCACACCCCCTCCGAGCAGGGCGTACGGAGGCATGGTGTGCATGGCGTGTGGGTTCGGGGGTAATCGCGTTGGCGCCCTGCAAGACAGCCGTCAACGAATGAGGTACCCGTGTCCATCGCCCAGAACCCCCTGTCCGTCGAGGTCACCCTGCCGCGTGAGGATGTCGCCCTGATCGTGGTGGAGGGGTACCTGGACATCGACACCGCGACGGAGTTCAGGCACCACCTGGCCAACCAGCTGCACCACGGCCGCAAGCACTTCGTGATCGACCTGTCCGGCGTGCCGTTCATGGACTCGTCCGGGATGAACATCGTGCTGCGGATCTATCAGGAGGTCCGGGAGATCTCCGGCAGCGTGCAGATCGTGTCGCCGACGCCCGCGGTGCGCAGGGTGCTGGATCTGACCGGGGTCAGCATCACGGTTCCGGTGTCGGAGAGCCTCGACGCGGCGCTCGAACGCGTGGACGCCTCCCCGCAATAGTTGTCGTTTGACAACTGTGCGGGCGAGGCCACAAAGTAACCTCGCACAGCGCGCGGGAGGGGCCGAGGATGCACCGGTGGGAGTCCACCGCCGAGCACGCCGGACCTCCCGCGTCCGCCGCTCAGGCGGTGCGCGCGGACGGCGCCTTCTCGTCGGCCTCGCCGTGGATCTGTGCCGCGGCGGCCAGGCAGAACGCCTCGAGCCCGCTCAGCAGCGCGGACCGCTGGGCGGCCGGCATCTGTTCGAGGACCGACGTGAGAGCGGTCTCCCTGCGGGCCCGCAGATCGGCCAGGAAGGACCGGCCGTGGCGGCTCAGATACAGCCGCAGCTCGCGCCTGCTGGTGCTGCCCGCCCTGCGTTCCATGAACCCGACGGCCTGCAGCCGGTCGCAGAGCCGGCTGGTCGAGGGCGGGGTGGAACCCAGCGCGTCGGCGAGCGTGCGCAGGTTGATTCCTTCGTTGTGTTCCAGGATGAAGAGGACACGCAGCTGGGAGGCGGAGACCGGCGCCGTCGAGGCGCGACCCCACAAGACTTCGAGAAGTTCCGCCGCCTCCGAGGTCACACGCGCCACCTCCTCGGGCTGCGGGCGCTGGTACGAGGACGTCACGCTGCCACTTTGGCAGGCTTCCGGACCGATGTCAGGTCGCCGGCCCCGCGTCCCGTCCCGGCGGGCGCCTCACACAACGGACGGGCAGGGCCGCCGCGAGCCGATCCACGCGGCGCTTCTGCCCCCGAACGGAATGGTGTAACCGAGAACGTGAACAGATTCGTGGCCGTCGAAAGAGCTCTGCGAGCTGCGGCTCCGCACCTGCTGCCGGCGGCCGTACGAGAGGCCCTGCGCGCCGGGTACGGCGTGCGGGACGCCGAGCTGCTGATGGCCGACTACGGCCTCGCCGTGCTCCAGTCGGTACCGGGCGCGCCGGGCCCCGTCGACCCGGTGTCGCTGCACGGCAGTACCGAGGGCCGCGCCTTCGGCTCGCAGGAACCCGTCCTGGAGCAGTCGCCCGACGGGCGGGTGCGCGCCCACCTCCCGGTCACCGTGCGCGGCGACCGGCTCGGTGTGCTCACCGTCACCCTGGCCTCCGCCGAGGAGGCCCAGGAGGGTCTCGACGAACTCGCCGAGCTGGCCCGGGTCCTCGGGCACGAGATGACCGTCGCCCAGCGCGACACCGACGTCTACCACCAGGCGCGGCGCAGGGACCGGCTCACGCTCGCCGCCGAGATGCAGTGGCAGCTGCTGCCCGCCCGCTCCTGCACCCGCCCCGAGTACGCGCTCGGCGCCCAGCTGGAGCCCGCGTACGCCATCTTCGGCGACAACTTCGACTGGTCCACCTCGGCCGACCGGCTGCTGCTGTACATCACCAACGGCATGGGCGAGGGCATCGACGCCTCGCTCCTGACCAACCTGGGCATCAACGCGCTGCGCAACGCCCGGCGCGCGGGCATCCCGATCGCCGACCAGGCCGCCCTCGCCGACCAGGCGATCTACGCCCATTACCGGGGCCGGGAGTACCTGTCGGTCCTGATGATCGACCTGGAGCTGTCCACCGGTCTGATGCGGGTGGTGGACGCGGGGTCGCCGCAGATGCTGCGGCTGCGCGACCGGACGGTGACGGCCGTCGACTTCGAGGCGCAGCTTCCGCTGGGCATGTTCGAGGAGACCGACTACACCGCGCAGGAGTTCCAGCTGGAGCCGGGCGACCGGCTGGTGTTCGTCAGCGACGGCGTGCACGGGGTGCCGGCGCCCGGTGGCGAGCGGTACGGGGAGCGGGCGCTGGCCCGCGCCATCACCTCGACGCGGCTGCTGCCCGCGGCGGACATGCCGGGCGCGGTGCTGCGCGAGCTGTCAGGGCACCGGGGCAGCCGCGAGCCTGACGACGACGCGCTGGTGGCGTGCCTCGACTGGTTCGGCACCTCGTAGGCCCAGAGGTCCCTCGTCGCGACGACTCGAACACCGTTTCCCCGCCCGGACGCGCGTCGACCCGCGGGGCCGCTCGATGGGATCACCTCGGCGGACCTGGTGCCGCCCGACGGCCGGTCATGGCTACAGTTGTCGCCCGGCAAAGGCCGCGTGCACCGCTCCTGACCGGCGGCGGGACCGGCGCGATGGCACACGGACGACCCGAGTGAGGAGTGAGCAGTGCCGGAGCAGGAAACGGCGAAGCGGTACGGGGCACCGGCCCGGGAGGTCGGGGAGTTCCTGCGGCGGCGGCGTGAGCGGATCGCCCAGCGGTGGGCCGACGAGCCCCTGTTCCGCACGGTGTTCACCGTCTCCCGCGACGAGGCCGTGGAGGCGGGGCGGGCCGTGGTGGAGGCGCTGGCCGCGGTGGCCGACGGCGGCCGGGTCCAGAACGCGGACGCGCCGGGCTTCGACGCGGTGCGCGACCGGCTCGCCCGGATGGGCGCCGCCAGGTCCCGTGCGGGCCTGTCCGCCGCGGATGTCTCGACGGAGGTGGACGCGCTGCGCCCGCCCGCCGCGAGCCTGCTGACCGCCGACCTCGCCGACGCCCCCGCGGAGTCCGTGCTCGCCTGCGTCACGTCGCTGACCGTGCTGATGGGCACCCTGCGGCTGGTCGTCCTCGAAACGGTGCTCTCGGAGGGCGGGGAGCTGATCGAGCGGCAGCGGCCGCACACCCCCGACGTGGCCACGCCGGTCGTCGAGCTGTGGGACGGCGTGGTGGCCGTGCCGCTGATCGGGACGCTGGACAGCGCCCGCAGCCAGGTCGTGATGGAGTCGCTGCTCGATGCGATCGTCGAGCGGCGGGCCCGGTTCGCGATCCTCGACATCACCGGGGTGCCGACGGTGGACACGCAGGTGGCCCAGCATCTGATGAGGACGGTCGCCGCGGCCCGGCTGATGGGCGCGGAGTGCGTCGTCTCCGGGATCCGTCCCGCGATCGCCCGGACCATCGTGCACCTCGGTCTCGACCTCGGCACCGTGGTCACCCGGGCCGGCCTCGCCGACGCGCTGGCCTACGCGCTGCGGGAGTCGGGCACCGAGATCGTGAGCGCGGTGCCCGGCGGTTCGGGGCCCCGGTGAACGACGGCCCGTACCCGCACTCGGCGGGCCAGGTCCCGGTGCTGCGGCTGGGCGCCGTCCTGCTCGTCACCGTGCAGGGCGATCTCTACGACAGCACGGCGCGGCGGCTCCAGGAGGACATCGGCGCGGGTGTCGCGGCCGGCGGGGTGACCGGGGTGGTGATCGACATCTCCGGGGTGGAGGTCGTCGACTCCTACCTCGGCCGGGTCCTCGCCGAGATCGCCGCGGGCACGGCGCTGCTGGCCGCGCGGACCGTGGTGTGCGGCATGCGGCCCGCGGTCGCCATCACCCTCGTCGAACTGGGTCTGACGCTGCCGGGTCTGCACACCGCGCTCGACACCGAGGCGGCCATGGCGGTGCTGGCGCGCGAGGCCGCCGGGACCCTCGGGGAGCCGTGGTGACGGGGACATCGACAGGCGTCGAGGCCTCCCTGCCGATCCGCTCCGACATGGATCTGATGTGGGTGCGCCAGCACGTCAGGCAGGCCGCCGCGCAGCTCGGATTCGGTCTGGTCGCGCAGACGAAGCTGGTCACCGCGGCGAGCGAACTGGCCCGCAACACGCTGGTGCACGGCGGCGGCGGCCGGATGGAGTCCGCGCCGGCCGGACAGGGCAGGGCCCAGGGGCTCAGGCTCTCCTTCCACGACGAAGGACCCGGCATCCCCGACCTGGAGCGGGCGTTGACCGACGGCTACACCTCGGGGGACGGTCTCGGCATGGGCCTGGGCGGCGCCAGGCGGCTGGTGCACGAGTTCGACATCGACAGCGCGCCGGGCCGCGGCACCACCGTCACGGTGGTCTGCTGGGCGGCCGCTCCGCCGCGCCCGCGTGAGGAGATCTGATGCCCCGTCTGCGGGAGGTACCGGTGCACGACTCGACCCGGGTACGGGACACCGGGAAGGCCACCGACCGGGCCGCCACAGCGACCGGCCGCGACCCGGCGCGCACCGCGGACGCCGCGCCGCGCGGCACCCGGGGCGGCGCGTCCCGACCGGTACGCGACGACGACGCCGTCGCGGGCCTGGCACCCCGGGACCGCCGATGAAGCGCGTCCTGCACATCGCCTCGCCCACCGACGCGGCCCTGGCCCGGGTCACCACCGCGCGGCTGGCCGCCGCACACGGTGTGCCGGCCCTCGAACGCACCCGGCTCGCCACCGAGTTGAGCGCCCAGTTGCGCGAGTGCCTCACCAAGGGCGGCAGTTGGCGGCTGACGCTGGAGACGGACGGCACGGAGGAACGGGCGCTGCACGCCGTCGTCGTCCCGTCGGACCCGGAGCGTTCGGCGGTGAGGGCGTCCTGGCGCACGACCGTCACCTCCACGGAGGCGGCCGTCGCGGCGGACGGCGCGGACGGTCCCACCGGTCTCGCCGAGGCGCTGCTCGGCGCCGACGAGGACACCGCGCTGGTGCTGGAGAAGCTGCGCCAGCAGGAGGAGTTGACGGAGTTCCACCGGGAGGAGCTGCACCAGACCAACCAGGGCGTCCTGGCGCTGCACGCCGAACTGGACGCGGCGGGGCGGGCGCAGCGGGAGGCGTTCGCGGCGGAGCGGCACGCCCGGGAGGAGGCCGAGAGCGCGCGCAGGCGGCTGCGGTTCCTCGCCGACGCCAGCGCCGTCCTCACCTCCTCGCTCAACCTCGACGCGATCGTGCGCCGGCTGCCGGGACTGCTGGTGCCCGAGTACGCCCGCACCGTCGACGTCTGGCTGTCCGACGGGGAGGACCGGCGGCCGTCCGAGGCCCCGACGCCCGCCGCGGCCATCGCGGCCCGCACTGGCCGCCCGCAGTACTCGGGCGCCACCCCGGGCGGGCTGCCCGGGGTGGTGGACCAGCCGCCGTCGGGTTCCGGCCACGGGCGGCCGCTGCTGTGCATCCCGCTGCCCACCCCGCGGGCGCCGCTCGGCGTGCTGACCCTCACCCCGCCGGGCGACCGCTGGGACCCGGACGACGCCGTGATGCTGATCGAGCTGGCCCGCAGGGCGAGCACCGCGATCGACCACGCCCGCCGCTACGAGGTCAACCGGGACATCGCCGAGACCCTCCAGCGGGCGCTGATGACCGACCTGCCGACCACCCCGGGGCTGCGGATCGCGGCCCGCTATCTGCCCGCGACGCACGGCCTCAACGTCGGCGGCGACTGGTACGACGCGTTCCGGCAGCCCGACGGCAGTCTCATCGCGGTCATCGGGGACGTCACCGGGCACGGGCTGCGGGCCGCCGTCATGATGGGCCAGCTCCGCACCGCGCTGCGCGCCTACGCGGTGGACGGCGGCAGCCCCGGCCAGCTGCTGACCCGGCTGCACACGTTCCTGCACCACCTCCAGCCCGACCTGTACGCCACCGCCGTCATCGCCCGCTTCCGGCCCGGCGACCCCGAGCTGACCTGGGCGGCGGCCGGGCATCCGCCGCCCGTGCTGCGCACCCCCGACGGCCGGGTGCACACGCTGGCCGCGAAGCCGGGCGCCATGCTGGGCATCCCGCTCAAGCAGGACATCGGCGACCACACCGTGCGGATGCCGCCCGGCTCCACGCTGGCGCTCTACACGGACGGCCTGGTGGAGCGCAGGGCGCAGGGCATAGACCCCGGCATCGCGCGCCTCGGGGACGTCCTGGGCGGCCTGGACGCGGACCGGCTCGCCACCGACCTGGACGGCTGCGCCGAGGGGCTGCTGCATCCGCTGCTCAGCGACTCCGAGCGGGACGACGACGTCTGCCTGCTGCTCTGCCACATCGCCGCCGACGGCGACTGAGCGACCCGTCCCGGGGACGCGCGTTCGGCTGGCTGCCGCATCCGGCTGGCGCCCCGGCCGTCGGCGCGGTGGGATCGATGTGGTGCGAAGCGGTGATCCAGGGGCATCCGAGAGGTGTCCGATACAGACCGCCCGGAGCCGCAGAGAAGGAGACACCGTGACACGACCCAGGATCCTGGTGGTCGGCGCAGGCTTCGCCGGCGTGGAGTGCGTGCGCCGCCTGGAGCGCAAGCTCGCCGTCGACGAGGCCGACGTCACCCTGGTGACGCCGTTCGCCTACCAGCTCTACCTGCCGCTGCTCCCGCAGGTCGCCTCCGGGGTGCTGACCCCCCAGTCGATCGCCGTCTCCCTGCGCCGCAGCAGGAGGTACCGCACCCGCATCCTGCCGGGCGGCGCGATCGGTGTGGACCTCAAGGCCAAGGTCTGTGTGGTGCGCACCATCACCGACCAGCTCGTCAACGAGCCGTACGACTACATCGTGCTGGCCCCCGGCAGCGTCACCCGCACCTTCGACATCCCCGGTCTGACCGACCACGCCTACGGGATGAAGACGCTCGCCGAGGCCGCCTACATCCGCGACCACGTCATCGCGCAGCTCGACCTGGCCGACGCCAGCGACGACCCGGCGGAGCGCGCCTCCCGGCTTCAGTTCGTGGTGGTCGGCGGCGGCTACGCGGGCACCGAGACCGCCGCCTGCCTCCAGCGCCTCACTCACGCGGCCGTCAAGCGCTACCCGCGCATCGACCCGTCGCTGATCAAGTGGCATCTGATCGACATCGCCCCGAAGCTGATGCCCGAGCTGGGCGACAAGCTCGGCAGCAGCGCCCAGGAGATCCTGCGCAAGCGCGGGATCGACATCTCGCTGGGCGTGTCGATCGCGAAGGCGGGCCCGGAGGAGGTCACCTTCACCGACGGCCGGGTGGTGCCCACCCGCACCCTGATCTGGACCGCGGGTGTGGTGGCCAGCCCGCTGATCGCGACGCTCGGCGCGGAGACGGTCCGCGGCCGGCTCGCGGTGAACGCGGAGATGACGCTGCCCGGCAGCGACGGCGTCTTCGCGCTCGGCGACGCGGCGGCGGTGCCCGACGAGATCAAGGGCGGCGAGGGCGCCGTCTGCCCGCCGACCGCGCAGCACGCCATGCGCCAGGGCAGGCACGTCGCGGACAACGTCATCGCGGCGCTGCGCGGCGGGCCGATGTACCCGTACGCGCACCGGGACCTCGGTCTGGTCGTCGACCTCGGCGGCAGGGACGCCGTCTCCAAGCCGCTCGGCATCGAGCTGCGCGGGGTGCCCGCCCAGGCCGTCGCCCGCGGCTACCACTGGTCGGCGCTGCGCACCAACGTCGCCAAGACCCGGGTGATGACGAACTGGGTGCTCAACGCGCTCGCGGGGGACGATTTCGTGCGCACCGGCTTCCAGGCCCGCAAGGAGGCCAAGCTCAAGGACTTCGAGTTCACCGACGCGTACCTCTCGCCCGAGCAGGTGCGGGCGCGCGTCGAGGGGTCGGGGCGCGTCGACTGACGCGGTGGCGGGGCTCCGGGTCCGGCATGCGATGCTGGGAACCTGATCATGACGTGAACCGGGAGTGAGTACGGCACCGTGAGCACAGCGGGTGGGTCGGTCCGGGCCAGGCTGCGGGATCTCGTCGCGGCGTCCGATCCCGGACTGCTGCGGCTGGCCGCGGGGTTGCGGACGGTGGGCGCGATCGCCCTCACCCTCGCCGTGCTCGCCCTGCTCGGCTCCGACGTCAGGCATCTGGTCGGCGGCGCCATCGCGGCGATGGTCGCGACCTTCGCCATCCGGGAGAAGCAGCGCGGCAAGCAGGCCGTCACGCTCGCGCTCGGCCTGCCGGTGGCGTGCGTGTCGCTGACCCTCGCGGCGACCCTGCACTCGCTGGTGGTGACCGGTGACGTCTTCTTCGTGGTGCTCATCTTCTGCGCGGTGTACGGCCGCCGCTTCGGCGACCGGGGCACCGCGCTCGGTCTGATCGCCTTCCAGGTCTACTTCCTCTCGCTGTTCGTGGGCGCGACGGTCGCGACGCTGCCGCCGCTGTACGGGGTCGTCGCCGTCGCGTTCGGGTCGAGCGCGCTGATGCGTTTCGCGCTGGTTCCCGAGACGCCCGCCGGGATCCTCAAGCGGCTGCGGGACGCCTTCAGGGCCCGGCTCGCGCAGTTGGTGTCCGCCCAGCTCGACCTGTTGGACGCGGGCCCCGACGACATCGACAAGGCGGTGGCCGACGCGCGGGCCGGCACCGCCCGGCTGCACGAGACGGCCATGATGATCCAGGGCCGCCTGGAGGAGGGCACCGCCGACGAGTCGACGGCCCGGCTGGTGCAGCGGCGGATCGCGGACGCCGAGATCACCGCCGAGCGGCTCGGGCTGCTGCTGCTCACTGCGCGCAGCGCCGAACGCGCGGACACCCTGACGCTGCATCTGCCGGGCGCGTCCGTGCCCGCGGGCGGCCAGCACCCGCTCCAGGACGACGCGATCTGGACGCTGCGCCGGGATCTGGAGTCGCTGCGGCTGCTGGTGCTGCGGCCCGTCTCGGCGGGCACGGGGGCGGGGCTCGCGCAGCTCCGCAACCGGCTCCTCGGCTACCGCGACGAGGAGAACCTGCCGAAGGCGTCCCCGGCGATCCAGGACGTCTTCCGCGGCATCGGTGAGGCGGCGCGCGCGGTCCTTGGGCTGCGGATCGCCCTCGACGGACCGCAGGACGAGTCCGACGACTCCCCCTCGACGGCCCGTTCCCGTGAGGAGCTGGACGCCGAGGACGTCGCGATCGACGCGGGCGAGGAGCCGGTCGAGGAGGAGCTGACGGGGCTGCGGCGGCCCACCACCCGGGCGGCCGTGCAGGTCGCGGTGGGGTCGTCGCTCGCGATCGTCGGCGGTGAGTTCCTCTCCAGCCAGCGCTGGTACTGGGCGGTGCTGACCTGCTGGATCGTCTTCATCAACACGGCGTCCACGGGCGAGATCCTGGTGAAGGGCTACCGGCGGCTGCTGGGCACGGTGCTCGGTGTGGTCGCGGGTCTGCTGCTGGCGGGTCTGGTCGGCCACCACACCTGGACGGCGTTCGGGCTGGTCCTGCTGTTCGTGTTCGCGATGTTCTACACGGCGCCGCTGTCGTACACGCTGATGTCGTTCTTCGTGACCGCGGCCCTCGGGCTGCTGTACACGCTGCTGCACACCTACAGCCTGTCGGTGCTGGTGCTGCGGGTGGAGGAGACGGCGCTCGGCGCGGCCTGCGGGATCATCGCGGCGGCGTTCGTGCTGCCCGTGCACACCGCGCGGCGCACCGACGAGCTGCTGGTGACGGCCCTCGACCGGCTCGCCGACGTCACGGAAGCCGCGATCGACCAGCTCAGTGGCGGAGAGCCGACCGAACTCCTCGACAAGGCACGCGAGTTGGACCAGGCGCTGGCGGATCTGCGGGCGGGCGTGCAGCCGCTCACCCACCCGGTCACCCCGATGCGGACCCGGCGCAACACGGCCCGCTACGTGGTGGCGCTGCTGGAGACCTGCGCCTACCACGCGCGTTCCCTCGCGGCCACCGCCGAGCTGCTGCCCACCCATCCGTCGATCGCCGCCGACCCGCGGCTGCGGCGGGCCTGCCGGCGCATCCTGCGCAACATCGGGACCGTCGCCGCCCGGGTCGCCGACGCGGACGCGGACGTCGAGGTGGAGATCGGCCCGAGCATCGCCGCGCTCCTCGAACCGGAGATGTCGGGCCTGGCGCGCTACGGGCGGATCACCGACCGGGTGCTGCGCCATCTCCAGCGTCTCGACGAGGCCGTGGTGGGTCTGGCCCGGCCGCTCAAGGTCCCGGTGGAGGAGCCGAGGCGCTGACCCCGCCCGCGCGGCCCGGCCGCAGGTCGGGTCGCGGGGGCCCCGGCGGGCGGAGCATGTAGACGTCGACGGGGTCCTGCTGCGTCACCGTGAAGCCGTGGCGTTCGTAGAGGCGTCGGGCGGCGCTGCCGCGCAGCACGTTCAGCCGGACGGGCACGCCCTCGGTGTCGGTCCCGCGCAGCAGGGTGCGCAGCACGGCCGAGCCGAGTCCCCGGCCCTGGAGGCGCGGCGCGAGATAGAAGTGCTCGAGCCACCGCCCGTCCGGGGCCGGACGCAGGGCGACGCAGCCCGCGAAGGTGTGGTCGTGCTCGACGACCAGGGTGTGGCCGGGGACGAAGGCGTCCCGCAGCCGCTGTCTGACGCGCCGCTCGTCGAACCGTCCGAGCCGTTCCAGATCGGCGCGCAGCACGGTGGCGCGGAGCTCGGCGATCGGCTCGACGTCCTCGGGAGCGGCCGGACGCAGCGCCCACTCCCCCGCCGTCGCCGTACGCGTGTCCATGGCGGAAGTATGCCAAGGGCCCGGGTGAGCGGGTGCGCGGCGGTCAGGAGAGGGTCATCACGGCGGTGATGCACTTGCCGCCGGTCGGCAGTTCGCGCACCCGCACCTCGTGGGCGAGCCGGCAGACGATGGGCCAGCCTCGGCCGCCGACCTCGCCGCGGCGCTGCGGGTCGGCGGCGGGCGCCGTGGTGGCGGGCAGCCGGTCGCTGCGGTCGGACACGGAGACCCGGATGCCGGGTTCGACGACGTCGACCCGGAAGTCGGTGATGCCGCCGCCGTGCAGGATGGCGTTGGTGGTCAGTTCCGTGGCGACGAGCAGCGCGTCGGAGACGGCGATCGTGTCGGCGGTGCGGCTGCGTGCCGCCACCGCGCGCTCGACCTGCCGGCGCGCTTCGGACGGCAGACAGGCCGAACCCTGTCCGAACCGCCGCGCCGCCGGCTGGGCGGCGCGGGTCTTGACGGTGTCTTCCTTGTACATCGTTCGTCTCCCCGATCGGTGACGAACCGGCCCCCTGGTCGATGAGGGAAAGGGGCCGGACCCTGCCATGCCCACGTCCGCCGGGCGAACTCGGTGGGCTCTGCTGTTCGGCTGACCGCCGGACGGCCGGACAAACCTGCCGTGCGGGGATTATCGGGCAGACGGACGGCGCCGGAGTGAAACAGGTCACGTGACCGGCTTTTCTCTACACGAGACCCTCGCATCGGGTCTACGGTTCATCCATCACTGGTGACGGGCGCGGATCGCGGCCCCTGTCAGGTCCCCCGCTCACCACCCCGAACCGCCCTGGCTGGCTACCCCCGTCCAGCCAGGGCTTTTTTCTGCCCTCCGCCGAGGTGCCCGGCGCGGCGGCAGCGGCTCCAATGGGCTTGAGGGAACACACCGGATCGACCTCGTCGGCGAGGAGCCCCGTGCCATGACCGAAGCGACGAAACTGCTGACCGCCCTGCCCCCGGCCCAGCGCGCCCGTCTGATGACGCTCGCGCGGGAGGTCTCCTTCCCCGAGGACGTCGTGATCTTCGAGGCGGGCGGTCTGGCCGACCGGTTCTGGGTGATCCGCTCGGGGGCCGTCTCACTGACCCAGCGGGTCAACCAGTTGCAGCGCGTCACCGTGGCCGGCCTCGGCGCCGGGGATCTGCTCGGCTGGTCCTGGCTGTTCCCGCCGCACGCGTGGGACTTCGGCGCGGAGGCGTTCAGCCGGGTCAGGGCCTACGAGTTCGACGCGGCCGAGGTGCTGCGGCTCTGCGAGGAGGACCCGCGCCTCGGGCTGACGCTGGTGCGCGGGGTCGCGGAGATCCTCGCCCACCGGCTGGAGCTGACCCGGGGCAGGCTGATGGAGATCACCTCCCGCCACCGGGCCCTGTGAGCCCTCAGATCCGGTAACGGCGCAGCGCGGGCACCGCGGCGGCGAGGGCGAGCATCACGACGACGACCAGGATGCCGCCGCCCGCGACCGCCGCGCGTGGCCCGAAGGCCGAGCCCGCGGTGCCGTGCAGCACGTCGGCCAGGCGCGGCCCGCCCGCGACGACGACCGTGAAGACGCCCTGCATCCTCCCGCGCATCTCGTCGGTGGCCGCCGAGAGCAGGATCGCCCCGCGGAACACCATGGAGACCATGTCGGCGACCCCCGCGACGGCCAGGAAGACCACCGCCATCCAGAGGTTGCCGCTGAGCCCGAACCCGGCGATCGCGGCGCCCCAGGCGACGACCGCGCCGATCACCATCAGGCCGTGTCTGCGGGCCCGCGAGAAGGTCCCGGAGAACAGCCCGCCGAGCACCGCGCCGATGGGTATCGCGGCGAACAGCAGGCCGAGCGCGAAGCCCCCGCCCCAGGGGCTGTAGGTGGTGTCGGCGAGCTGCGGGAACAGGGCGCGGGGCATGCCGAGGACCATCGCGACGATGTCGGCGAGGAAGGAGAGCAGCAGCACCTTGTGGGCGGAGATGTAGCGGAACCCGGCGGCGATCTCCCTGACCCCGGCCCGCCGGGTCGCGGCGCCCGCGAGCGGCGGCAGCGAGGGCAGCCGGTAGACCGCCCAGACGGTGACGCAGAGCGCGAGGGCGTCCAGGAGGTACAGCTCGGGCAGCCCGATCACCGGGATCAGGACCCCGGCCAGGAGCGGCCCGACGACCTGCCCGGTCTGCATCACGGTGGAGCCGAGCGCGTTGGCGGCGGCCAGCTGCCCTGCGGGCACCAGGCGGGCGATGGAGGCGTTGCGGGCCGGGGCGTTCAGACCCCAGAACGCCTGCTGCACGGCGAGCAGCACCATCAGGACGGCCACCGAGCCGAGCCCGGTGGCGGCCTGGACCCAGAACAGCACCGAGGTGACGGCTATCCCGCTGTTGGTGATCAGCAGCAGCTTGCGCCGGTCCATGGTGTCGGCGACGGCGCCGCCCCACAGGGCGAACACGATCAGCGGCAGCAGTCCGGCGAGGCTGGCGGCGCCGACCCAGGCCGAGGAGCCGGTGATGTCGTAGATCTGCTTGGGCACGGCGACGGCGGTGAGCTGGCTGCCGACCGCCGTGACGATCGTCGACGTCCACAGCCGCCGGTAGGCCGGGACGCGCAGCGGCCTGGTGTCCATCGCCCAGCGGCGCCAGCCGGCCCGGTGCGGCGGGTCGGCGGGGCCGCTCGGATCGGCGGGGTCGGTCGGGTCGCACGCGGCAGCCGGGCCCGTGCGGTCCCCGGGGCCGGTCCGGTCGGCGGGCTCTGTCCGGTGGCTCGCCCCGGGTGTGCCGGGTTCGCTGCCGCTGGTCTCGCTGGTGTCCACGGGCTTCCTGGTTGCTCGATACATCTTTCTGGGCCGGGGTTCACTATCGCAGCCCCGCCCGGGAGTTCGGAGGGTGCGGTCCACGGCAGCGGACTCAGGCGTCGACGACGAGCAGCAGCCCCAGCCCGATCATGGTCATGGCGACCAGGCCGTCGAGCAGCCGCCAGGCCCGGGGCGTCGCCAGGAACCGGCCGAGCCTGCGGGCGCCGAACCCGAGCGCGGCGAACCAGCAGAGGCTGGCCAGCGTCGCGCCGAGCCCGAAGGTCCAGCGCAGCGGGCCACGGTCGGCGGCGAGCGAGCCGAGCAGGAACACCGTGTCGAGGTAGACGTGCGGGTTGAGCCAGGTCAGCGCGAGACAGGTGAGCACCGCCCGCCGCGTCGAGCCCGCCCTCCCGCCGTCCGCGCGCAGCGTCCCGCCCGGCCGCAGCACCCGGCGGACGGCGAGCGCGCCGTAGCAGAGCAGGAAGGCGCCGCCGATCCAGCCGACCGCCGTCAGCGCCCACGGCCAGGCCACCACCACCGCGCCGACCCCGCCGACGCCGAGCGCGATCAGCGCGGCGTCGGAGAGGGCGCAGATGCCGACGACGGCGAGGACCGCCTCCCGGCGGACGCCCTGGCGCAGGACGAAGGCGTTCTGGGCGCCGATGGCGACGATGAGCGAGAGGCCGGTGCCGAACCCCGCCGCGGCGGCGGACAGTGCGTGGGACATGGCCCCGACGCTACGAAACCGCCTGCCGCAAGTACAGCTAAAGATTCTTACGTATCCTTAGCGCTCGTGAAGACGGAGCTGACCGAACTCCCCGCCGACCAGGTGCGGACGCTGCTCGCGGTGGTCGACCAGGGGACGTTCGACGCCGCCGCCGCGGCCCTGCACGTGACGCCGTCGGCGGTGAGCCAGCGGGTGAAGGCCCTCGAACAGCGCACCGGGCGGGTGCTGCTCCAGCGCACCAAGCCGGTCAGGCCCACCGAGTCCGGCGAGGTCGTGGTGCGGTTCGCCCGGCAACTGGCCCGCCTCGAACGGGACGCGCGCGCCGAGCTGGGCATGACCGCGGCCGGTGAGCCGACCCGGGTGTCGATCGCCGTGAACGCGGACTCGCTGGCCACCTGGTTCCTGCCCGCGCTCGGCCGGGTCGGCGGGGCGTCCCCCCTCTCCTTCGAGCTGCGCCGCGAGGACGAGACCAGGACCGCGTCGCTGCTGCGCGAGGGGCTGGTGATGGCGGCGGTGACCTCGTCGCCCGAGCCCGTGGCGGGCTGCTCGGTGCGCCCGCTCGGCCGGATGCGGTACCTGGCGACGGCCAGCCCCGGCTTCGCCCGCGAGCATCTCGCGGGGCCGCTGCGGGATGCGCTCACCGTCGCGCCCACCCTGACCTTCGACCGGGACGACGACCTCCAGGACGCCTTCGTGCGCCGGCTGCGGCGCGGCCCGCGCGGGGCGAGCCTGCACCGGCACCACGTGCCGACCTCGGAGGGGTTCACGCAGTCCGTGGTGATGGGCCTCGGCTGGGGGCTGCTGCCGCTGATGCAGGCCGAACCGCTGCTGCGGGAAGGGCTGCTGGTGTCGCTCGCGCCCGAACGGCCCTTCGACGTGCCGCTGTACTGGCAGCAGTGGCGGCTCGACTCCCCCGCCCTCGCCGCCGTCGCGCGGGCGGTGGCCGCCGCTGCCGAGGAGGCCCTCGAAACCGGGTGACGCGTCAGCGCGACGCGTCGAGGCAGGCCGCCGCGCTGTCCAACAGCATCTCGAGGGCCGTCGGATAGGCGCTGGTGACCATGCGTCCGGCCAGCAGCCCGGCGGCCTCGGCGATCCGCGGATGGGTGTCCCGGGGCAGCCGGGCGTACGTCGAGCGCCACATCTCCTCGTCGGCGCGCAGGGCCGCGCTCGGCAGCGCGAGGGAGGCCGCGTCCAGGGCGGCGAAGGCCAGCGTCTGGTCGATGAACGCGTGGTAGATCCGCACGGTGTCGGCCAGCGGGAACCCGGCGGTGCGCAGCACGTCGAGGACCGCCTCGTCGGCGGCGAGTTCGTTGGCGCGTCCGGTGACCCGGCTCGTGGTCAGCAGGGCCGCCTGCGGGTGGGCGACGTAGGCGGCGTGGATGCGCAGTCCGACGGCGCGCAGGTCGGCCCGCCACCGACCGGTCGGCCGCCAGCCGTCGAGGGCCTGCCCGACGAGCGCGTCGCCGATGGCCAGCGTCAGGTCGTCCATCCCGCGGAAGTAGCGGTAGAGGGTGCTGGGGTCGGCGTCCAGGGCGAGCCCGAGGCGGCGGGCGGTCAGGCCCGCGCTGCCGTGCTCGCGCAGCATCCGCAGCGCCGTCTCCACGATCAGCCGCTCCGACAGGACCGTGCCGCTCCGGGTGGGCCGGCGCCTGCGGCGCCGCTCCTCGGGCACGACGGGCTTGGCCACGACGCGCCCTCCTCCCTGTGCTGTGCGCACCCGCGTTCTTATGCCAACGCCATTGACCTTAACTCCGGCGCGGGCGTTTGATCCGGTCGGGGCCCGCGCCCCGCACCGTCAGCGGAGGGAGACCAGTCATGCGTGTACTGCTCGTGGGGGCCGGCGGCGTCGGCACCGCCGTCACCCGGATCGCGGCCAGGCGGCCGTTCTTCGAGGCGATGGTGGTCGCCGACCACGACCCGGCCCGCGCCGAGGCCGCCGTCGCGGCCCTCGGCGACGGTGAGCGGCGCTTCTCGGCCGCCCGCGTCGACGCGAACGACGAGGCGGCGGTGGCCGCGCTGCTGCGCGCGCACTCCTGCGACGTCCTCCTCAACGCCACCGACCCGCGTTTCGTGATGCCGCTGTTCCGCGCGGCCCGCGCCGCGGGCGCCGACTACCTCGACATGGCGATGTCCCTGTCCCACCCGCATCCCGAACGCCCCTACGAGGAGTGCGGCGAGAAGCTGGGCGACGCGCAGTTCGCGGCGTCCGACGAGTGGGCCGGGGCGGGCGCGCTCGCCCTGGTGGGCATGGGCGTCGAGCCGGGACTCTCGGACGTCTTCGCCCGCCACGCCGCCGACGAACTCTTCGACGACATCGACGAGATCGGCGTCCGCGACGGCGCGAACCTCACCGTCGACGGCTACGACTTCGCGCCGTCCTTCAGCATCTGGACCACCATCGAGGAGTGCCTCAACCCGCCGGTGGTCTACGAGGCCGGGCGCGGCTGGTTCACCACCGAGCCGTTCAGCGAGCCCGAGGTGTTCGACTTCCCCGACGGCATCGGCCCGGTGGAGTGCGTGAACGTCGAGCACGAGGAGGTGCTGCTGATGCCGCGCTGGGTGGACGCCCGCCGGGTGACCTTCAAGTACGGCCTGGGCAGCGAGTTCATCGACACCCTCAGGACGCTGCACCTGCTCGGGCTCGACCGCACCGAGCCGGTGACCGTGCCGGGCCCGGCGGGAGCGGTGTCCGTCTCGCCCCGGGACGTCGTCGCGGCCTGTCTGCCCGACCCGGCGACGCTCGGCGACCGGATGCGCGGCAAGACCTGCGCGGGCACCTGGGTGCGCGGCACCAAGGACGGGGCGCCGCGCGAGGTGTACCTCTACCACGTCGTCGACAACGAGTGGTCGATGGCCGAGTACGGCAGCCAGGCCGTGGTCTGGCAGACGGCGATCAACCCGGTGATCGCCCTCGAACTCCTCGCCACCGGCGCCTGGTCGGGCGCGGGCGTCCTCGGCCCCGAGGCGTTCCCGGCCCGCCCGTTCCTCGATCTGCTGACCGCGTACGGCTCTCCGTGGGGGCTGCGCGAGCAGTGATCCGGGACTTCGGCCGGACTCGTTTGTTTCACCTGCGCCCTGACCGGTGACCCGTACTCCGACAGGCCGTTGTACGAGGCACGGACGACTTCGAGCACAGGTGACTTTTCATGGAGAACTGGCGAGACCACGCCGCGTGCCGCACCGAGGACCCCGAGCTCTTCTTCCCGATCGGCACGTCGGGACCCGCCGTGATGCAGGCCGAGCAGGCGAAGCGGGTGTGCGCGGGGTGCCCGGTGCGGGAGCAGTGTCTGCGCTGGGCCCTGGACGCCGGGGACTGCCTGGGCGTCTGGGGCGGCACGGACGAGAACGAACGACGGGCCCTACGCGCCCGCAAGCGCCGCCAGGCGGCCCGCGCCGCGCAAGGTTAGGGCTCCGTCCCGGACGGCAGGCTCAGTGTGAAACGCGCGCCCTCGCCCGGGGTGCTGTCGGCGTGGACCGTGCCGTCGTGGGCGGCGAGCAGATGGCGGACGATCGACAGGCCGAGGCCGCTGCCGCCGGTGCGGCGGCTGCGGGATTTCTCGGCCCGCCAGAACCGGTCGAAGACGTGCGGCAGATCGTCCGGGTCGATGCCGCTGCCGGTGTCGGCGACCGTGAGAGCGATCCGGTCGCCGTCCCGGCGGGCGGTCAGGGTGACCGTGCCGCCGGCCGGCGTGTGCCGCAGCGCGTTGGTGACGAGGTTGCCCAGCGCCTGCCGCATCCGCACCGGGTCGGCGTCCAGCCAGAGGGTGCCGTCGGTCGCGGTGCGCAGGGCGACCCCGGCCGTGTCGGCGGCCACCCCGTGGGCGGCGGCGACCTGACCGAGGAGTTCGTCGACCCGCACCGGCTCCCGGTGCAGACGCAGGGTGCCGGCGTCGGCCGCGGCCAGGTCCTGGAGGTCGTCGATGATCCGCTGGAGCACCAGCGCCTCGTCGTGCAGGGACGACAGCAGCGCGGGATCGGGGTCGACGACGCCGTCCCTCGCGACCTCCAGCCAGCCGCGGATGTTGGTGAGCGGGCTGCGCAGTTCGTGGGCGATGTCGCTGACCATCGCCTTGCGTTGGGCCTCAAGGCGCTCCCTGCGCTCGGTGAGGTCGTTGAAGGCCATGGCGAGGATGCCGGTCTCGTCGCGGGTCGTCACCGGCACCCGGACATGCAGGTCGGGTGGCTGCTGGGCGGCGGCGGTCAGCGCCCGCAGCGGGCGCACCAGCCGGGTGGCGACGACGGCGGTGACGGCGACCGTGAAGGCGAGGACGAGTCCGGCCGCGCCCGCCACCTTCGCCTTGTTGACCGGCGACATGTCGAACCGGGGCACGCTCTGGTCGCCGATGCCGAGGAAGAGTTCGGCCACCGGGGCGACAAAAGGGACGAGTTGGGCCCGGCGGGCGTCGGTGACGCAGCCCAGGACGGTGTCCACCGTGTCGGCGTCGGCCTCCTTCGGGTATCTGACCAGCAGGAAGGGATCGATGCCGGCCATGCCGCCCGGGTCCATCGACAGTTGGAGAGGGGCGCCGAGATCCACGCCCTCGCGGTCCAGGCAGGACGCGGCCGGGCCGCTCAGCGCCTTCAGCGCCCTGCTCTCCGTGGGGGTCGGTCTGGCCAGCAGGTAGCCGCACTTGGGCAGCAGGTAGTCCACCGCGTCGGAGCCGTCGGTGGCGGTGACGACGGGCCGCCCGCTCGGGGTCTGTGCGATCCGGCTGTGCACGCCGAACACTTCGAGGCACTTCTGCTGGTTCTCCGCCCCCGCGGCCAGCAGCGCGCGTTCCTTCTCGGGCAGCCGGTAGGGCCCCACCGCGCGCGGGTCGATGCCGCTGAGCTGCGCGCCGGACTCCGTGTAGGTGTCGGTGTGCAGCGGGTCGACGGCGGCCGCGGGGCTCGGCGGCAGGGAGGTGCCCCGGGGCGCGGAGTCGGCGACGAGGGTGCGGTCGGCGGTGGTCAGGGCGATGCGCCGGCCGGTCCGCGCGGCCAGCTCCCGTACCGTGCGCTGGACACCCGTCCAGTCGCGGTGGGTCGCCGCGTACCCGCTGAGGTCGGCGAGGATGCGGTTGTCGGCGGCGAGATCGCGGCCCTGCTCCTCCTTGAGGGCGCGGGTCGTCGTGGCGACCGCGATCCAGGCCGTCGCCGCGACCGAGCAGAGCGCGATCAGCGCGGAGGCGAGCAGCAGCCGCGCCGACAGCCGCTTGCGGACCGGTATCCGGGGGGTCATTCCCGTCTGCCGCTGAGCTTGTAGCCGACACCGAACACGGTCAGCAGCCGCACCGGGTGGCGCGGGTCGGCCTCGATCTTCTTGCGCAGGTTCATGATGTGGACGTCCACCGCCCGCTCGGTCGACGACCGGTCGAGGCCGCGGGTGCACTCCAGCAACTGCCGTCGGGAGAAGACCCGTTCGGGCTCCCCCGCCATCGCCAGCAGGATCTGGAACTCGGCCGGTGTGCACTCCACGGGCCGGTCGTCCAAGCGCACCTCGTGGCGCACCGGGTCGACCGTGATGCCGCCCGCCCGCGCGACGAGTTCCTCGCGCGGGCCCGCGGCGCGTCCGCTGCGCCGCAGCACGGTGCGGATGCGGGCCATCAGTTCGCGGGGGCTGTACGGCTTGGTCATGTAGTCGTCGGCGCCCAGTTCGAGGCCGCGCAGGACGTCGTCCTCGTCGGAGCGGGCGGTGAGCATCAGGACCGGGATGTCGGTGCCGCCGCCGCGCAGCGTCCGGCAGACGGCGAAGCCGTCGATGACCGGCAGCATCAGATCGAGGACGACGAGGTCGGGACGGAGTCCGCGGGCGGCGTCGAGCGCCGCGCGGCCGTCGTGGACGACGGTGGCGGTGTGTCCTTCGGCGAGCAGGGAGCGGCGGATCAACTCGGCCTGCATCGTGTCGTCCTCGGCGACCAGCACATGTGCGCACACGGTGGGGATCCTAGGCCCTGTCGCTCCGCGGCCGCCTGGTGAGGGGAGGCTGTGCGGGCGGGCGGCACCGAGCGAAAACGCACCGCGGTGGCGCGGAGGGAGGACGGGCCGGCGACACACCGGCAAGAAGGACGCCGGGACGTCGAGGCGAGGGGCGTGCGGGCGGATGATGAGCCCATGCTGACCCGACCCGTCCTCGTCTACGACGGCGACTGCGCCTTCTGCACCACAGCGGTGCACTTCCTGGAGCGGCGGCTGCGCCCTCGATGTTCTTTCACACCTTGGCAGTTCGCGGATCTGGAGGCACTCGGGACCACCCGGAGCCGCGCGGAGCACGAGGTGCTGTGGGTCACGCCGGCCGGCGCCGTGCAGGGCGGGGTGCAGGCGTTCGCCAGGCTGTTGCTGCGCGCGGGCAGGGGATGGGCGGTCCTCGGCGCCCTGCTCACCCTGCCGCCCTTCCGCTGGATCGCCCACGGTGTCTACCGTGTGGTCGCCCGCAACCGCGACCGGATGCCCGGCGGCACTCCGTCCTGCGCGCTGCCTGCGGACCTCAGACGGCCCGCCTCCCGCGAGGTTCCTTGACGAGCCGCTCGCCGCCCGGCCGTTCTGCCGCGCCGACCGCGCCGGGCCTGCCCTGCGGCGGCACGGTACCCGTCGTCCGCCGGGAGTCCTGCCGCTCCGTGCCGGTACGTCGCGTCGCACGCCGGCCCAGCCTCCCTAGCGCGGTGTAGAAGCGGTCGGGGAGGAAGACGGCGTCGGCGACGATCATCGCGCCGGAGAAGAGGGGGAGCCCCATGAGCAGGGCGATCCCGAGGTGCATGCCGAGGAGCATGGTCAGGACCGGGTACTTGAGCCGGCCGAACAGGACGAACGGGAAGGCGACCTGGAGGAGCACGGTCAGATAGCCCGCGATGGCGATCAGGACCGTGTGCTGGTCCGCGATGTGGGAGAGCGCGGGCCAGGGGCGGAAGAGTTCGAGGTTCAGCACGTAGTGGAGGGCCGTCCCGGCACCCCAGGTTCCGCCCTGCACCTTGTACAGGCCGGCCGAGCCGTAGAGGAAGCAGACCTGGGCCGCGATGACGACGAGGGCGCAGTTGTGCAGGACGGTGGTCAAGGCGCGGCGCGCGTCGCGGAGTTGGCCTGCGCTCCTGGGCACGTGTTCCGCAGCCCGGCCCTGTTCTGTCACGGGTGCCGGTGCCGCCGTCCCGCGGCGTGCCCGGCGCGCGTCCAGGGACCAGCGTCGGCCGCACGCGGTGAAGGCGAGGTAGACCGCCATCAGCAGGATGAGGTTGTCGCCGCCGTCCGTCATGAAGATCGCTCGGGCGTGGAACGACGCGACCACGACGGCGAAGAGGATCGAGACGACGCGGGTCCGCCAGCCCAGCAGGAACAGCGTGGCCGTGACGAGCGCCGACGCGTAGCAGAGTTCGAAGTAGACACGGCCGTCGGACAGGGTGAGGATGCTGGCCCAGCCCGTCTGGTCGAAGAGTTCCCTGGCCAGCGCGGGAGTCCACGGGGAACCGGGGCCCCAGATCTCGTCGCGGTGCGGGAACTCCCTGAGCAGGAAGCCCAGATAGAGCAGCCCGTAGCCGATCCGCAGCACCGACACGGCGTAGAGCGAGGCGGGCCGTTCCGTCAGAAGCGCGCGCAGCGCCCTGGCCCGGTCGACGATGTGCTCAGTTCCCATGGGGGGTCACCTTCCACCAGGGCAGCAGCCGGGTCTCGGCGGTCGCGGGCGAGGCCGGAGGGGACGGCCGGTCACCGTCCGCGGCGTCGGGGGCGGCCACCGGCCGTGTGATCACACGGAGTTGGATGGCCTCGAACGGGCCGCCGCGGTGGGCGGCCACGCGCTCGGCGGCGATGTTCCGCAGATAGGTGCGCATCATCACGGCGCGATCCGAACGCGGCTCGTCGTCGCCGCCGAGTGTTTCGACATAGGACGTCCAGGACCGGCGCAGCAGATTCTGCGCCGTGTGGCTGGGGAACGGATGGTGTTCGACCGCGGAGGTGTCGACGGCGGTCAGGTCGAACCAGGGACCGACCTTGACGGAGCCGTCCGGTGCGGTGTGCGCGGTCCGCGCGGAGATCTGCCGGTTCACCGAGTCGGGGTCGGGGGCGAAAAGCCGCCAATTCTGCTCGAACAGGGGGTAGACCCATGCGTTGACGGTTCTGCTGTACCGCTGTGAGACGACGTTGGCGGGGGCGACATGGAGAAATACGAGGAGGACATGGATCAGCGTGATCGCCACACACAGGACCACGGTGATGTCGACCGCCACTCGGAGTACCCGATTACCTCCCGATCTCGCACGGGGAGCGGCCGGCGATGTGTCTCCTTCGCGCGGGACCGGCCCGGAGTCGAGCCCGGAGCAGATCTCCTTCAATTCCCTCACGCCTGTCGATTCCCTTCGAATTCCCGCTGTCGGTGCCCGCGGCGCGCGGCGGATTCGCGGAGAATTCCGCCGCGCGCCGTCATCCGGTCAAAGGGCTCCCCGCTGCCCGAATTCCGGCCTCCCGCTGGTCAGCCCTGGTGGCCGTTCTGCCAGTCGGGCTGGTTGCCGTAGCCACCGTTTTCGTGGCCGGGCTTGCCGCCGTGCTCATGGCCGGGCTTGCCACCCTGCTCGTGACCAGGCTTACCGCCGTGCTCGTGACCGGGCTTGCCACCCTGCTCATGGCCGGGCTTGCCACCCTGCTCGTGACCGGGCTTGCCACCCTGCTCGTGACCGGGCTTGCCACCCTGCTCGTGACCGGGCTTGCCACCCTGCTCGTGACCGGGCTTGCCACCCTGCTCGTGACCAGGCTTACCGCCGTGCTCATGGCCGGGCTTGCCACCCTGCTCGTGACCAGGCTTCCCGCCGTGGCCGTGCCCGTGACCGTGGCCATGCCCGTGACCGGGCTTCGGCGGCTTCGGGGGCTTTCCGCCCGTACCGCCGCCGGTGATGCTGCCCGCCGTGTTCCCGGCGATGTTGCCGGAGGTGTTGCCGACGGTCATTCCGCCTGTCGCGCCTCCGACGGTGCCGCCGGTGGTGCCGCCGGTCAGGACACCGCCCAGCACGCCGCCCAGGACGCCACCGGTGGTGGTGCCGCCCGTCGTGACGCCACCCAGCACCCCGCCCAGCACCCCGCCGAGCACGCCCCCGGTGGTGGTTCCGGTGGTCGTGCCGGTCGTGGTTCCCGTGGTCGTGCCCGACGTGGTGCCACCGGCGCAGGTGGAGCGGGTGATCGTGTTGGTGTCCAACGTGACCGAGCCGTTACGGGCCAGCGCCCGGCCGTTGATGGTCGCGCCCGTGGTGGCGCTGATCGAGGTCAGGGCCAGAATGTTGCCCACGAACGTCGAGTTGGTGCCCAGGGTGGCCGAACTGCCGATCTCCCAGAACACGTTGCACGCCTGCGCGCCGTTGATGAGGTTGACCTGGCTGGCAGAGGCCGTGGTCAGCGACGAACCGACCTGGAAGACCCAGACGGCGTTGGGGTCGCCCTGCGCGTCGAGGGTGAGGGTGCCGGTGAGCCCGAGGGTCGAGGACGCGGTGTAGACGCCGGGTACCAGCGTCAGACCGCCGGCGTCCGGCGGAAGTGCCGCGTCGGTCGCCTGTCCGGCCGCGTTGTTGAAGGCCGTCGTCAGGTCCGACTTGGCCTGGAGCGCGACGGCGTCGGCGGAGTGCTGAGCCCCGTTCACGATACCGGGCGGGAACCCGCTGATCGCCGTTCCGGGGCTGACGCCGATGTCCCCGGTGATCACCGTGGGGCCGGTGTTGGTGATCGACTGACCGGCCAGCACCGCGAAGCTGCTCGCGGTACCCAGCGGCACGGGGGTCGCGATGGCCAGGGCGGGCGTGGACGTCACCGCGACCATGGCGGCGGCCACCGTCGTGGTGAGCGCCGCGGCGAACCAGGTGGAGAAGGTACGTCTGTGAGCCACATCAGGATCATGCAGATTCATCGAGAGCCGATTTCTGTGCGAGACGGTGGCATACCGGGCTACTGAGTCACCGCCCGGGGAGCCTTTTCTCTGTCGCGGGCACATTACGCACAGGGGCACGCCTTTTCCCTGCCGGAAAGGGGGCCATCGAGAAACGTCACGCATTGATGAGCGCGGAATACTTATGGTAAATAATTCCATCCGGAAATCGGCGGACGACAAGGAACGCGTGCCGTGCAGAACGGATTCTCCTGAGTGTCACACGCGGGATGTGACGGGAGGGAAAAATCAGACAGCCGCGCCGAATTGGATCCTTGATCTGCCGAACAGATGACAGCGGACGCGGCGCCCTGGCCCGTGTAGGGCGCAGCGGGCGCACCGCGAGAGCGACCCGTGGCCCTCTTTTGGGGGGCACCCGAGCGCGCCGGTCATCGAGCCAGGACGACGCTCAGCCGCCTCAGCGTGCGAGAGACGCGGCGTCCCCCATGACGACGACCGGGTGCAGCGCCGGGTCGAGGGTGCGCAGCAGCCGCTTCATGTGGGTCTCGGAGACGCTGACGCAGCCGTGGGTGGGGCCGCCGTGGTCGACGTGGATCCAGATGCCGCCGCCGCGGTCGGCGCCGAGCGGGCGGGTCCAGTCCAGGGGGGTGGTGCCGGGGCGGCGGTTGTAGTTGATGGCGACCACGTAGTCGAAGGAGCCGGCCAGCGGCTCGCCCTCGAAGCCGGTGCCGGGCGAGGTGAATCCGCTGCCGTGGTCGTAGGGGAGCTTCGTGCCGGGGTCGGGCCGCAGTCCGCCCGCGTCGGTGAGGCCGAACACCCCGATGGGCGAGCGCAGATCGCCGCCCCTGTGGTGGTCGGTCCAGCCCTTGAGGGCGTTGTGCGCGGGCCAGACCGCTCCGGGTTCCCAGCCCCGCTCCGTCCGCGCGTACAGGGTGACGCGGGAGTCCGGCGAGTTCCGGCCCTCGCCGGTGACGACGACGGCCTGTTCGCTGTCCTTCGGTATGCCGGCCCGCGTCCGGGGGCCGAGGCCCGGTATCCGCAGCGGGGCGGCCTGGACGGACGTCCGGGGCACGGGGGTGGCCGACGGCCCGGCCGGCGCGGTGGCGGCGGCCCGGTCGTCGGAGGCCGTCCCGGCGCCGCATCCGGTCAGGGCGACCAGGGACGCGGCGAGCAGGACGGCACGGGTTCTGCGCGTGATCATGAAGAGACCTTGGCCGAGACTTTTGAGGAACGTGTCAGTTTCTACGCTCGTTCGGGTTTCCCCTGCGCGGAGAGCCATGTGTGGAGGAGGGGGGCGAGTTCGCGTCCGGACTCGCGTTCCGCGAGGCGGACGAACTGGGCGGTGGTGCCGTGCCCTTGGCGGTGCTCGGTGGCCCAGGCGCGCAGGACCCGCAGGAAGACGCGGTCGCCGACGGCGGTGCGCAGGGCGTGCAGGGCCATGGCGCCGCGGTCGTAGACGGGGGTGCCGAAGATGCGGGCGCCGCTGCCGGGGTCGGCGGGCGGGTACGCCCACAGGCGGTCGCCGGCCGGCTTGGCGTAGAGCGCGTCGAAGGTCTGCTGGGCGGTGTCCCCGCCGTGCTGTTCGCTGTAGAGCCACTCGGCGTAGGTGGCGAAGCCCTCGTTGAGCCAGATGTCCTTCCAGGAGGTGAGGGAGACCGAGTCGCCGAACCACTGGTGGGCGCTCTCGTGGACGAGGGTGGCGAGGTCGGGCGCCGCGTCGTAGAGCGGCCGCGACTGGGTCTCCAGGGCGTAGCCGGCGTCGGGCGCGTGGTCGACGATCGCGCCGGCGGCGCGGAACGGGTAGGGCCCGAACAGCGTGCTCTCCCAGGCGAGGACGGACGGCAGCTTCTTGAGGACGGGCGCGGCGGCGGCCGCCTCGCGCGGGTCGACGGCGTTGTAGACGCGGATGCCGTCGCGGGTGGTGTACCTCTCGACGGCGAAGGTGCCGACGGTGGCGGTGGCGAGGTAGGCGGCCATAGGTTCGCGCTGGCGCCAGTGGAAGGTGCTGAGGCCGCGCGCGGTGCGCTGGTCGACGAGCACTCCGTTGGAGACGGCGGTGCGTCCCTCGGGGACGGTGACGGTGATGTCGTACGCCGACTTGTCCAGGGGGTGGTTGTTCGCCGGGAACCAGGTCATCGCGCCCTGGGGTTCGCCGGCCACGAAGGCGCCGTCGTCGGTGGGGAGCCAGCCGTCGTCCGAGCCGTCGGGGTCGGTGACCGGGCGCGGGGTGCCCCGGTAGGTCACGGTGACGGTGAACCGCTGTCCGGCGCGCAGGGGCCGGCCCGGGGTGACGACGAGTTCCTGTCCCGCGCGGGTGCGCGCGGCGCGGGCCCGGTCGACGGTGACGCCCGTGATCTTCAGGCCCTTGAGGTCGAGGTCGAAGCGGCCGAGCCGCTGGGTGGCGTGGGCGGTGAGGACGGCGGTGCCGTTGAGGTGGCGGGAGGCCGGGTCGTAACGGAGCGTCAGTCCGTAGTGCTCGACGTGGTATCCGCCGTTGCCGGCCAGCGGGAAGTAGGGGTCGCCCGCGCCGGCCGCGCCGTGCGCGGCGGGCGCGGCGGCGGCGGGGGCGGACACGGCGGGTGAGGCGGCGGCGAGCAGGGCCGCGACGGTGACAGGCACGGTCGCGGCGACGGCCCTGCGGCGCCGGGCGGCGGCGCCTACGGTGACCGGGCGGAGGGATCGTCTCACGTGCGCTCCTGGGGGTGGCGGGTGATCGATCCGGTCAGGCTAGGGCGGGGGCGGCGCCGATTTCCCCCTCGTTCAGGTCAAGTCACCGAGCGTCAGCGCCGCCGTGCCGGCCGTGGGGTCAGCCGTCGCGTCAGCCGGTCTCGCGGGCCGCCGCGCGTCCCGCGGCGCGCCCGGAGAAGAGGCAGCCGCCGAGGAAGGTGCCCTCCAGGGCGTTGTAGCCGTGCACGCCTCCGCCGCCGAAGCCGGCCACCTCGCCGGCCGCGTACAGGCCGTCGACAGGGGTGCCGTCGGCGCCGAGGGCGCGGGAGTCGAGGTCGGTCTGGATGCCGCCGAGGGTCTTGCGGGTGAGGATGTGCAGCTTGACGCCGATCAGCGGTCCGGCGTCCGGGTCGAGGAGGCGGTGCGGGGTGGCGACCCGGCCGAGGCGGTCGCCGATGTAGCGGCGGGCGTTGCGGATGCCCTGGACCTGGGAGTCCTTGCTGTAGGGGTTGGCCAGTTGGAGGTCGCGGGCCTCGATCTGGCGGCGCAGTCCCGCCGCGTCCAGGAGCGGCTCGTCGGTCAGGGCGTTCATCTTCCCGACGAGCTGTTCGAGGGTGGGCGCGGTCACGAAGTCGGCGCCCTTGCGCACGAAGGCGTCCACCGGGCCGGGGGCGCCCTTGCCGAGCAGCCGGTCGCGCAGCACCGCGCCCTTGTCCTTGGCGGTGATGTCCGGGTTCTGCTCGGAGCCGGAGAGCGCGAACTCCTTCTCGACGATGCGCCGGGTCAGGACGAACCAGGAGTGGTCGTGGCCGGCGAGGTCGGGGTCGGTGCGCAGGTGCCTGAGCGTGCCGAGGGTGTCGTAGCCGGGCAGGCAGGGGTCGGGCAGCCGGCGGCCGAGGGCGTCGAACCACATCGAGGACGGGCCGGGCAGGATGCGGATGCCGTGTCCCGGCCAGATCGGGTCCCAGTTCTGGATGCCCTCGGTGTAGTGCCACATGCGGTCGCGGTTGACGAGCCGGACGCCGGCCCGGGAGCTGATGTCGAGCATCCGGCCGTCGACGTAGGCGGGCACGCCGGTGACCATCCGGGCGGGCGGGGTGCCGAGCCGTTCGGGCCAGTACCTGCGGACGATGTCGTGGTCGGCGCCGATGCCGCCCGAGGTGACGATCACGGCCCGCGCGGTGAGTACGAAGTCGGCGACGCGGTCGCGGTTGGAGGGGACGCCGCGCGGGGAGCGGTCGTCGGCGAGGACGGTGCCGCGCACCCCGCTCGCGTGCCCGTCCTCGATGATCAGCTCGTCGACCCGGTGGCGGTGGTGGAACGTCAGCAGCCCGTCCCTGCGGGCCTGTTTGGCGTACTCGACGAAGGGTTCGACGACGCCGGTGCCGGTGCCCCAGGCGATGTGGAAGCGGGGCACGGAGTTGCCGTGGCCGTCGGCGCGCAGGTCGCCGCGTTCCGCCCAGCCGACGGTGGGCAGCAGTTTGATGCCGTGCCCCTCCAGCCAGGGCCGCTTCTCGCCGGCCGCGAACTCGACGTAGGCGCGGGCCCAGCGCACCGCCCAGGAGTCCTCGTCGTCGGTGCGGTCGAACTGCGCGCTGCCGCGCCAGTCGTTCCAGGCGAGGTCGAGGGAGTCCTTGATGCCGAGGCGGCGCTGTTCCGGTGAGTCGACGAGGAACAGGCCGCCGAAGGACCAGAAGGCCTGTCCGCCGAGGTTGGCCGCGTTCTCCTGGTCGACCAGGGCGACGCGCCTGCCCCGGCTGGTGAGTTCATGGGCCGCGACCAGGCCGGCGAGGCCCGCTCCGACGACGATGACGTCCGCATCCATGGCGACCGTTGCCTTTCTAGGGGAGGTCTCGTGTGCCGCTGCCGTCGGTCAGCAGGGCGGTGAGCAGCTGCTTGAGCCAGATCCGGGCGCCGTCGACGTCCTTGTCCAGCAGGAGCCTGGTGGTGACGCCGTCGTAGGCGGCGACCACGGCGTGCGCGGCGCTGTCGGGGTCGCCGAGCGGGGCGGTCGCCGGGGCGAGGCCGGGGGCGCGGGCGAGCCGGTCGGCGATGGCCCGGCGGAGCCTGGCCCGGTGTGCGAGGAGGGTGCCGGCGACGTCGGGCACCCGGGCCGCGTGCACCAGGAAGTCGGTCTTGACGAGGAGCCAGTCCAGGTCGAGGAGGAGGACCTCGGTGACTCGGTCGACGGCGCCGGCGACGTCGAGGTCGGGTCCTTCGCGGGCGAGGGCGCCCGCCACCTGGTCGGCGATGAGGTCGGCGCGCTGCCGGTAGAGGGCGAAGAACAGCTCGTCGAGGCTGGCGAAGTTGGAGTAGAAGGCGCCCCGGCTGTAGCCGGCGGCCTCGCAGACCTCCTCGATGGAGACGCGCCCGAACCCCTTGGCCGCGAACACCGCGAACGCGGCGTCCAGGAGGTTGGCGCGGGTGCGCACCCGGCGCCTGGTCACCCGTCCGGTGCTCGCTTCGCTCATGTCGTCCCGCCTCGGTTCGATACGTGAATGTATCCGATACACCGGTGTATCCGAAGGGGTCGGAAGAGGGCGCGGGAGCCCCAGGCGGACACCGACCCACGCAAGCGAACATATTTTCGATTAACGGTTACGCTGGTTCCATGACCACGCACCTCCAGGGCTCCCTCTTCGACCAGACCGACCGGCCGCGCCTCGGCCGCCTCGCCGGGATCCGCCGCACCGTGCTCGGCTCCGGCGCCTGGATCGACGTGCTGCCCGGCTGGCTGGCCGGCTCGGACCCGCTCTTCGAGCGGCTGGCCGCCGAGGTCCCCTGGCGCGCGGAGCGGCGCACCATGTACGACCAGGTCGTCGACGTCCCCCGGCTGCTCGCGTTCTACGGCGCGGGCGATCCGCTCCCGCACCCCGTCCTCACCGAGGCGCGCGACGCGCTCAGCGCGCACTACGCGCCGGAGCTGGGCGAGCCGTTCGCCACCGCGGGGCTCTGCCACTACCGCGACGGCCGGGACAGCGTGGCCTGGCACGGCGACCGGATCGGGCGCGGGGCGCGCGAGGACACCATGGTCGCGATCCTCTCCGTGGGCGCGCCCCGGGATCTGCTGCTGCGCCCCGCGGGCGGCGGCCGGACGGTCCGCAGGGCGCTCGGCCACGGCGACCTGATCGTGATGGGCGGCTCCTGCCAGCGGACCTGGGAGCACTGCGTCCCCAAGAGCGGCCGCGCGTCCGGGCCGCGGGTGAGCGTGCAGTTCCGCCCCCGGGGCGTGCGCTGACCCGCGCCCCGGCGAGACGGCGGGACAGCGGCCCTTCAGCCGCGCGGGACCGCCCCTTAGGGTGAGGTGACGATCACCCGCCCAGGACGTCCACCCGAGGACGTCCGCCCCCGGGCCGCCCGGCCGCGAGACGAGGACACCCGATCCATGGCACTCCAGATCAGCGCGACGAGACCGGAGCATCCCGCGCTCCTGCTGGAACTGCCCTGGCACCTGCCGCTGGAGGAGTGGCCGGAGGCGTACCTGGTGCCGCTGCCGCGCGGCATATCCCGGCACGTGGTGCGCTACGCGCGGGCCGGCGACGAGGTCATCGCCGTCAAGGAGCTGGCCGAGCGCCCGGCGCTGCGCGAGTACGAGCTGCTGCGCGACCTGGACCGGATCGGCATCCCCGCCGTCGACCCGCTGGCCGTCCTCACGGGCCGCACCGACGACGACGGCTCACCGCTGGAGTCCGTGCTGGTCACCCGGCATCTGCGCGGATCGCAGCCGTACCGCTCGATGTTCGAGACGACGATGCGCCCGGCCACCATGCACCGGCTGATGGACGCCCTCGCCGTGCTGCTCGTCCGGCTGCACCTGGCCGGGTTCGCGTGGGGCGACTGCTCGCTCTCCAACACCCTCTTCCGGCGGGACGCGGGCGCCTACGCGGCCTATCTCGTGGACGCCGAGACCGGCGACCTGCACCCGCGGCTCAGCGACGGGCAGCGGGAGTACGACCTCGACCTGGCGCGGGTGAACATCAGCGGCGAACTCCTCGACCTGGAGGCGTCGGGCGCGCTGCACCCGTCGGTCGACCCCATCGAGTTCGGCACCGAGATCTGCGCGCGCTACGGGCGGCTCTGGGAGGAGCTGACCCGCACCTCCGTCTACCCGGCGGGCAAGTACCACTACATCGAGCGCCGCATCCGCCGCCTCAACGACCTCGGCTTCGACGTCGCCGAGATGCAGATCAAGCACTCCGCCGACGGCGACTCGGTCACGTTCGTGCCGAAGGTCGTCGACGCCGGTCACCACCAGCGCCAACTGCTGCGGCTGACCGGCCTCGACACCGAGGAGAACCAGGCCAGGCGGCTGCTGAACGACCTGGAGAGCTGGATGGCCACCCAGGACGACTACGCCCCGGGCGACCCGCTCGCCGCCCGCCCCGAGGTGCTGGCCCACCGCTGGGTGCGGGACGTGTTCCGGCCCACCGTCAGGGCGGTGCCGCCCGAGCTGCGCGGCGCGATGGACGCGGCGGAGATCTACCACGAGCTGCTCGAACACCGCTGGTACCTGTCCGAGCAGGCGCAGGCCGACATCGGCCTCGACACGGCGGTCGCGGACTACATCGCGCACATCCTCCCGACCGCACGGGAGTCGCTGCGGCCCACGACCGCCGACTGACTCAGCCGTGCGGGACGACCGCCACCGGGCACTCCGCGTGGTGCAGCACCCCGTGCGCCACCGAACCGACCCGCGCGCCGACCGCCGTGCGCCTGGCCCTGCGTCCCACCACCATGAGCTGGGCGCGGGCGGCCACCGACAGCAGCACCTGTCCCGCGCTGCCCAGCTCGACGTGCTCCACCACGGGCACGTCGGGGAACTCCTCGCGGCACGGCCGCAGCGCGTCGGCCAGCGCCCGGCTCTCGTAGGGTTCGAGACCGCCGGCCTCGTCGAGGAGCTTCAGGGAGGCGGGGCTGTAGGCGAACACCGGCGGCAGGCTCCAGGCGCGCACGGCACGGACGGTGGCGCCGCGCGCGGCGGCGGCCCGGAACGCGAACCGCAGGGCGTCGACGCTGTCGTCCGGCTCGCCCTGCTGGCCGACGACGATCTCCCGCCCGGCCGCCTCCCCCGTCGCCCGGTCACCGGCCCGCACCAGGACCACCGGCCGCCCGGCCTCGGCGATCACCCGCTGTCCCACCGAGCCGAGCAGGAACCCGACGACCGGGCCGTGCCCGCGTGAGCCCAGCACCAGCAGCTCCGCCTCGGCCGCCGCCTCGATCAGCGTGTCGGCGCTCTCGCCCTCCCGCGCGTCGGCCCGGACGTCGAGCGCCGGGTACCGCGCCCTGACGCCCTCGGCGACCTCGGTGAGCGCGTCCCCCACCCAGCCGGCCTGGGTGGCCGCGTCCGCCGCCTCGAGCCGCTCGTGCGGCTGGAACCGCCAGGCCTGGAGGATCCGCAGCGGCAGGTCGCGCCTGAGCGCCTCCCTGGCCGCCCAGTCGAGTGCGGCGAGGCTCTCGTCGGTTCCGTCGACGCCTGCGGTGATCGGGCCCGCCATGCGGCTGCCTCCCTGTGTCGAGGTCATCCGTCCCGGGCCGGCCCGCTGTCGCGGGCCGGCCGTCCTGGACGTCTGTCGTGGGCTTCTTCCCTGGGCTTCCGTGGTGGGCATCCGCCCGGCCGGTCGCGAGGGCCAGTCTTCACCACTCGGCACACCCGGCACCCGCCCCCGCCCAGCGTCGCCCCTTCGGCGAACCACGGAGATCGAACATACGATGGACGGGAGCCGGCGCGGCGACCGCCTCCCCCGAGAGGGCCCGCCGTGCGGTCGGTCCGACCACTCGGGGTGGAGACACATGGCACAGCCGTCCGACGCAGCGCGGACCGTCATCATGACCGTCGACGACGATCCCGGGGTCTCCCGCGGCGTCGCCCGCGACCTGCGGCGGCGCTACGGCGAGTCCTACCGTGTCGTGCGCGCGGAGTCGGGCGAGTCGGCGCTGGAGGCGCTGCGTGAGCTGAAGCTCCGCGGCGACCTGGTGGCGGTGATCCTGGCCGACTACCGGATGCCCCAGATGAACGGCATCGAGTTCCTGGAACAGGCCCTCGACGTGTACCCGGGCGCCCGCCGGGTGCTGCTGACCGCCTACGCGGACACCAACGCGGCGATCGACGCCATCAACGTCGTCGACCTCGACCACTACCTCCTCAAGCCGTGGGACCCGCCCGAGGAGAAGCTCTACCCGGTCCTCGACGACCTGCTCGAGGCGTGGCGGTGCTCCGACTTCCGGCCGGTGCCCGCCACCAAGGTGGTCGGCCACCGCTGGTCGGCGCGCTCCTCGGAGGTGCGGGAGTTCCTGGCCCGCAACCAGGTGCCCTACCGCTGGTACTCGGCGGAGGAACCGGAGGGCGCGCGGCTGCTCGCGGCGGCCGGGCAGGACGGCAGGCGGCTGCCGCTGGTGATCACGCCCGACGGGGCGCCGCTCGTCGAGCCCGAGGCGCCCGAACTGGCCGCGCGGGTCGGACTCGCGACGACCCCGGCGGAGGACTTCTACGACCTGGTCGTCATCGGCGGCGGCCCGGCCGGGCTCGGCGCCGCCGTCTACGGGGCGTCCGAGGGGCTGCGCACGGTGCTCGTGGAGCGGTCGGCGACCGGCGGGCAGGCCGGGCAGAGCTCCCGTATCGAGAACTACCTCGGCTTCCCCGACGGCGTCTCCGGCGGCCAGCTCACCGACCGGGCCAGACGGCAGGCGGCGAAGTTCGGCGCCGAGATCCTCACCGCGCGCGAGGTGACGGGCCTGGAGGTCGACGGGGCGGCCCGCACGGTCCGTTTCTCGGACGGTTCCGCGGTCGCCGCGCACAGCGTGATCCTCGCGACCGGCGTCTCCTACCGGCAGTTGACCGCGCCCGGCACTGACGACCTGACCGGCTGCGGGGTGTACTACGGCTCGGCGCTGACCGAGGCGGCCTCCTGCCAGGGCCATGACGTGTACATCGTGGGCGGCGCCAACTCGGCCGGACAGGCGGCCATGTACCTGGCCAGGGGCGCCAAGTCGGTGACGCTGCTGGTGCGCGGCGACGACCTGGCCGCGTCCATGTCGTACTACCTGGTCCAGCAGATCACCGACGCGCCCAACATCTCGGTCCGCGCCAGGACCGTCGTCGAGTCGGCGCACGGCTCGGACCATCTGGAGGCGCTCACCCTGCGCGATGTGGAGAGCGGCGCGACCGAACGCGTCGACGCGCAGTGGATGTTCGTGTTCATCGGAGCGGCCCCGCTCACCCACTGGCTGGACGGGACGGTGCTCCGCGACGAGCACGGGTTCATCCTGGCCGGTCCCGACCTGACCGCCGACGGGCGCCCGCCGGCCGGCTGGGATCTCGACCGGCCTCCGTACCACCTGGAGACGAACGTCCCCGGGGTGTTCGTGGCGGGCGACGCGCGCGCCGAGTCGGCCAAGCGCGTCGCGTCCGCCGTCGGAGAGGGAGCCATGGCCGTCATGCTCGTCCACCGGTATCTGGAGCAGTCGTGAGCGGGCGGCCGATGCCGTGCAGCCCGCGGGAGATCGGCTCGCTGTTCCTGTTCGAGAAGCTCACCCCCGAGCAGTTGGGGCGGCTGTGCAGCGAGGGGCGGGTGGAGCTGTTCGAGCCCGGTCCCGTGTACACCGAGGGCGACCCCGCCACCTGCTTCTACGTGATGATCGAGGGCACCGTCGTGCTGTCCCGGCGGGTCGGCGGCGACGACGTCGAGGTGACCCGCTCCTCCCAGCCCGGGGTGTACTCAGGCGCCATGCAGGCGTACATCGGCGACCGCGTCCGGCAGGTCTACAACAACTCGATGCGCGTCACCGAGCCGACGCGGTTCTTCGTGCTGCCCGCGGACAGCTTCGCGGACTTCATGCGGGAGTCGTTCCCGATGGCCGTGCATCTGCTGGAGGGGCTGTTCTTCGGCTCCAAGAGCACCCAGCGGGCGATCGGCCAGCGCGAACGGCTGCTGGCGCTCGGCTCGTTGTCGGCCGGGCTCACCCATGAGCTGAACAACCCGGCCGCCGCGGCCGTCCGGGCCACCGCCACGCTGCGCGAGCGGGTCGCCAAGATGCGGCACAAGCTGGGCGTCATCTCCTCGGGCCCGTTCCCGCGCGAGGAGCTGGCCCATCTGATCGAGGTGCAGGAGCGCACCGCCGAACTGGTCGCCAAGGCAACGACGTTGAGCCCCCTCGAAGCGTCCGACCGGGAGGACGCGCTCGCCGACTGGTTCGACGCGCACGACATCGCGGACGGCTGGCGGCTCGCGCCCACCTTCGTGCAGGCCGGGCTCGACCTCGACTGGCTCGACCAGGTCGCGGCCGCCGTCGACCCGCAGATGCTGCCCAACGCCATCGGCTGGCTCAACTACACCGTCGAGACCGAGCTGTTGATGGACGAGATCGAGGACTCCACCACCCGGATCTCGCATCTCGTGGACGCCGCCAAGCAGTACTCGCAGCTCGACCGCGCCCCCTACCAGCACGCCGACGTCCATGAACTCCTCGACAGCACCCTGCTGATGCTCTCCGGGAAGATCGGCAAGCGGATCCAGGTCGTCAAGGAGTACGACCGCACCCTGCCGAGGATCCCCGCCTACCCGGCGGAGCTGAACCAGGTGTGGACGAACCTCGTCGACAACGCCGTCTCCGCCATGAACAGCGCGGGCGGCGAGGGCACGTTGACGGTCCGCACCGCGCTGGAGCGCGACCGGCTGCTGGTCGAGTTCCGGGACACGGGACCCGGGGTGCCGCAGGAGATCCGCGGCCGGATCTTCGACCCGTTCTTCACCACCAAACCGGTCGGCGAGGGCACCGGGCTCGGCCTGGACATCTCCTGGCGGATCGTGGTGAACAAGCACCACGGCACCCTCCAGGTGGAGTCCGTGCCGGGCGACACCCGCTTCCAGGTCCTGCTGCCGCTCACCGACGACGACCAGACCTCCGAGGAGCACTCATGACCAGCACTGACGGCACCGGCAACACTGACAACGCCGACAACACTGCCGGTGTCGACGGCATCGACCCGGACGTCCCGCCGAGCGGCACCGGGTGCGTCGAGTGCGACGCGAGCGGCGGTTGGTGGTTCCATCTGCGGCGCTGCGCCCTCTGCGGCCACATCGGGTGCTGCGACGACTCCCCCTCACGGCACGCCACCGCCCACCACGCCGAGACCGGGCATCCGCTGATCCGCAGCTTCGAGCCGGGCGAGGAGTGGTTCTGGGACTTCACCTCCGGTGAGCTGTACGAGTCGGGCCCGGCCCTCGCCCCGCCGGTCAGCCACCCCGCCGACCAGCCGACGCCGGGCCCCGCCGGCCGGGTACCGGCGAACTGGGCGGACACCCTGCGCTGAACCCCGCGGATGTGGGGACAGGCAGGCACGGACCGGTGCGTCCCCGCTGACCCCGGGTGCCCGCCGGTCCCGGGCTCCCGCTGCTCCCAGGTTCCCCCTGGTCCCGGGCCCGTTGTCGGTGGTGCGTGCCAGGATGGGCGGGTGCCGCAGACCGTACTCACCGCACCCCTGATCGGCCGGGACGACGAGATCGCCCGCCTCACCGCCGTACTGGAGCGCGCCCGCGCCGGGCGGGCGCACGCCGTGCTGCTCGCCGGGGACGCGGGCGTGGGCAAGACCCGGGTCCTCGACGAACTGGCGGCGCGGGCGTCGGCCGCCGGGACGACGGTGCTCACCGGGCACTGCGTGGACCTCGGTGACGTCGGGCTGCCGTATCTGCCGTTCACCGAGGTGCTCGGCGCGCTCGCCGGGGACGAGCGGTTCGCTCCGGTACTGGCCGCCCATCCGGTGGTCGAGAGGCTGCTGGGCGGCGGCGCGGAACAGGACGTCGGCGGACGGCTCCAGCTCTTCGAGGGCGTGGCCGGGCTGCTGGCCGGCCTGGCGGACGTGGCGCCGCTGCTGCTTGTCGTCGAGGACCTGCACTGGGCCGACCAGTCCTCCCGGGACCTGCTGCGGTTCCTGCTCAGCCGGGGCATCCTGCAGCGGCCCGCGGGCGGTGCCCCCGCCCACACGGTCGCCGTGTTCGCCTCCTACCGCGCCGACGACCTGCACCGCAGGCATCCGCTGCGCCCGCTCCTCGCCGAGCTGGTCAGGCTGCCCGCCGTGGAGCGTCTCGAGCTGCGGCCGATGGCCGACGCCGAGGTCGCCCGGCTGGTCCGCGCCCTGGAGGACCGGCCGCTGCCCGAGGCGACCGTGCGGGGCATCGTGGCGCGCGCCGAGGGCAACGCCTTCTACGCGGAGGAGCTGGTGGCGGCCACCGACACCGAGGCGGGGCCGGTGCCCAGCGGTCTGGCCGACGCGCTGCTGATCCGCTTCGAGCAGCTCTCCGACACCGCGCAGCAGGTCCTGCGCACGGCGGCCGTCGCGGGGCGGCGGGTGGAGCACGACCTGCTGCGGGACGCGGTCGGACTGCCCGAGGACGCCCTGGAGTCGGCGCTGCGCGAGGCGATCGGGCGGCAACTGCTCGTCGCGGGCGACGGCGACCGGTACGCCTTCCGGCACGCGCTGGCCCGGGAGGCGGTGTACGCGGATCTGCTGCCCGGGGAGCGGTCGCGGCTGCACGGCGCGTTCGCGCGGCTGCTCGCCGGGCGCGGCGGCCGGGCCGGGAGCGCCGCCGAGCGGGCCCACCACTACCGGGAGAGCCATGACCTCGCCGAGGCGCTGGCCGCCTCCGTCGAGGCGGCCGACCACGCCCACCGGATGGGCGCGCCGGCCGAGGAGCTGCGGCACCTGGAGACGGCCCTCGACCTGTGGGAGTCCGTGGAGGCGGCGGCCCGCACCGCCGGCCAGGGCAGGGACCCGGTGACGCTCACGCTGCGCGCCTCGGCGGCGGCCGCGCACGCGGGCGAGGCGCACCGCGCGGTCTCCCTCACTCGTGCCGCGCTGGCCGGCGCGGGCCGGGACACCGACTGCGAACTGGCCGCCCGCATCCGCTACACGCTCGCCGGGAACCTGCTGGGTGTGGACAGCCTGACGGCCGCGTTCGCGTACAGCAGCGAGGCGCTGGCGATGATCCCGGCCGAGCCGCCGACCCGCACCTGGGTGTGGGCGGCGGCCACCCATGTGCTGGCGGCCCGCCAGATCAGGGAGAACGGGACGGCCCGGCGCATCGCCCACCGGGCGCTGCGGGCCGCCAGGGAGCTGCGGATGCCTGACGCCCAGGCCGACCTGCTGATCTCCCTCGCCAACCTGGAGGACGGCGGCCGCACCGGCGCCGCGGGCCGGCGGCGGCTGACGGAGGCCAGGGAGCTGGCCAGGAGCGCGGGGAACGCGCCGGTCGAGATGCGCGCCCTGTTCAATCTGGCCGTCGGCGGTTTCGAGTCGGGTGATCTGGAGGGCTGTCTGCCCTGGGTGCGCGAGGGCCTCGACCGGGCCAGGTGCGCGGGGCTGCTGTCGTCGCCGCATCCGCTGGAGATGCGCTACCTCCATCTGGTGGTGCTGTACACGCTGGGCCGGTGGGACGAGTGTCTGCGGGTCGCGGCGGCCGACGCCGGGTCGCTGCCGCCGGCCGGCGGGTACACGGCGGGGCCCGCGCTGCACGTGGGGTTGGCGCGCGGCGATCTGACGGCCGCCGACCGGGCCGGGGCGCTGCTCGCGGGCCCGTTCGACTGGTGGGCGACGCTGGTCGCGGGGATCGCGCTGGCGGAGGCCGCGGTGCTGCGCGGCGATCCGCTCGCGGCGGTGGAAGGGGTGCGGACGACGGTCGACGCCCTCGGCGACGACGCGGGCACCCGCCCGAACGTGGCGGTCAGGCTCGCCGCCCTCGGTCTGACGGCAGTCTCGGACGCGGCCGTCGCCCTGCGGCGGGCCGGGGGTGACGCGGGGCGGTGGAGGGCAGCGGCGGACGAACTGGTCGCGCTGGCGCGGTCCACCGCCCTCAGCGGTGAGGAGGGCGCCCCGCAGGGACCCGAGGGTCTGGCGTGGCTGGCGCGGGCCGAGGCCGAGTGGAAGCGCGCGGTGTCCGGTCCCGACGTGGCGGCCTGGGAGGCGGCGGTGACCGCGTTCGGCTTCGGCGACGTGTACGAACGCGCGCGCTGCCGGGCCCGGTTCGCGGAGGCGCTGGCCGGGGCCGACCGGCGCGCCGAGGCGGTGGAGCAGGCCGGGCTCGCCCGTGAGGTGGCGGTGCGGCTCGGCGCCGTCCCGCTGCGGGACCAGGTGGACGCGCTGCTGAGGCGCGTCGGGCCGACGGACCCGGCGGCGCGGACGGCGTCGCCGCTGACCGCCCGTGAGCGGGATGTGCTGGGGCTGCTCGCCGAGGGCCGCAGCAACCGGCAGATCGGCGAGGAGCTGTTCATCACCGGGAAGACGGCCAGCGTCCATGTGTCGAACATCCTGGCCAAGTTGGGCGCGGCGAGCCGCACGGAGGCGGTGGCGTTCGCCCACCGGGAGGGTCTGCTCACCCGCTGAACGGCCGGCCGCGGCACGCGTCACGGGGCGTTTCCCGCGGTGAGGGGGCGTTGTCAGTGGGAGGCGCCATCATCGTCCCCATGACGACGATCGACTGGCACGAACTGACCCACGCCTACGGCTCCGCCGAGGACATACCCGGCCTGTTCCAGCGCCTCGGCGGGCCCGAGGACGACGAGGTGTGGCAGGAGCTGTGGTCCTCGCTCTGCCATCAGGGGTCGGTGTACGACGCGAGTTGGGCGGCGGTCCCCCGCCTCACGGACATCGCGCGGGGCACGGCGCCGGGCGACCGGCACCAGGCGGTGGTGCTGGCGGGGTCGATCGTCGTGGACACCGACGACCCGCGCCGCGAGGAGTACGCGTCCGAGATCGCCGAACTGCTGGGCGTGGCGCGCGCGTCGGTCGCGGAACCCGGCCTCTCGGCGGACCTCTTCGTGTACCTGCTGGCGGCGGTCCTGTCCTTCGAGGGCGAGGAGTTCTGGGCGGAGACCCTCGAAGGGGTGAACGGGGAGGAGTACGAGGTGGAGTGCCCCGAGTGCGAGGCTGGTCTGTTCGTGGCCTTCGGCCAGTTCGGCACGTTCGTGTCGGTGGGCGACTACGTGACCGGGCCCGCCAAGGAGAGCACCGCGCCGCGCGGCGAGCTGACCCCGGCGGCGCCGGGCGAGCTGACCGGGATCGGGGCGCGGCTGCACGGCGAGGCGGTCGCGCACGGCCAGGAAGCGGTGGCCCGCGCCCTGACCCATGTCTTCGGACGGGGGCGCTGCCCGGCCTGCGCCACCGAGTTCGAGGTCGCGCGGCAGATCGAGGAGCTGGGGTACTGAACCGCGCGTCCGCCCGGACCGCCGTCCGCGCCGGGCGTTCGTCGACGCGGAGGGCGGTGCGGCGGAGGGCGATGCGGCGTAGGCGATGCGCCGTCAGCGGTGTGCGGACGCCGGTGTGTTGGCCTGGGTGACGTTGACGGCCGCCCAGGACTGGTTCACCGTCCGGTACGCGGTGCTGCCGGAACCGTAGAGGTCCTTGGCCGCCTTCAGCGTCGCGGTGCGCGCGTCGTGGAAGTCGGTCGAGGAGACCATGTAGCGGGTCAGGGCGCGGTAGTAGATCGCCGTCGCCTTGGCCCGTCCGATGCCCTTGACCACGGACCCGTCGTAGGTGGGCGAGTCGTAGGTGGTGGCGCCGATCTTCTTGCGGCCGCTGCCCTCGGCGAGCAGGTAGTAGGCATGCGAGGAGACGCCTGAACCGGCGTGCACCTCGGTGGAGTACGTCTGCGGCGACCAGGAGTCGACGGCGCCTTCGAGCCGGTCGAGGGACGGGTGGTCGAGGCGGCGCAGGAACTTCTGGGCGAGCCCGAGCTTCTCGCCCACCAGGTAGTTCGGCGGGTTCTTCGCGTTGTCGGCGAAGAACTCGACGCCCGAGCCGAAGATGTCCGCGAGGGACTCGTTCAGGGCGCCGGGCTCGCCGTACTGGTTGCCGTCCGCGTCGACGTAGGTCGGCTCCAGCGCGGCGGTGGCGTCGACCACGCCGTGGGTGAGTTCGTGTCCCGTGACGTCGAGGACGACGAGCGGCTTCTTGAACAGGTCGCCGTCCCCGTCGCCGTACAGCATGCAGCCGCAGGTCGAGTCCCAGAACGCGTTGGGGACCTTCTTGCCCCAGTGCACCATGGCCCGCGCGGCCTTGCCTTCGCCCGCGATGCCCTTGCGCGCGAAGGTCCTGCGGTAGAAGTCGAGGGTCTCGGTGACGCCGTACTGGGCGTCGGCGGCGGCGCTGGCCCGGTTGCCGGTCGTTCCGTCGCCGAAGCCTCCGGTGGTGCTGGTGATCTTCTTTCCGGAGCCGAACTTCTCCGTGTAGGCGCCCTTGGCGTCCCGGGTCTCGGTGCCGTACCGGGTGGGGTCCTTGAGGACGAAGGTGGTGCGGGCGGTCTGGCTGACGGTCAGGGGGACCTTGCCGAGGAACAGCGACCTGCCGCTGCCCGCCGTCGTCCTGGGGTAGCGGACGGCGGCGCCGGCCGCCGGGGACGCGGTCAGTCCCGCCGGGTGCGCACCGGTGCCGGTGGCCTGGTCCGCCGGCACGCCGCGTTCGCGCAGGGTGTCGAGGAGCTTCGGCGACAGGAACCCGTCGTCGTCGGGCGTGTCGCTGCGCACCGCGCCGGTGCGGGCGTCCACGACGACGGTGTGGGAGCCGCCGCCCTCGGTGGTGGCGGCGGTCACGGTGACCCGGTAGGCCAGGGCGGCGGCGCCGGTCCGTGCGTCCACGACGAGTCGGGCGGTGGACGCCTCGCCCCCGGCCGCCGCGGCGGCGAGCCGCTCGGCCCGCGCGGGCGTGAGCCGGGCGGTGTCCTCGGCCGGGCGTACGGCGCGGTCGGCGGCGCGGGTGACGCCGGTCCAGGCGAACTGCCGGGAGAGATGGACGACGAGGTCGCCGCCGAGCACCGGGAGGCCCGCGCGGGTCCGGCTGAAGCGGACGTGCCGGGCGCCCTCCGGGTCGATCATGACGTCCCGCGCCTGGAGCCGGTCGCCCGGTGTCACGCCGGTCGCGGCGGGGTGGGCGAAGGCGGCGGCTCGGGCGGCCGGGACGACGGACGCGGCCGGGACGGGCGGCGCCGAGCGGGCCGCCCCGGTGGCGGGTCCGGCGAAGGCGGTGCCCGTGAGGCCCGTGGCGGCCGTCGTCGCGGCGACGGCGACCGCCACGTTGCGTATGTGCGCTCTACGCACTGAGGGGTGTTCCTTCCTGGCAAGGCGGCCGGGACGCGCCCGCCGCCTCGACGCGTGGCGCGCTGCGGCGCCACCGGGGCTGGTCGGGCCCCAGGACGGAACCCTTGCGCGTCTGTCATGCCCATGTAAAGCCGAAATGATCGATTCCGGAGCGATTCAGGGCAATACTTCGCAAAGCCACCTCGACCACTGATCACAGAGCGACCAACTGTGCGTCGTGAGGGGAGAGGTGACGAGACGGAAGAAGGTTCCCTGGCGTGCATGTGATGGATCTCGCACCGCGTACCCGTCCGGCCCCGAGACCCCCAGGACCGGCCGCGCGCCGGGCACCGGTCCGGACGACGGCGCTGCTGCTCACCCTGCTCACCCCGCTGACCCCGCCCGCGCTCACCCTGCTCGCCCCGCCCGCCCACGCGGCACCACCCGCCCTCACCGCGCCACCCGCGCACGCGGCATCCGCCGCCCCGGCCGCGCCACCCACGGCCGCGGCTCCCCCTGTTGCCTCCGCTCCTCCCGTTCCCTCCGCTCCCCCCGCTCCCCCGGTCGCCCCGGCGTCCGCCGGAACCCTTCCGAGCCCTGATCCGGCGGCTCTGCGCGCGGTGTTGGACGCGGCGGTCGGCCGGGGCGCGCCCGGCGCGACGGCCAGGATCGACGACCGCGGCACGGTCACCGAGGTGGCGGTGGGCCTCGCCGACCGGCGCACCGGACGGGTCCTCGACGGCCGTGACCGGTTCCGGATCGGGAGCGTCACCAAGACCTTCTCCGCGGTGGTGCTGATGCAGTTGGCGGACGAGGGGCGGCTCGACCTCGACGCCCCGGTGAACCGCTACCTCCCCGGGCTGCTGCCGGACGACGCCATCACGGTCCGTCATGTGCTCGGCCACCGCAGCGGCCTGTACGACTACGCGGACCGCCTCTTCGCCCGGACGGTCCCCGGCTTCGAGGCCGTCCGCACCCGGGTCTTCACCTACCGCGAGCTGGTGGACCTCTCGCTGCGGCACCCGCGGTTGAACCGGCCGGGCGCCGCCTACTCCTACGCGAACACCAACTTCGTGGTCGCCGGGATGCTCATCGAGAGGCTGACCGGACACCCCGTGGGCGCCGAGTTGCGCGAGCGGGTGTTCAGGCCGCTGCGGCTGCGCGACACCTTCTACGTCCACCCGGACACCGCGATCCCCGGCCGGCACGCCCGCGGCTACCTCACCCCGGACCGGCCGGGCGACGCCCTCGTCGACGCGACCGAGCAGACGGTGTCCTGGGCGCAGAGCGCGGGCGCGGTCGTCTCCAGCACCCGGGACGTCGGCACGTTCCTGTCGGCGCTGCTGTCCGGCCGGCTGACCTCGCCCGCGCGGCTGCGGGAGATGCGCCGCACGGTCCGGGTCAGCGACACCCAGGGGTACGGGCTCGGGCTGCGCCGCCGCGATCTGCCCTGCGGGGTGTCGGTGTACGGCCACACGGGCGCGGTCCAGGGCTACTACACCTACGCCTTCGCGACGAAGGACGGCCGCCGCAACCTCACGGCGTTCGCCACCACCTCCAACAACGGTCCGGTCCTCGACACCCTCGCGGGCACCCTGGACTCCGCGTTCTGTGGAAAGCCGCCGCCCCGCCGCACCGGCGGACCGGGAACCAGGCCCGCACCGCCGGACGTTGTCGCACCGCCGGACGTTGTCGGACCGACCGCGTCCTGACCGGGGCGCGGGGCGACGACGAGACAGCGGGGCGGCGGGCGGCACGATGGGCGAGTTGGTACCCGGGGGCAACATGCCCCTCCCGGAGGGAGCCCTGCGCGTCCGGGTGGCCGGCCCCTTCGACGTGTCGGCGCTCATCACGGACGACGGCGGCAAGGTCGGCGGCGACGGCGACTTCGTCTTCTACAACCAGCCGGCCGCCCCCGGCGCCCGCCTCGGCGGCGACACCCTCACCGTCGACCCGCCGCGGCTGCGCCCCGGGGCGACCCGGGTCACGGTGGTCGTCACCCCGGCCGAACCCGGCACCCCGCTGGGCGACCTCCCCTCCCCCACCCTCCAGGTCAGCGCGCCGGACGGCCGCCCGCTGGCCCTGTTCGCGCCACCGCGCCCCCGGCAGGAGACGGTGCTGCTGCTCGCCGAGATCTACCGGCGCGACGGCGCCTGGAGACTCCGCGCGCTCGGCCAGGGCTACGCCGAAGGACTCGCCGGAATCGCCCGCGACTTCGGCGTGGACGTGTCCGACGAACCGACCGCGCCCCCCGGCCCTCCCCCGCGCACCCGGACCTCTCCCCCGCCGGCCCTCGTCCCCCCTCCCGCGCGGTCCGTCCCGCCCCCGCCCGATCCGGACGGCTTCCTCACCCTGGTCAACCCCGCCCGCGCCGCGGCCGGTGCGCCGCCCGTCGCCCTCGACGCCCGGCTGACGGCCGCCGCCCGCGCGCACGCCGCCGCCATGGCCGCCGCGGGCCGCCTCGGCACCGAGGGCGCGGACGGGGTCTCGGTGCACCAGCGGGTCACCGCCGCCGGGTACGCGTACCTCGCCAGCGGCGAGCACCTGGTGTCCGGGCCGCGCACCCCCGCCGACTTCGTGGCGTACTGCCTCGGCGAGGAACGGCCCCGACGCACCTTGCGGGAGCGGGAGTTCACCCACGCGGGCATCGCGCACGTCCGCGACGGCCGCTCGGGCGACACCTTCTGGACCGCGCTGTGGGCGAGCCCCCTCACCCCCGAGGGCCTGTCGCGGACGACGGCCGAGGTCGTCGCCCTCACCAACGCGGAGCGGACGAGGGCCGGGCTGCGCCCGCTCGTCACCGACCCGCTCCTCGGTGTCGCCGCGCAGGCGCACAGCGCGGACATGGTGGCGCGGGCCTTCTACTCCCACACCTCACCCGAGGGCGGCCGGCCGTGGGACCGGGCGGCGGCCGCGGGCTCCCGGCGGCGCTCGATCGGCGAGAACATCGCGTGCGGGCAGCGCTGGGCCGCCGAGGTCGTCGAGGGCTGGATGAACAGCCCTGGCCACCGCGCCAACATCCTCAAGCCGGACTTCACCCACATCGGCGTCGGCTTCGAGGGCGGCGGCCCTGCGGGCACCTACTGGACCCAACTGTTCGGCGCCTGACGGGGGTTCCAGGGCTCCGCCGCGCACTGCCCGGCGAAGCCCGTCGTGCCCCGATCTTGGCGCGGGGGCCCGTCCCGGGTCAGGATGCCCGTATGAAGGGTGATCTGTTTTCCAGTGAGCACATGGTCCAGCCCGCCACCGCGCCGGGCATGACCGTCGAGAACGCGAAGTGCGTCAGGTACGCGGTGGACGGCGAGATGTACGCCCGGCAGGGCGCCATGATCGCCTTCCGCGGGAACCTCAAGTTCGAACGCAAGGGCCAGGGCGTGGGCGGCATGTTCAAGCGCGCGGTCACCGGGGAGGGGCTGCCGTTGATGGCGGCGCGCGGTCAGGGCGAGGCCTGGTTCGCGCACGAGGCGCAGAACTGCTTCATCGTCGAGATCGACCCCGGCGACGAGTTCACCGTCAACGGCCGCAACGTCCTGTGCTTCGACGCCACGCTGTCGTACCGGATAGGCACCGTGAAGGGCGCGGGCATGACCGGCGGCGGCCTGTTCAACAGCGTCTTCACCGGGCACGGCAAGCTCGGTCTGGTCTGCGAGGGCGATCCGCTGCTCATCCCGGTGTCGCCGCAGTACCCGGTGTACGTCGACACGGACGCGGTGGTCGGCTGGACGGCCGGGCTGGAGACCTCGCTGCACCGCTCGCAGTCCATCGGCTCGATGCTGCGCGGCGGTTCGGGTGAGGCGGTGCAGCTGATGCTCCAGGGCGAGGGGTTCGTGGTGGTGCGTCCGAGCGAGGCGACGCCGCAGAAGGCCGAACAGCACTGACCTGGGCCGCTTCCGCGGCGTTCGTCCGGGATGACCGAGTTGACCCGCGTCGGGTTGCCGACCAGGGTGAGCGTCGGTACGGATTCTCGCCCCCCGTGCCGGAAAGGTGCCTGCCGTGATCGACATGTCGCAGATCGAAGCCGCCGCCGAGCGGATCGCCGACCAGGTGGTGCGTACGCCGACGGTCCCGAGCCCCGGTCTGTCGACGCTGCTCGGCGTGCCCGTCACCGTCAAGCTCGAACTGCTCCAGCGCACCGGCTCGTTCAAGGCGCGCGGCGCCGCGGCGAAGCTGCTGTCGCTGAGCGAGCGGGAGCGGGCCGCCGGGGTCTTCGCGATCAGCGGCGGCAACCACGGCATCGCGGTCGCGGTGATGGCCGCCGCCCTCGATGTGAAGGCCACGGTCGTGATGCCGCGTTCCGCGTCCGCGTACGCCGTCGAGCAGGTGGAGGCGGCGGGCGCGTCGCTGCGGCTGACCGACGGCATGGACGAGGCGTTCGGGACGGTGGCCAGGCTCCAGGAGGAGGGGCTGACGCTGGTCCACCCCTTTGACGACCCGGTGGTGATCGCCGGGCAGGGCACGGTGGGGCTGGAGTTCGCCGAGGACGCGGGTGAGGTGACCGACTTCGTCGTCAGCGTCGGCGGCGGCGGGCTGATCGCGGGCGTGGCGACGGCGCTGCGGGAGCTGCGCCCCGGGGCGCGGATCTGGGGTGTGGAGACCGGGGGCGCGGAGGCGATGTCCGCGGCGCTCGCGGCGGGCGGCCCGGTCCCGGTGCCCCTGTCGTCGGTGGTGACGACGCTCAGCGCGCCCTCGGTGTCCCGGCTCACCTACGACCATGTGGCGGCGCTGGTCGACGAGGTCCTCGTGGTGCCCGACCGGGACGCGGTCCAGGGCACCCTCGATCTCGCGCGCCACGCGAAGGTGTGGACCGAGCCGGCCGCGGGGTGCGCGCTCGCCGCGGCCCGCCTGGTCGTCGAGCGGGTCGGCGCCGACGCCCGGATCGGGCTCGTGGTGTGCGGCGGCAACACGACCGTCGAGGACGTCATGGCGTGGGCCGAGCGGTTCGGACTCAGGTGAATTCCCGACTCCGTTCGGGATTCCTTTGAACACATCCCGTCACCCCTCGCGTACCTCTGGGAAAGGTGAGACCCAGGGGTTCGACGAGGGATGACCATGGTCAAGGCGCATGTCTTCACACACGAGTTGGTCGCCGGGAGGTATCGGCTCGTCGACGTGGTCCACCGCGAGACCAACCGCGTCTGCTGGTACGGGACCGCCGTCGAGGACCAACGCCCTTTCCTGCTCACGGAGATCGCGCTGCCGCCCGATCCGGAGGGGGAGGCCGATCCCCGGGTGGCCGCCCGCGCCCTGCGGATGTCCGGCACGATGGGCGCGGTGGCTCCCGGCCGGGTCGCGACGGTCGTGGACGCGGTGGCCGGCGACGGCCGGCTGTGGATCGTCGCCGAGTGGATCGACGGCGTGCCGCTCTCCGAACTCCTGGCGCGGCAGGGCACGTTCGAGCCCGCGCGGGTCGCGCGGCTCGGCCTCGACGTGCTCGCCGTGCTGGAGACCGCGCACCGGGAGGGCATCACCCACGGCGAGTTGAGCCCAGGCCAGGTGTACGTGCGAGGCGACGACTCGGTCCTGGTGACCGGTTTCGGGCTGGCCGGTGCCACCCTCGCGCCCCGGCTCACCGCCCCCTCGTACGCCTCCCCCGAGCAGGCCCGCGACGAGCGGATCGGGCCCGCCGCCGATCTGTGGGCGCTGGGCGCGATCCTCTACACGATGCTGGAGGGGCGGCCGCCGTACCGGGAGCGCGAGCGGCCCGAGGCCACGTTGCGGGGTGTGGACCGGCTGCCGTTGCGGACGCCGGTGCGCGCGGGTCCGCTGGGCCGGACCGTTCTGGGGCTGCTGCGCAAGGACTGCCGGGAGCGGCTGACCCGGGTCGTGGTGCGGGACGCCCTGCTGCGGGTCGCGGCCGAGGAGCCGGGGCCGGCCGATGAGCCAGGGGCGCGGGCGGGGGCGGGCGGGCGGTGCACCGGGGCGGGCCGGGGCAGACGGGCGATGATCGGCGGCACGGTCCTGGCCACGGCGACGGTCGCGGTGGCCGTCCTCGCCGCCGCCCACGGGCTGCCGGGCACCGACGAGGCGCCCGCGAGCGCGGCCACCCACCCGTCGGCCCGCGCCTCCGTGTCCGGCTCCCGCCCCGAGGGCTCAGGCGGCCGAGGTCCGGCCCCGGGCGCGTCGGCATCGGACCCGGCGCCGTCCCCGTCGCCGTCCCGGTCCTCGTCGACGGCCCCTGGGAGGCGGCCGAGCGCCTCCCCGAGCGCCCCGCCCTCACCCTCACCCACCGGGCCACCGGCCGGATTCCGCGTCCTCACCTCGCCCGAGGGCTTCTCGGTGGCGCTCCCCCAGGGCTGGAAGGCGCTGGAGACCGCCCGGTCGGGGGATCTCGCGTCCCGGGTGACGTTCGGGGCGCCCGGCGACCCGCGCACCCTCGCCGTGACGTACAGCGAGCGGGTCGGCGCGGACCCCGTCGCCGTCTGGCGGGACGACGTCGAACCGGATCTGGCGCGGTCCGAAGGGTTCCGGCGGCTCGGGGACATCGAGGCGACGACGTACCAGGGGCGCAGGGCCGCCGACATGGAGTGGCTGTCCGTCGTGGACGGCGCGCGGCTGCGCACCCTGGGCCGGGGTCTCCTGCTCGGCGGCGGCCGGGGCTTCTCGCTGCGCTGGACCACCCCGGCCGCCGACTGGGACGACACCGTCAACCGGCGGGCCCTCGCGACGTTCTTCCGGACGTTCCGGGTGACGTCAGGCTGACGGGCGTGGCGCCCGCAGCGCGCGCAGCGGGGCGCCGTCCAGCGGGGTGGTGTGCCAGTGCGCGGTGAAGGCGCGGTCGGGCAGTGAGCAGGTCACGGTCAGCCGGTGCGGGGTCTCGAGGAACACCAGGTCCGCGGTCAGCGTGTCCTGGTCGCTCCAGCCGCCGCTCACGGCGACCGGCGGCGGCCCGTCGGTGACGCTCCAGCCGGCCTGCGGCAGCCGGGCCGTCGTCCGGTGTCCGCCCTCGGTGAGGGCGAGCGACCAGCCGTCGGCGTCCGCCGTCACGGTGACGGCCGTCAGCCGGGGCTGTGCGGCGCAGCCGCCGTCGCGCGGGCCGAACTCGGCGCCCGACCAGTCCTGTGCGCGCTCCGGCGGGGCGGGCTTCCCGGTGGCGGGCGGCAGCGCGAGCGCGGCGAGGCGCCGGGCCAGCGCGGTGTCCTGCTCGTCCCGGCCGGTCAGCGGCTCGGGGCCGAAGGCGGGCACCAGGTGCTCCCAGACCAGGTCGAGGAGGAGTTGGCCGCTCTGCGCGGCCGTCGTCGTGGCGATCACGGCGTCCTGCTCGGGCAGCACCAGGCAGAACTGCCCGTAGGCGCCGTCGCCCCGGTAGCCGTGCCGGGAGCGCCAGAACTGGTAGCCGTAGCCGCGCTCGCCGTCCGGGGCGAGCGGGTCGGGCGGGGTGGCGCCGGTGGCGATGTGCGCGCGGGTGGCGTCGGCCACCCATCCCTCGGGCAGCAGCCGCCTGCCCCGCAGGACGCCGTCGCGCAGATACAGCTCGCCGAGCCTGGCGAGGGCGTCGGTGGCGGCGTACAGGCCGCTGAAGCCGATCTCGCGCCCTGAGCGGTCGCGCACCCAGGCCGTTGCGCCGATCCCGAGCGGGTCGAGGAGCCGGGGGCGCAGGTAGTCGGTGAGGGACTGCCCGGTGACCCGCTGGACGATCGCGCCGAGGGCGTACGTCGCGGGCTGGTTGTAGGCGAACACGGTGCCCGGGTCGTGCTCGGGCGGCACTCGCAGGAATCCGCGCACCAGGTCGTCGCGGTCCTCGGCGCGGGCCCGGTCCCAGGTCTCGTCCTCGTGGCCGCTGGCCATGGCCGCGACGTGCCGGACGAGCATCGCGCGGCTGCGCGGGTCGGTGACGTCGGCGTCCAGCTCGGGGAAGTACGAGAGGACGGTGTCGTCGAAGTCCAGCAGTCCCTCACCGGCGGCGATCCCGGCGGCCGTCGCGGTGAAGCTCTTGCTGAGCGAGTACAGCAGGTGGGGGCGGCGCTCCGTGTAGGGCGCCCACCAGCCGGACGCGACGAGGTGTCCGTGGCGCAGGATCATGAGGCTGTGCGGTTCGAGCCCGGGGGTCGCTTCGACGGCGTCGAGGAAGGCGTGGACGCGGGTGGCGTCGACGCCTTGGGCGGCGGGGGCTGCGGCGGGCAGCGGGCGAACACTCATACGAGCATCCTGCCGGACGGGCGGGGCGCGGCCCAGCCCTGCCGGGACCGGCCGGCGCCTGCCGTTAGGCTTCCGGCCGTACCGTTCCCCCCGTACAGGAGAGTCATCCGTGACCCTAGCGATCGCTCCGTCCGAGGCGTCCCAGGCGCCGTTGTCCGATCTCGTCGCGCGCGACGCGCGGGAGTTCGGGGTCTACGCCAGGACCGGGGGGTGGGCCTTCGCGCTGATGGTGGCGCGCAGCGTCCGGCCCGGCGGGCAGGGTCCGGACGAGACGCCCAAGGTGTCCGCGAAGGAGTTCGCCGAGCTGGCGCAGTGCTCCCCCGACCGGGTCATGCGCTACTACAAGGCGTGGGACCGGGCCGCCGACGACGGCGTGGTCCCGCACTTCGAGGCCCTCGCGCCCGGTCAGGAGACCGAACTCCCGGACGGCGACCTCTGGTCGACGTACTACGTCTCCCGCAACAGCGCCGCCTCGGAGCGGGGCACCGCCATCACGGAGGCCGCCGAGGCCGAGGGCATCCGCCCGACCAAGGCGCTGGAGGTCGCGGAGAACCCGACCGCGCTGCGCGCCGCGATCCTCGCCGACCCGTCGACGGCCCGCGCCGCCCGGCAGGCGCTGCTCGACCGGGTGCGTGAGGACCCGTCGTTGCAGGCGGAGCTGGCGCGGGACGTGGTGCGCACGGACGATCTGAAGAAGGCCGTCGCCAGCGAGAGCAGGACGGTCGACCGGATCGGGTACGTGCGGCAGATCGCCGAGTCGGGGCAGATGAAGACGCCCGCCGGGCAGACCGTCGACGCACCCGTGGACCTGCGTCAGGAGGCCGAGCGGCATCTGTCGCTCCTCGACGAGCTGGAGGGCGACGGCGAGGACGTCAGCGGCGAGTGGGTCAGCGAGGCGTACGACACCGTGAAGTCGATGGTCGTCGAGATGGTGGAGACCGACCCCGAACTCCGGGTCCAGGAGCGGCGGACGAAGTTCCACAACAGTCTCCAGAAGGCGACGAAGGCGTTCGAGGAGCTGACCTTCGACGACGCGCGGGACTTCCTCGACGAGGGCGACGACGACATCGTGCGGCGTCTCGAAGAACTCCAGGAGGCCATCGGCACCGCGCTGAGCGCGCTGCGCGGCCCCCGCGACTGAGGGCCTTTCCGCCCGTCCGCTGAGTAGCCGTACTCATGCCGTCGCCCGGTGCGCCCAGCAGCATGGGGGCTCTCACGAGGAGGAGCTCCCATGACCGTGCTCGCACACCCCGCACCCCCGGCCCGGCGGTTGCTGCCCGCCCTGTCCGCCGCCCTGGTGGTGGTGGCTCTCGCCGTGTCGGCGTGGGGGCCGAAGGACCGTACGACGTGGTTCCTGGAGACGGTGTGGGTGCTGGTGGGGCTGCCGCTGGTGGTGCTGGCCCGGCGGCGGTTCCCGCTGACGAACCTGCTGTGCGTCCTGCTGGCCGCGCACGCGCTGGTGCTGATGGTGGGCGGTCACTGGACGTACGCGGAGGTCCCGGCCGGTGACTGGGTGCGGGACGCGTTCGGTCTCGACCGCAATCCCTACGACCGGTTCGGGCACCTGATGCAGGGCTTCGTTCCCGCGGTCCTGGTGCGGGAGCTGCTCAGCCGTACCTCGCCGCTGCGGGGCAGCCGCTGGCTCGCGCCGCTGACGGTGTGCGCGTGCCTCGCCTTCAGCGCCGTCTTCGAGATGCTGGAGTGGCTGGCCGCGGTGGTCGGCGGGCAGGCGGCGGACGCCTTCCTCGCCACCCAGGGCGATGTGTGGGACACCCAGTGGGACATGTTCTGCGCGCTGATCGGCGCCACCGTGTCGGTGCTGGTCCTCAGCCGGGTGCACGACCGGCAGCTGGCGGCGCTCGAAGAGGCGGGCCGACGGGCGGTGTGACGGCGCCGCGTGCGGACGGCGGCGGTGGGCGGGGGTTCCGCTCACCGCCGCCGTCGCGTGCGTGGCCGGCGGGCGCTCACCGCCGCCGTCGTGTCCGCTACCAGCGGCCCTCGACCTGCTGCTTGATCCGCCGCTCGTACAGGTCGCCGATCGCGGCGAGGGTCCGCGCGTCCAGCGCCGGGAGGCCGGCCGCCGCCGCGTTGGCGCGGGCCTGCTCGGGGGTGCGGGCGCCGGGGATCACGGTGGTGACGCCGGGCTGCTCGACGATCCAGCGCAGCGCGAGCTGGGCCGGGGTGTACCCCTCGGGGGCGAGGGCGGCGAACTCGGCGGCGGCCTCGACGCCCGTCGCGTAGTCGACACCGGAGAAGGTCTCGCCGACGTCGAAGGCCTCGCCGTGCCGGTTGTAGGTGCGGTGGTCGTCGGCACCGAAGACGGTGTCCTTGGTGTACTTGCCGGAGAGCAGGCCGGAGGCGAGGGGCACCCGGGCGATGACGCCGACGCCCGCCTCGGCCGCCGCCGGGAGCACCTCGGCGAGGGGCTTCATCCGGAACGGGTTGAGGATGATCTGCACGCTGGCCAGGTTCGGGCGGGCGATCGCGGTGAGCGCCTCGGCGCAGGTCTCCACGCTGACGCCGTAGTGGGCGACGCGCTCCTCGGCGACCAGGGTGTCGAGGGCGTCGTACACCTCGTCCGAGGAGTAGACGGGGGTCGGCGGGCAGTGCAGCTGGACCAGGTCGATGCGGTCGACGCCGAGGTTGCGGCGCGAACGGTCGTTCCAGGCGCGGAAGTTGTCGAGGACGTAGTTCTCGGGGAGCTGGTCGGCGCGGCGGCCCATCTTGGTGGCGACCATGATGTCGAGGTCGGGCCGGCCGCGCAGGAAGGTGGCGATGGTCTGCTCGCTGCGGCCGTCGCCGTAGACGTCGGCGGTGTCGAAGAAGGTGACCCCCGACTCGGCCGCCGCGTCCAGCACCGCGAGGGCGTCCTTCTCCTCGACGTCTCCCCAGTCGGCGCCCAGCTGCCACGTACCGAGTCCGACGACGGATGCCCGCTGGCCCGTCCTACCGAAAGTGCGCTCGTCCATGGCGCCAGTCTGCCACCTGCCGGAACGCGGCCCGGCACCGCATGGCGCCGGGCGCGTGCCGACCGCGCGCGGGGCCGGTCAGGACGGGGTGAGGTGGCTCTGCACGGCGGGCGCGTAGCGGTCGACGAGGTCGTCGAGGTCGGCGGTGCGGATCTCGGTGCCCCGCGCGATGCCGTACATGACGCCGAGGCCGAGCAGGGCGCCCACCGCGAACTCGGCGCGCAGGCCCGCGTCGGGCCCGGTCAGTCTGGCGGTGAGGCGGTCGGTGACCTGGGTGCGGAAGTTGGCGCGCAGGGTGTCGCCCTCCTCGCGGTGCAGCGGCGCGAACACGATCCGCAGCAGCGGGTCGCTGCCGGCGGCCTGGCTGACCAGGACGTGTCTGACCATGTGGCGGCCGAGGTCGTCGAGGGGCGCGTCGAGCAGCAGGTCGGCGTCCGTCTCGAAGGACATCACGCGGGCGAACAGGCTGTCCTTGTTGCCGAAGTACTTCACGACGAGGGGCGCGCTGACGCCGGCCCGTTCGGCGACCGCCTTCAGCGTGATGTCGGCGTGCGCGTGCCGGGCCAGCAGATGGCGGGCCGCGCGGAGGATGGCGGCCTTGGTGGCTTCGGCGTCGCGTCGTGCGGGGGCCGGGGCGGTCGGGTGGGGAGGAGTGCTCACGGCACTCATGCTCCCTCCAACGCGCTGTCCCGGCTGCCGCGGGCCGGCGTCCCGCGGGGCCGGTCGCGGTCGGTGGGGCGCTCGCCCGGGATGGACAGGGCGGCGGCGCAGGCCAGCAGCGCGACCGCGCCGGCGATCCCGAAGGCGAGCAGGTAGCCGTGCAGGGTGGGCACGGTGGCGCCGCCGACCTGGCTGGTGTGGTGGACCAGGACGGCGGCGACGGCCGCGCTGGACGCGGCCTGTCCGATGGTGCGCATCAGGACGTTGACGCCGTTGGCCGACGCGGTCTGCTCGGCCGGGACGGCCCGCAGGATGAGGGTGGGCAGGGCGGAGTAGGCCAGGGTGGTGCCGGTCGCGACGACCGTCGCGCCCAGGATGATCATCCAGAGGTCGCGGCTGTCGGCGATGCGGAGCGCGTAGCCGGAGGCGATGACGAGGGCGCCGAGGGCGAGGGTGACGCGTGGGCCGCGGGTGGCCGAGATCCGGGCCGACAGCGGGGAGAAGAGGAGCATGGTGACGCCACCGGGCAGCAGGCACAGGCCGGTGGCCACGATCGACAGGCCGAGCCCGTAGCCGGTGGCCTTCGGCGCCTGCACGAGCTGCGCGGTGACGAGGGAGTTGGCGTAGAAGGCGAATCCGGTGAGCAGGGCCGCCACATGGGAGAGCCCGACCCGCGGCCTGGCCACCAGGCGCAGGTCGACGAGGGGGCGGGCGGCGCGCAGCTGCTGGGCGCGCCACACGGCGAGGACGACGACGGCGGCGGCGAACAGGCCGAGCACCGCCGGGCTCGTCCACCCCCACTGGCCGCCCTGGGAGACGCCGAGCAGCAGGCAGACGAGACCGGCGGCGAGTCCGAGGGTGCCGGCGATGTCGAACCGGCCGGGCTCGCGGACCGGTGACTCCTTGACGGCCCAGCAGACCGCGGTGACGCCGATCGCGCCGAGCAGGCTGGTCAGCCAGAACATGGTGTGCCAGTCGGCGTACTGGACGACCAGCGCGGCCAGCGGCAGGCCGAGGGCGGCGCCGATGCCGACGGTGGAGCTCATCAGGGCGACCGCGGAGCCGCGCCGGTCGGGCGGGAGTTCGTCGCGCAGGATGCTGATCGACAGCGGTACGACGGCGGCCGCGGCGCCCTGGAGGGCGCGGGCGGCGATGAGGACGACGATGTCGGAGGAGAGCGCGCACAGCACCGAGCCGACGGTCATCAGGACCAGGGCCGAGGCCAGTACCCGGCGTTTGCCGTACATGTCGCCCGCCCGGCCGAGGACCGGGGTGAGGACGGCGCCCGCGAGCAGGGTCGCGGTGACCATCCAGGAGACGGCGGCCGGGGAGGAGCCGGTGAGCCGGGGGAGGTCGGGCAGCAGGGGCACGACGACGGTCTGCATGACGGCCATGAGGATGCCGCCGAACGCCAGCACGGGGACGGTGAGCCGGTCGCGCGTGGCCCGCTTCCCGGTGGGTGGGGATATCGGGCCCGGCTGCTCCATCGGCACTCCATTCGCGACGTTCCGTAACAGGTGAATGGGTATTCACATTAGCTGGTGAATACCCATTCACCCAATCGGGGCGCGGAGGCGTTCAGTCGCGGGAGGACAGCTCCCGCGCGTGGGCGGCGCGCGCGAGCCGCGGGCCGAGCCACCGCTTGAACCGGCGCAGGCTCTCCAGCCGTCCCGCGGCTTGGTCGAGCCGGTAGTAGAGCTGGGGCGGGATGTACGGCAGCAGCGGGGAGTGGCGCTGGCCGAGGAGCGCGAACATCCGCTCCGGGGGCAGGTCGATGTACCGGGTGAGGTTCTCGTACCACTGGGCGCTGTGCCGGGCGGCGCTCTGCGCGGTCAGCAGCGCGGCCTTGCGTTCGCGTTCGTAGCGGTCGAGGGCGTGCGGCAGCGCGGCGTGCGTGCCGAGGGCGCCGGCCAGCGCGACGGCGTCCTCCAGGGCGAGGGTGGTGCCCGCGCCGATCGAGTAGTGGGTGGTGTGGGCGGCGTCGCCGAGCAGGACGAGGTTGCCGCGGTGCCAGGTGCGGTTGGTGACCGTGCGGAAGGTGAGCCACTGGGCGCCGGCCGCGCCGTCGGAGCGGCCGATCAGGGGGTGCCCTTCGAGGACGTCGGCGAAGAGTCCCTCCAGGACGGCGAGGCCGGCCGCCTCGGACATCCGGTCGAGGCCGAGCCCGGCCCTCGTCTCGGGCGGGCACTCGACGACGACGGTGCTGCGCCCGGCGTCGAACGGGTAGCCGTAGCACCAGATCCAGCCGTGCCCGGTCTCCACGAAGGCGAAGGTGAAGGAGTCGAAGACCTGGGTGGTGCCGAGCCAGATGTACGGGTTGCGGCCGTCGGTGACCTCGGTGCCGAAGTGCTCCGCGTACCGGCCGCGCAGCGCGCTGCGCACCCCGTCGCCCGCCACCACGAGGTCGGCGTCGGGGAGGTCGTCGGCGCTGATCGCGCTCTCGAACTCCAGCCGGACGCCGAGTGCGCGGGCCCGGTCGGCGAGGATCTCCAGGAGCCGGTGGCGGCCGATGCCGAAGCCCTCGTCGCCCGGTCTGCGGGTGACCTGGTCGCGGACCCGGGCGGTGCCCTCGTTCCAGCGCACCGAGTGGGCGTCGAGGGCGCGGGCCGAGGCGGGATCGTGCTCGTGGAGCCTGTCGAGCAGCGCGCGCCAGTAGGTGACGCCCCAGCCGTAGGTCGATCCCTCGGGACCGCGTTCATGGACGGTGATCTCGTGGGACGGGTCCCGCGACTTCAGCAGGATCGAGAGATACAGGCCGGCGGGCCCGCCGCCGACACAGGCGACCTTCACGCGCACCCCTAGGGATGACTCAGAGCGTTCGATGGGCAACGCAGAGTAGCAGCGTGTGGGCATGGCGAAGGGCGCGGCACACCTCCGCGGGACCGCACGGCTCACCCGCCGCGCGGTGCCCGGTCAGGCGTGCCGGTCAGACGGTGGCCGTGCGGCACTCCGGGTGGCCCCAGCCCTGGTCGTTCTTGGCGATGGTCTCGCCCGCCGCGTAGGAGCGTCCGCACAGGCAGCGGCCGGGGAACTTGGCCTTGAGGGTGCGGGAGCCCGAGCCGGCGCCGCGCGGCTTGGCCGCGGCGGACTTGCGGCGCGCTCCGCCGCCCGGCTTCGGGGTGTCGGGCGAGGGCGGCGGCACGGGCGAGCCGAGCGCGCTGCCGGCCGGCTCCTGGACGACGGCGGCCTGGCTCGCGGCGCGGTCGGCGAAGTCGTTCAGCGGGTCGCCGTCGACCTGGTGGGCGGGCACGTAGCGGAAGTCGACCGAGCGTCCGGTGAGCAGTTCGTCGATGCGGACGACGAGTTCCTGGTTGGCGACGGGCTTGCCGCCCGAGGTCTTCCAGCCGTTGCGCTTCCAGCCGGGCAGCCAGGTGGTGACGGCCTTCATCGCGTACTGCGAGTCCATCCGGACCTCGAGCGGCACCTCGGGCTCGATCGCCGTCAACAGCCGCTCAAGGGCGGTGAGTTCGGCGACGTTGTTGGTGGCCCGGCCGAGCGGCCCGGCCTCCCAGCGATCCGGACTCTCCGACTCGTCGGCGATGACCCAGGCCCACGCGGCGGGTCCAGGGTTTCCCTTCGAAGCGCCGTCGCACGCGGCCACCACACGTTCACGCATGCGCTCGATCATGCCATGGCCGCGCGGGGGTTCAGTCCACGACCGTGGCCCGGGGCCGCTCGCCCGTGGTCGTGGTGATGTCGATCACGGAGAAGTGGGCGCCCTGCGGGTCGCTGATCGCGGCGACCCGGCCGAACGGGCTGTCCGTCGGCCCGAACCGCACCACCCCGCCCAGCGCACCGGCCTTGGCGACGGCCGCGTCGCAATCCCCCACCGCGAAATAGACGTTGAGGTGGGAGGGGACCTCGGGCGGGAACTCGCCGGTCATCCGCATCCGGCCGAGGACCGGCTCCCGGCCGAGGTCGAACACGCGGAAGTCGACTGCGTCGTCCTGGAGTTGGCTCGACCCGTACGGGAAGACGGCGCTGAGGAAGGCGTCCGCCCGCTCGGGCTCGCGGGTGAGGAGTTCGGCCCAGCAGTAGGCGCCGGGCACCGCCGTCGCCTCGAACCCCTCCTGCGCACCGGCCTGCCAGACGCCGAAGACGGCGCCGCTCGGCTCACGCGCCATGCACATCGTGCCGAGGCCACCGAGCCGCATCGGCTCCATCAGGACGGTGCCGCCGTGCTCCGCGATCCTGGCGGCGGTGGCCTCCGCGTCCGGTGAGGCGAGATAGAGGCACCACTGCGACGGGGCCTCCTGTCCGGGCATCGGCGGGACGACGGCGGCGACCGCCCGGCCGTCCGCGTAGGCCTGGGTGTAGCTGCCGAACTCCGCCCGCTCCTCGCCGAACGTCCAGCCGAGAACGTCGTGGTAGAAGCGTTTCGCCCCCTCCAGGTCGGTGAACATCGCGTCGGCCCAGCAGGGCGTTCCCTCAGGTTGAACGGCCATGACCGCGGCCCTTCCCGAATCGTGCGCGGACGGTTCACCCCCTCTCCTCACGCTAGCCACGGGCCCGCCCGAGCGCGCGCCGAACCTCCCGTTCCGCCCCAGACTGGAGGGGTGGAGACGACAGCGACGATGCGCGCGTGGTCGATCCCGTCCCCCGGTCCCGTCGAGGCGGGCTCGCTGCGCTGGGGCGGCAAGCCGGTGCCGGTGCCGGGGGCCGGCGAACTGCTGGTGCGGGTGAGGACCTGCGGGGTGTGCAGGACCGACCTGCATGTCACGGAGGGCGACCTGCCGGTGCACCGGGCCGGGGTGACCCCGGGGCACGAGGTGGTCGGCGAGGTCGTCGGGGCGGGCCCCGCCGCCGACGGGTTCACGGTGGGCGACCGGGTCGGTGTGGCCTGGCTGCGGAGCACCGACGGGACGTGCCGGTACTGCGCGCGCGGCGCCGAGAACCTCTGCCCGGCCTCGCGGTACACCGGCTGGGACGCCGACGGCGGCTACGCCGAGTACACGACCGTGCCCGCCGCGTTCGCCCACCGGCTGCCGCCGGGACTCGACGACGTGGCGGCGGCGCCGCTGCTCTGCGCCGGGATCATCGGCTACCGCGCGCTGCGCCGGGCGTCCCTGCCGCCGGGCGGGCGCCTCGGCCTGTACGGGTTCGGCGGCAGCGCCCATCTGTGCGCCCAGGTCGCGCTCGCGCAGGGCGCCACGGTGCATGTGCTCACCCGGGGGGCGGCGGCCAGGCGGCTGGCGCGCGACCTGGGGGCCGCCTCGGCGCGGGACGCGTACGCGATGCCGCCCGAGCCGCTGGACAGCGCGATCCTCTTCGCACCGGTCGGCGATCTGGTGCCGGTCGCCCTGCGCGCGCTCGACCGCGGCGGGGTGCTGGCCATCGCCGGCATCCATCTGAGCGACATCCCCGGACTGCGGTACGAGAGCGAGCTGTTCTACGAGCGGGAGATCCGCAGCGTCACGTCCAACACCCGTGCGGACGCACGGGAGTTCCTCGAACTGGCGGTCAGGCACGGGGTGCGGGCCACCACCCACGCCTACCCGCTGTCACGGGCCGACCGGGCGCTCGGGGACCTCAAGGCCGGGCGCTTCGACGGCGCGGCGGTCCTGGTGAACGACGTCTCCTGACCGGACCCCGGAGCGCCGACTGTTCCCGCGGGTCAGCGGGACGGGCGGGTGACGGCCCAGGCGGCGTCGATCATCTCGAAGATCTCGTCGACGGCGGCCGGCGGATCGGCCGCCTCACGACCGATCGCGTAGGCGTCGATCACGAACCGGGCGATCGTCCGGCAGGCCGTGGGGGTCCTCGCCAGGTCGGGGTCGGCGGCGATGGCCGCCGCGAGCGACTCCGCGTGGCGCAGCCGCATCGACTCCTCGTACTCCCGCAGGGCGGGCGATCCCTCGATCATGCGCCAGATCGGCGCCGCACCGTCCGCCGTGCAGTGGCTGACCAGGTCGTGGACCGCGAGGCGCAGCGCCGGCAGGAGCGGCTCGCCCGGCGCGCGTCCGGTGACCGCCAGGCCGAGCCGCCGCTCGAAGTCCGCGTCCCGCTCGAAGACGAGGGCCTCTTTGGCGGCGAAGTGGGAGAAGACCGTGGTGACGGCGACGTCGGCCTCGGCGGCGACCTCGCGGATGCCCACCTCGTCGTAGCCGCGTTCGAGAAAGAGCCGCAGGGCGGTGTCGGCGATCTTCTCTCGGGTCGCGGCCTTCTTGCGCTCACGGCGTCCGGTCGGCACGGTCATGGGCGCACACTACCAGCTACGAACAAGCAACCGTTGTGAAAAGCTAACCGTTAGGGTTATGTTCGGCGGCATGAGAAAAGTGAGCTTCGCCGAGTACGGCGGTCCCGACGTCCTGCGCTGCGCCGACGCCGAGGAACCCCACGCGGGACCTGGCCAGGTGCGGGTCGCCGTGCGGGCGGCGGGCGTGAACCCCGTCGACTGGCGCATCCGCGAGGGCCAGTTCCGCGCGACCCGTCCGCTCGCGCTGCCCGCCGGGGTCGGGATCGACGCCGCCGGGGTGGTGGACGAGGTCGGCGAGGGGGTCGAAGGCGTCGAGGCCGGCGACCGGGTGTTCGGCGAGGGCTTGAGCACCTATGCCGAGTTCGCCGTGCTGACGGCCTGGGCCAGGATGCCCGAGGGGCTGACCTTCGAGGAGGCGGCCGGGTACCCCTCCGTGGTGGAGACCGCGCTGCGCGTCCTCCGCGAGGTCGGCGTGCGGGCCGGGCAGACACTGCTGGTCAGCGGCGCCTCGGGGGGTGTCGGGTCGTCGGTGCTGCAGATCGCCCGGGACCGCGGCGTCACCGTCATCGGCACCGGCTCGGCCGCGAACCAGGAGTATCTGCGCGGCCTCGGCGCCCTCGCCACGACCTACGGCGAAGGGTGGGTGGAGCGGGTGCGGCGGCTCGGCGAGGTCGACGCGGCACTCGATCTGGCCGGCTCGGGCGTGATCCGCGAGCTGGTCGCGCTGACCGGCGATCCGCGGCGGGTGATCTCGATCGCCGATCTCACCGCGCCGGAGTTCGGCGTCCACTTCTCCGGGACGGCCGGGAGCGTGCCGGACGCGCTCGCGGAGGCGGCCGACCTGATCGCGCGCGGCCGGCTCCACATCCCGGTCGAGAAGGCGTACCCGCTCGCCGAGGCCGCGGCGGCACACATCGACAGCCGGGCGGGGCACACCCGCGGCCGCCGGGTCCTGATCGTCTGAGGACGGCGGTCCGGACCGCCGTCCTGGTCCCGGACGTCTCAGGACGGTGTCTGCCGATCGTGGCCGCCCCGATCTGCCCGACCTCCGGGATCGGTCGTCACCCGGGAACGGTCGTCAGCCGGGACAGGTCGTCCTCTGCCCGCCCAGCGCCCGCCCTCGGGTGCCCGCCCTCCGGCGCCCGCGCGCGTCGGAGGGCGGGCGCCGTTCCAGAGCCCCGGCCGGAGCGCCGGGGTCGGCGGGGTCACTCCCCCGCGTACGCCCGTTCCACCTCCACGATGTCGATCTTGCTCATGGCGAACATCGCGCGCATGGCGCGGGCCGCCTTCTGCGGGTCGGGGTCGGTCGTCATGGCCAGCAGCCGGTCGGGGACGACCTGCCAGGACAGGCCGTAGCGGTCCTTGAGCCAGCCGCACGGGCCGGGCTCGCCGCCGTCGGCCGTGAGCTTCTCCCAGTAGTGATCGACCTCGGCCTGGTCGGCGCAGTGGATCTGGAAGGAGACCGCCTCGGTGAACGTGAACTGCGGGCCGCCGTTGAGCCCGACGAACCGCTGTCCCCGGAGGGTGAACTCCACGGTGATCACCGAGCCCTCGGGCCCGGGTCCGGCCTCCGTGTAATGGTTGATCCGGCCGAGGCGCGCGTCCTCGAAGACCGAGACGTAGAACCGGGCCGCCTCCTCGGCCTGGCCGTCGAACCAGAGGCAGGTGGTGAATCCGTCGGTGGCCATGGGCACCTCCTGATCGGGAGACCCGGAGACCGGGGAGCCTGGGAACCGGCAGCCAGGAACCGGGAATCCGGGAATCCGGGAATCCGGGAATCCGGCGAAACGTGGTCAGGAGTGTGGACCGGTCCCGCTCCCCGAAATCATCGCCGCGGGCGCCCCGCCCCGCACGCGGTGGCCGACCGCTCTGCCGTCGGCGAATCTGCCACCGGCCGAGAAAGCGGCGCTCCGGGTGGTCACCGGCCGAGAGTGAGGAGTGCGACGACGTCCGTCGCGACGCCACTCGACAAGGGAGCGCCCATGTACCCGTCCACCGCAGGTCCCGCGCGGGACCCGCTGCCCAGGGCCGAGGACCGCGAGCCGGCCACGAGCCGGTTCGACGACCAGTTGGCCGCCCAACTCCTCGGCCGACGCATCGTGTTCCTCGGCACGGAGGTCAACGAGACGTCAGCCAACCGGGTCTGCGCGCAGTTGCTCCTGCTGTCCGAGGAGGACCCGCGCACCGACATCGGCCTGTACATCAACAGCCCCGGCGGCTCGGTGCACGCGGGGCTCGCCGTCTACGACACGATGCGGCTGATACCGAACGACGTGTCGACGCTCGCGATGGGGTTCGCGGCGAGCATGGGGCAGTTCCTGCTGAGCGTGGGCGCGGCCGGGAAGCGGTACGCGCTGCCGAACGCGCGGATCATGATGCACCAGCCGTCGGCGGGCATCGGAGGCACCACCGCCGACATCGAGATCCAGGCGCAGAACCTGGACTTCACCAAGCGGACCATCGAGCGGATCACCGCCGAGCACACCGGCCAGAGCGCCGAGACCATCTCAAGCGACGGCGACCGCGACCGCTGGTTCACGGCCGAGGAGGCCAAGGAGTACGGCATGGTCGACGCGGTCGTGGAGTCGCTCGCCGACCTGCGGCCCGCCACCGCGCGGCGACGGGTGGGGCTGTGACCATGGGGAGCTACACGATTCCGAACGTCGTCGAGCGGAGCCCGCAGGGCGAGCGGTCCTACGACGTGTTCAGCAGGCTCCTCTCGGAGCGGATCATCTTCATCGGCACCGAGATCGACGACGGTGTCGCCAACGTCGTCATCGCGCAGCTGCTGCATCTGGAGTCGGCGTCCCCGGAGACGGAGATCGCGATCTACCTCAACTCCCCGGGCGGCTCGTACACCTCGCTGATGGCGATCTACGACACGATGACGTTCGTGCGGGCGCCGATCTCCACGTTCTGCGTCGGCCAGGCGGCGAGCACGGCGGCCGTGCTGCTGGCCGGCGGGGACCGGGGGCGGCGGTTCGTGCTGGAGCACGCGCGGGTGCTGCTCGGGCAGCCGGCCAGCGGCGGGCGCCAGGGAACGGTGTCCGATCTGGCGTTGCAGGCCCAGGAGATGGTGCGGATCAGGGGGCAGGTGGAGGAGGTGCTGTCCCGGCACACCGGCCACGAGCCCGCCCTGCTGCGCGCGGACATGGACCGCGACAAGGTGTTCAGCGCGTCGGAGGCGGTGGCGTACGGGCTGGCCGACGAGGTGTTGAGCCGGCGCCTGGTGACGGTCTGAGGCGCCGGCTCGGGGGTGCCGTCAGGCGGCCACGCACAGGCCGCCGTACGGCGGGACGGCCGGGGCCGCGCCGGGGCGGCGGGCGAGGCTCCGGTCCCGCCCGACCGGGGAGGCGTCCCGGCCCGGCTCGGCCGGCGGGACGCTCCGGCTCCGCTCGCTCCGCGACACGCTTCGGGTCAGCTCGCCCCGGGCGAGGGTGAGCAGGTCGGCGAGGGTGAGACCGAGGGCGCGCGCGGCGGCCGCGAGGACCTCCGAAGAGGCTTCCTTGCGGCCGCGCTCCACCTCGGAGAGGTAGGGCATGGAGATCCGGGCCGCGTCCGCGACGTCCTTGAGGGTCCGTTCCTGCGTCAGCCGCTCCCGCCGCAGCACGTCACCCACCACGTCCCGCCAGAGCGGTTCGGTGCGTGGGGCCGACCGGGGCTGCGACGGCAGCCGGTCGGTGCGCGGACCGCGCAGGGGGATGACCCGGGCTTCGTTCGGCGCGTGGCTGCTCACCCTCCCAGCCTAGATTCCCTGGCCGTCAGGGGAAGGGGGCGGCATTCTGCCCTGGGTGGAATCGTCGGCCGGAGGGCCAGGAGAGCCGGAGCCCAGAGGGACGACAGGCCGGAAAGCCCGGAAGGTCCGGAAGGTCCGGAGCGTGGGGCGGCGGGAGGTCAGGGTGACGGAGTTGCGGCGGCGCTTCGACGAGGTGGCCGAGCTGTACGACCGGGCGCGGCCTCGCTATCCCCCGGCCCTGGTCGAGGAGCTGGCCCGGGTGGCGGGGCTCGGGCCGGGCAGCCGGGTCCTGGAGATCGGGCCGGGCACAGGGCAACTCACGGTCCCGCTGGCCGGGTACGGCTGCCTGATCACCTGTGTGGAACTGGGCGCCTCGATGGCGGCGGTGGCCCGCCGCCGGCTGAGCGGGTTCCCCCGGGTCGACGTGGTGGTCTCGGACTTCGAGGGCTGGGAGCCGCCCGCCGAGCCGTACGACCTGGTGGTGAGCGCCACCGCGTTCCACTGGATCGACCCGGCCGTGCGGACGGCGAAGGCGGCGCGGGCGCTGCGTCCCGGCGGGCGGCTCGCGGTCGTCGCCACCGAGCATGTGGCGGGCGGCAGCACGGAGTTCTTCGCGCGCGCCCAGCGCTGCTACGAGCGGTGGGACCCCGCGGCCCCGCCGGGGCTGCGGCTGCTCCCGTCGTCGCGGACGGCCACCGACACGGCCGAGTTCGAGGAGTCCCCGTGGTACGGGCCGGTCACGGTGGGCCGGTTCGAGCAGGACATCGACTACACGACGGACGGCTACCTCGACGTCCTGCTCACCTACTCCAACCACCGTGCCCTCGAACCCGCCGCCCGCGAGGGCCTGTTCGGGTGCCTCCGGGAGCTGATCGACGGCTCGTACGGCGGCCGGGTGACCAAACGCTATCTGCACGGACTGATCGTCGCGGTGCGCGCCGAGACGTGAGAGAACGCACGGATCCGATCAATTTCCTTCACCACGCCATGAAGTGGGCATGGGATCGCGAAGTGGGGGTACGCGAGACCCCGAAGGACCCGAGGAAGACAACATGTCTCACCGTGACTTCGTGGGAGAAGGAATGAACACCGCCGTGAGCCGGTCGGAAGCAGGAGTCATGACGAAGGCTGCCGGGACCATGACGGACGACGGGCCGCTGCCGGGTATCGAGCAGCCGCGGGCCGTCGCCCCGCGCGACGCGCGGGAGCTGTCCCGCCAGTTCTTCAACCGCCTCTCCACGCTGGAGGAGGGCACCCACGAGTACCAGTACGCGCGCAACACCCTCATCGAGATGAACATCTCGCTGGTGCGGTTCGCCGCGGGCCGGTTCCGCAATCGCGGTGACGACATGGAGGACATCGTCCAGACCGGCATGATCGGTCTGATCAAGGCGATCGACCGGTTCGACCTGTCGCGTGAGGTCGAGTTCACGTCGTTCGCGCTGCCGTACATCGTCGGTGAGATCAAGCGGTTCTTCCGTGACACCACCTGGGCCGTGCATGTGCCGCGCCGGCTCCAGGAGCTGCGCGTCGAGCTGGCCAAGGCCCGTGAGGAGCTGGCCAGCAGGCTGGACCGCGAGCCGTCGGTCGCCGAGCTGGCCACGCTGATGAACATCTCCCACAGCGAGGTGGTCGAGGCGCAGATAGCCGCCAACGGCTACAACTCGTCGTCGCTTGACGCGGCGCTGACCGGTGACGGCCCGGAGGGCGGCGAGGCGGTCCTCGCGGACTTCATCGGCGTGGAGGAGGAGGGGCTGCGGCTCGTCGAGGACTTCCACGCGCTGGCACCGCTGATGGCGGAGCTGGGCGAGCGGGACCGGCAGATCATCCACATGCGGTTCGTGGAGGAGGCCACCCAGGCGGAGATCGGCGAGCGGCTCGGGTGCTCCCAGATGCATGTGTCGCGGCTGATCAAGCGGATCATCGCGCGACTGCGCGAGGGCATGCTCGGCGAGCTGGGCTGCGCCTGAGCGACCGGACAACTCCCACACAGGAGACACATGACGGTGGGGCCGCCTCCGGGCGGCCCCACCGTCATGTCCGGCGACAGCAAAGCCGTTCCCTGCCGTCGTGTCCGGCAACAGTCGTGCTCTGCCGTCGTGTCCTGCCGTCATGTCCGGCGACAGCCGGTGTCCTGGCCGCCCGTGCTCTCCGGGCCGACACGTGCGGCCCGTCCGGTGGTCTCCGGGCGGGCTGTGGGATGCGGGGAGCGCGCACCCGCGGCGGGCGGGTGCGCTCAGACGGCGTCGAGGCGCACCACGGCGACCACGCGCTTGCCCACGGGGATGCGTTCGACGGTGACCCGGCCGGCCAGCGCGTGCACGATCTCGAGACCGTGCCGCCCGATCCGCTCCGGGTCCTTCGGGAAGCGGCGGGGCAGCGCCTCGCTGCTGTCGTAGACACTCACGACGACGGCCGCGTCGGTGCCCTCCAGCTCCAGGATGTACGGACCGTTGCTGTGCCGGTCCGCGTTGGTGACCAGCTCGCTGACGACGAGGAGCACCTCGCCCTGGACGCGGGGGTCGATGGTGGCGCACCACTCGGTCCTGAGCTGCTCCACGAAGTGCGAAGCGAAGGAGCGTGCCTCGGCGATGCATCCCGGCTCGCCGGTGTAGTGCGCCGCTCGCCGCAGCGGTTGCACGGGCACGTCGAAACCAGCGGTTATCACTGCCCCGTCCACGTGATCGGTCATGCGTTTCTCTCTCGGAAGCCGGACTGGCCGGACGCTGTTGCACCCGTGCTCGTACCCCGAGTCGGGGCGCGCACTCCCCTGGGGCCCGATGTGTCCCGTTCGACTCGGAGCGCCGGTGTTGCGTCGGCCGACTCGGGAGCACTGTACGACGCGTCGGACGGCGCCGTCCCGGCAGTCGGCTTCGTGTCCGAAAGCAGCGGTCCGCCCGGCGCCGGGGGCGGGGTGCCTCCGGGTGGAGGGCGACGCGGACGGGTCTGCCGGCGGGCGGTGGGCGCGGGTGCTGCCTACCGTGGCCGGGGTGAGCACCGGAACCCCTTCAGGTCAGGCCGCCGTCCGGCACGGCTGGCTCCAGGCGCTGGTCACCGTGGTGGCCGCGGCGCTCACGATGCTGGTGGTCGCCTCGCTCGGGCTCTGGGCCGCGGGTGCGGCGGGGCTTCCGCGGGGCGCGTTCCCTCCGGTCGTCGCGGCGACGGTGGTGACGGCGGTCGGCGGCTCGGTCGAGCTGTCCGGAAACGCCGGGTCGCTCGCCGGTACCGACGCCGGTCTGACGGTGGTCCCGCTCTCCGTGTCGCTGGCCGGGGCGCTCGTCGTCGCCGCCGGTTTCCTGCGCCCGCTGCGGCGCGGGGCGTTCCGGGGCGCCGGGGGGCTCATCCTGTGGGCGGCACGGATCGCGGTGCTGTGGCTGCTCGCGCTGGCCGCGCTGGGCGTCGCCGCCCGTCACACGTTCACGCTCTCCCTGGGCGACAGTGTGCTGGGCGGCCTCGGTGACGTCTTCGGCCTGTCGCCGCGGGTCGGGTTCACGGCCGAGGTGCCGCGGACCCTGCTGTTCGGTCTGCTGTGGCTGGCCGGGGTGCTGGTGGTGGCTCTGCTGGTGACGCGGTCGGCCCCGCTCGCCGGGCGCCTCGGACGTCTGCGGGAGGCGGCGCGGCCCCTCGCGTACGCCATGGTGGCGCTGCTCCTCGCGTGCGTGGTACTGGCGGGCGGTGTCGCGCTGGTCGTCGCGGCGACGCGCGGCCGGCCCGCCGAGACGTTCGGCGTGATCCTGCTGGGCCTGCCGAACCTGGCCTGGCTCGCGTTCACCCTCGGGCTCGGCGCCACCTGGGACGGCAGGTTGACGGGCCCGTTCGGGCTGCCGCTGCCGCCCGTCCTGGAGGAGGTGCTGCGCGCCCCTGACCTGTCGACGCTCGACGTGCGCACGCTCGCCGCGCACGACGGCCGGGTGTGGTGGCTGGTGGTCGTGGACGCGATGCTGGTGCTGGCCGCCGCGGTCCTCGCGGCTCCGCGTCCACCGGCCGGGACGGCCGCCTGGCGGCACGCGCTGCGGACGGCGGTCGCGCTGGCGCTCACCGTCCTGGCGGTCTGTCTGCTGGGCCGGGTCCGCGCGCACTGGGGTCTGTCCGTGCTCGGCGTCGGCGACCTCGGCGGGAACCTCGCGGGCGAGCTGCTGCTGAGGCCACGGCTGTGGGGCGCGCTGGGTTGGGCCGCGCTGTGGGGTCTGGTGGCGGGTTTTCTCGGCGCGCTGCTCGCACGGGGGGCGCGGGCGGCACGAGGGCGGAGCGGCGGGACCTAGGAATATTGAGGTCAGCCGACGGAGACGACCAGGGCCGGGACGGTGCGCTGCATGCGCAGGGCGTCGACGGACTCGGCGAGCAGCTCGTACTCGGTGGTGTCGTCCCTGGTGGCGATCCGCACCAGGCGTCCGGCGGCCAACTCCTCGGCGACCAGTTCCTGTTGGGTGTCGTCGCCGCACCAGAAGCGTAGGACGGCGGGTACGTCGGCGACGGTCGTCGCGACCGGGACGAGGGCGCTGGGCGGGAAGTGGTCGGCCTCGGGCTGCGGGTCGAGGCGGTCGGCCATCCAGTTGGCGCGGTCGCGCAGCCACCACAGGGCGAGGGCGAGGGTGGGGGCCCGGTACGTTCCGAGGGGTACGCCGATGCGTTGTCCCGCGCAGGTGCCGTACGCGGTGACGTGGCACAGGAATTCGTCGTGCACGTTCGCTCCCCCGTTGCGTCCTCCGCCTCGCGGCAGGCCTCGCTTTCGGTGCGGCTCATGTGCTGTGCGTGATCGTGGCTTCGCTCGATGTGAAGACCCTGAGTGTCGAGTATGTTCACAGCCGAAACAGTGTCACCACGACTTTCCGGCCAGTCTGTTGGCATATTCGGCGTATCTGTTGGCCGAAACCTGATGGACGGGGCGGACGGATCGGGCGGTGGGGACATGCCGACGGCCCGGAGGCGGTGGTGCGCCTCCGGGCCGTCGGCATGTCCCGGTCCGGGTGCCGCTACTGCTTGACGATGGCGTCGATGCGCGCCAGTTCCTCGTCGTCGAAGTCCAGGTTGCGGGTGGCCGCGACGCTGTCCTCGATCTGCCGCGCGCTGCTCGCGCCGACCAGGGCGGAGGTGACCCGGCCGCCGCGCAGCACCCAGGCGAGCGCCAGCTGCGCCAGGGACTGGCCGCGCGCCGTGGCGATCTCGTCGAGGGCGCGCAGCCGGCCGACCAGGTCCTCGGTGACCGCGTCCGAGTTCAGGAACGGGCTGTCGCTCGCCGCCCGCGAGCCCTCCGGGATGCCGTCGAGGTAGCGGGAGCTGAGCAGGCCCTGCTCCAGCGGGGAGAAGACGATGGAGCCGACCCGCAGCTCGTCCAGGGCGTCGAGCAGGCCCTCGTCCTCGGGGCGGCGGTCGAGCATCGAGTAGCGCGGCTGGTGGATCAGCAGCGGGGTGCCCAGCTCGCCGAGGATGCGGGCGGCCTCGCGGGTCTGCTCGGCGCTGTAGTTGGAGATGCCGACGTAGAGCGCCTTGCCCTGCTGGACCGCAGAGTGCAGGGCGCCCATCGTCTCCTCGAGGGGAGTCTCCGGGTCGGGGCGGTGCGAGTAGAAGATGTCGACGTACTCCAGGCCCATGCGGGTCAGGCTCTGGTCGAGCGAGGACAGCAGGTACTTGCGGGAGCCCCACTCGCCGTACGGCCCCGGCCACATCAGGTAGCCGGCCTTGGTGGAGATGACCAGTTCGTCGCGGTAGCCGGCGAAGTCGGCCTTGAGGGCCTCGCCGAGCGCGGACTCGGCGGCGCCGGGCGGCGGGCCGTAGTTGTTGGCGAGGTCGAAGTGGGTGACGCCGAGGTCGAAGGCGCGGCGCAGGATGGCCCGCTGGGTGTCGACGGGGCGGTCGGGTCCGAAGTTGTGCCACAGGCCGAGCGAGAGCGCGGGGAGCTTGAGCCCGCTGCGGCCGGCGCGCCGGTAGGGCATGTCCGCGTAGCGGTCGGGGTGTGCGGTGTACAACGCGACTCCAGAGGGGTTGGCGCAGGCGGGACGGTCGGGGGAACCGTATCCACTCGTGCGTTTCTTCTCGTGCGTGGCCAACTCTGTCGTGACCTCGGTGCAGTGGTCCAACAGGAGAATCCGATGGAACTCAGCGGTTAGGCTTCTCAATCATGGAACTGCGCCATCTCCACCACTTCGTCGCGGTCGCCGAGGACCAGCACTTCACCCGGGCCGCGGAGCGGTTGATGGTGTCCCAGTCGGGTCTCTCGGCCTCGATCCGGGCCCTGGAGCGTGAGCTGCGGGCGCCGCTGTTCGTGCGGACCACCCGCCGGGTGACGCTGACCGAGGCGGGGCGGGCGCTGCTGGGCGAGGCCGAGCGGATCCTCGCGCAGGTGCGGTCGGCGCAGGAGGCGGTGGCGGCGGTGCAGGGCGTGCTGCGCGGGACGCTGGCGCTGGGCACCGAGCAGTGCATCGCGGGGGTGGACGTGGCGGGCCTGCTCGCGACGTTCAGACGGCGCCACCCCGACGTGGAGATCAGGCTGCGGCAGGCGGGTTCGGGGGCGCTGGCGGAGGAGGTCGCGGCCGGGCGCCTCGACCTGGCGTTCGCCTACCGGACGCAGGACGACACGGACCAGCTGCGGTCGGTGTCGCTGACGGGTGAGCCGATGACCGTCCTGTGTCATCCCCGGCACCGGCTCGCCGGGGCGGGTTCGCCACTGGCGCCCGGTGAGCTGGGCGGCGAGGTGTTCGTGGACTTCCACCCGGACTGGGGTCCGCGCCGCACCACCGACGCGGCGTTCGCCGCCGCGGGGGTGCCGCGCACGGTGGCCCTCGAGGTGAACGACGTGCACAGTCTCCTCGACCTGGTCGACGAGAACCTCGGCATAGCGGTCGTGCCGAGCCACTTCCGCGAGAAGCGGCCCGCGCTCACCGCGCTCGACCTGGAGGACACCGACGACGTCGTGTACGAGACGGTCGCCCTGCTGCCCCCGGAGACGGCCACCAGCCCCGCGGCCCGCGCGCTGATGACGCTCCTCGACAGACCCGAAGAAGGCGACCTGGCACCACCGCGGGAGGGGTCCCGCTCCTAGCAACGGACCGTCACCATCGGTTCTGGAGGGGGCGTTCGCGCCGGTGACGGCGGAACTGACCGCCTGCGGCCTGCCGGTCACCGGGCGGATTCCGGTGCGGGGCGCGCCGATGACGCACGACTTCGCAACGGATGACGGTGATCCGCGCCACGGCCGGGTGCGGCAGCGGACGCTGGACGACAGGCCCCAAGAGTTCCCGCAGGCGAACGGGTCGCTGGTGGCCAGGCGGCACCGGTACGGCTACGCGGTGGGCGAGGCGGTGTTCGTGCCGCGCGACCCGGGCGCCCGCGCGGCGGCCGAGGACGACGGGTACGCGCCTGCGTACGCCCATGATCCGGACCGGGGCGCCGCCGACCCGCTGATCCTGGCCGACCAGGACTTCACCGGCGAGCCGGTGGCCCGGGTGCACCTGCCGGGACGGAGGCCGCTCGGCCTCCGCAGGAACCGGATTCCGGACGCGTGAACGGCCGCCATGAGCGATGGTGGACGGTATGCACGCACGGGACATTCTCATCGACGGCTTCGACCGGATCCGCGACGAGGTGCACGCGACCGTCGAGAGCCTCGGCACGGACGCCCTCAACGCCCGGCCCGACCACGACGCCAACTCCGTCGCATGGCTGGTCTGGCATCTGACCCGGGTCCAGGACGACCATGTGGCCGACGCCTTCGGCCTCGACCAGGTGTGGCCGACGGGGGGCTGGCAGAAGCGGTTCGGCCTCGACCTGCCCCCCTTGGACACCGGGTACGGGCACAGCGCGGCCCGGGTCGCCAAGGTGCGCGTCGACTCGGGGAAGCTGCTGACCGGCTACTACGACGCCGTCCACGAGCAGACCCTCGGGGCGCTGCGGGGGATGACGGCGAAGGACCTCGACCGGGTCGTGGACGAGCGCTGGGACCCTCCGGTCACCGTGGGGGTGCGGCTGGTGAGCGTCCTGTCCGACGACCTCCAGCACGTCGGACAGGCCGCCTACCTGCGCGGGCTCCTTCAGACCAGCTCGGCGTAGCCGGGCAGGACGACGTCCTCGATGAGGGCCGTGCGCTCGTCGTAGGGCAGGAAGGCGCTCTTGAGGGCGTTCACCGTGACCGTGCGCAGGTCCCGCGCCGTCCATCCGGCGTGCTCGACCAGCAGGGCCATCTCGCGGGTCATCGTGGTGCCGGACACCAGCCGGTTGTCGGTGTTGAGGGTGACCCGGAAGCCGAGGTCCTTGAGCGCGGTGATGGGGTGCTCGGCGATGGAGGTGGCGGCGCCGGTCTGGAGGTTGGAGGTGGGGCACATCTCCAGGGCGATCCGGCGGTCGCGGACCCAGCCGGCGAGCCGGCCGAGCTTGCCGTCGACGATGTCCTCGGTGATCCGCACGCCGTGGCCGATCCGCTGGGCGCCGCACACCTGGAGCGCCTGGTGGATGCTGGGCAGGCCGTGCGCCTCACCCGCGTGGATGGTGAACGGCACGCTCTCGGCGCGCAGGTGCCGGAAGGCGTCGAGGTGGTCGGCGGGCGGGAAGCCGTCCTCGGCGCCCGCGATGTCGAAGCCGACGACCCCGGCGTCCCGGAACGCCACGGCGAGGTCGGCGGCCTCCCGCACCCGGTCGAACATGCGCATGCCGCAGAGCAGGGTGCCGACCCGCACCGGGGTGCCGGCCGCCGCGGCCTTGGCCATGCCCGCCGCCAGCCCCTCCTGGACGGTCTCGACGACCTCCGCGAGGCCCAGTCCGCCGCTCAGCATCAGCTCGGGGGCGTAGCGGACCTCGGCGTAGACGACACCGTCGGCGGCCAGGTCGAGGACGTACTCCTCGGCGGTGCGCAGCAGGCCCTCGCGGGTCTGCATCACGGCCAGGGTGTGCTCGAAGGTGGCTATGTAGCGGACCAGGTCGCCGGAGTCGGCGGCCGCGACGTACCAGGCGGCCAGCTCGTCGGGGTCGGTGGTGGGCAACTGGTGGCCGATCTGGGCCGAGAGTTCGACGACGGTGGCGGGGCGCAGTCCGCCGTCGAGGTGGTCGTGCAGGACGGCCTTGGGCAGGCGGCGCAGGGCGGTGTCGGTGAGCGGCGCGGTCATGTGCGTTCTTTCTCTGTCCTGTGGAGTGGCGCGGGGGTCACGGTCGGGCGGGCTCGAGCAGGTCCCAGCGGTTTCCGTACAGGTCCTGGAAGACGGCGACGGAACCGTAGGGCTCGTGCCTGGGCTCCTCGAGGAATCTCACGCCCGCGGCGAGCATGCGGGCGTGGTCGCGGGCGAAGTCCTCGGTGTGCAGGAAGAAGCCGACCCGCCCGCCGGTCTGGTCACCGATCCGGCCGCGCTGCGCCTCGTTCTTCGTGCGGGCCAGCAGCATTCCGGTGCCGGTGCCGTCCGGTCCTGGCGCGACGACGACCCAGCGGGTGCCGTCCGGGCGCGGGGCGTCCTCGACGAGCCGGAACCCGAGGGCGTCGACGTAGAAGCGGATCGCCTCGTCGTAGTCGTCGACGACGAGGGTGACCAGGGCGATACGGCTCATCTCGGCCTCTCGATCGGAGTGATTGACGGGTGAGGTTATACGTAAAACTTCACGGACGCCAGTCAGCGGCCCCGACTGGTCGAGCAGCTGGGGCGGGACCGGTCGGGGCCTGTGCTCACTCCTCGGGATTCACCCCGCGGGACCCGCTCCTCGGAATTCACTCGTCGGAATTCACCCCTCGGGGTTCACCGGAGCCGGGCCCGCGCGCAGCGCGTCGAGGCGCTTCAGGTCGTCGTCCGTCAGGCGCAGCGCGCCCGCCGCCACGTTCTCCGCGAGGTGGTCGGGGTTGCCGGTGCCGGGGATGGCCAGGACGTGCGGGCCCCGGCTCAGGACCCAGGCGATGCGGACCTGGGCGGGCGTGGCGCCGTGGGCGCGGGCGACGGCCAGGACCTCGTCGTGGTCGGGGCCGGTGACGGCCCTTTCGCCGTGCCGGCCGGCGACCGCGTAGTACGGGACGAACGCGATGCCCTGTTCACCGCAGAGCCGCAGGATCGCGTCCGCGTCGGACGCGGCCTGGTCGGAGCCCGCGGGGTCGAGGCCGTAGCGGTTCTGCACCGCGACGACCGGCGCGATGGCCTGCGCCTCGGCGAGGTGCCTGGGCTCGATCTGGGAGACGCCGAGGTGCCGGATCAGGCCCGCGTCGCGGAGTGCGGCGAGGGCGCCGAAGTGCTCGGCGATCGAGTCCTGGCGCATCCGGCGCAGATAGACCAGGTCGAGATGGTCCCGGCCGAGCTGGCGCAGGTTCTCCTCGACATGGCCGCGCAGTTCGTCGGGCCGGGCCGCCGTGCCCCACTCGCCCCGCTGGTCGCGGTAGGGGCCGACCTTGGTGGCGATGAGGAGGTCGTCTCGGTAGGGGGCGAGGGCGCGGTTGATGAGTTCGTTGGCGGAGCGCAGCCGGGAGAAGTAGAAGGCGGCCGTGTCGATGTGGTCGACGCCCCGCGCGACGGCCTCGCGCAGCACGGCGAGGGAGCGGTCCCGGTCGCTCGGGGTGCCGAGATGGAAGGCGGCGCTGCCCGTCAGCCGCATCGCGCCGAAGCCCATGCGGTTGACGGTCAGGCCGGCCAGTTCCCACCTGCCGGCGGCGTCCGCGGTGATGGTCCGTGAGGTCATCGGCGGAGTCTCGCACACGCCCGGGTCAGGTCAGGGGCGGTTCACGGGTAGACGTAGGAGTTGAGGGAGGCGACGGCGGACGCGATGTCGCCGAGGTCGTAGCGGTCGACGGCGAGGAAGGTGGGCTTCGCGCGGGCGGCCGGCTGGCAGAACCGCCGGGCCCGGTCGGCGAGTTTGGTGTTGTCCGTGGTGGCCGTGGCGGTGACGGTGGTGTCGCGGAAGTGGTTCATCACGAACAGCGGGCGGAAGGCGCCCTCGGTGCGGGTCAGCGGAATGTTGCTGTTGGCGTCGTACCAGCGGCTGTAGCAGGACCAGTCGGACGAGGAGGCGCCCGAGCCCATGGACCAGTAGTTCTCCACGGTCCACTCGCGCTGGTACATCACGCCGAAGCTGTCCCGGGTGAGTCCGGCGGACTCGTCGGCGGAGCGGCTGTGGTCGGTGAAGATCAGCAGCCGCTGTCCCGCGGCGACCATGTCGGCGGTCCTGGGCCAGCCGTTCTGGCGGACGCCGGTCCTGTCGGGGCGGTAGAGGACGTCGGACAGACCGGCCACGCGGGCGAGTTCGCCGCGCAGTACCCCGGGGTCGACGTAGTCCTCCAGGAAGACGGTGGCGATCTGGTCGGGGTGCGCCTTGAGGAAGTCGACGATGCGCTGGAGGTCGACCCAGAGCGCGACGGGCCTGCTGACCAGCGTGCAGCTGTTGTGGCAGAGGATGGCGCCGTCCGGGGTCTGGTGGATGTCCAGCATGAACCCGCGTACCCCGTCGGCGAGTTGGCGGTCGATGCCGCGCGCCTGGTTGGGGAAGAGGTTCACGAAGGGGGGTGCGAAGCCGCCGTCGACGCCGTTGGCGTAGGCGTTGTGGGCGGTGAGGAAGGTGACCTGGTCGAGGGTGCGCTGGTCGGCGGGCGGCATCGGGCGGGTCGCGGGTGCGACGGGGGTGAGGTACCAGGTGGCGAGGGTTCCGGCGGGGCCGACGGCGAGCTGGTCGGGGTAGTTGGCACCGGCCGGCTTGGCGGCGACGGTCAAGTACCCTTCCGCGCCCGGGGTCTTGAGGGTGTACTGGTCGGCGCCGGAGGGTGCGATGTCCCAGAGGGCGTCGGGGCTCGCGCAGCCGACGGTCCTGGCGGCGGTCCCGGAGCGGCCGAGACAGTTGCCCACCGCGTCCGCGCTCTCCAGGACGTAGGAGGCCCCGCTCGCCCTCAGCGTCCACTGCTGGCGGTCCTCGTTGCCCTTGGGTCTGTGCTGCTCGACCGCTCCCGCGTCGTCGGCCGCGTTGAGGCCGGTCGTCGCGCTCTGGACGTAGTAGGCGCCGGGTGCGGGTACCGCGGCGGCGGCGTGCGCCGTGGGCGCCGTGCCGGTGGGGGCCATGACGGTGGCCGCGAGCGCGGCGGCCGTCGCGAGCAGGGCGTGGGGGGTGCGCATGGGTCTGCCTTCCTTCCGGACGGGCGCCGTGACGGCACCCGCGACTGAAAGTCAGGGGCATGACACCACGACTCCCCCACGGCCGTCACCGGTTCGGCCGGGCACATGAAGAACTCCGATGAATCGCACGCCAGGCGAGCAGGTCGCACGCGCGATTCCCGTCAACGGCAGCCGTTCTAGGGGATGTTGTGCGCACCTGGGGGGTGAATGCCGCGACGGCGTCGCGCACCGGATAGGGGCGGTTCGCCTCGAAGGCCGCGCCGGGCAGGGGCGGTTGTCGGGCGGGGGCGGTTGGCTGCGCGCGGCTGTTGACAGGGAGCGGCGGTTGGCCGCGCGGGGTGGGCGCGACGCTGGTCGGTGGGTGCCCCGCGTCCGCCGCCGCGGGGTGGGCGCGACGCTTGTCGGTCGGTCCGCCGCGTCCGCCGCCGCGGAGTGGGCGCGACGCTGGTCGGTCGGTCCGCCGCGCCCGCCGCCGCGGAGTGGGCGCGACGCCCGTCCGTAGCCTCCCTCGCTCGCCACCGCGCCTGCCCATGACTTCCCCCGTTCACCGCTGCACCCGTCCGCCCCCGCCCCCCGCGTTCACCGCCGCACCCGTCCGCCCGTCCCCCGTTCTCACCGCCACGCCTGCCCGCGCGTCCCCCGCCTCCACCGCCGCACCCGTCCGCCCGCCCCCGGCTCCCACCGCCACACCTGCCCGCGCGCCCCCGCCCCCATCACCGCGCAGGCCCGTGCCCGTACGAACAGCCTTTAATCGCAAAGCCGTTCACCTACCTGGGGGTGGCGCGCACACGTTGGGGGTGATCGACCCGGAGGATCTTCCACGCGGTGTCATCGCGTGAATACCTTTGGTGACCGTGCCGAATGGGACGTTCCCCGGTACGGAGCCGAAGGGCGATCGCATGTCCAGATCCCGTCTGCCAGCCGCTGTCCGCGCGGTGTTCGCCACCGCCACGGCACTCGCCGCCGTGCTGTCGGTGTTCACCCCGGTCTCGGCGGCGCCGTCCGCCGCGGCCGGGCCGCCGAGGTATGTCGCTCTGGGCGACTCGTACAGCGCCAATGTCTTTGTCCGCCCGTGGAATCCCACCGACGGCTGCGGCCGCTCCTACCGGAACTACCCGCACCAGGTCGCCGAGGAGCTGGGGCTGCGCCTGGTGGACGTCACCTGTGGCGCGGCCGAGGTGCAGGACGGTGTGCTGGGCCCGCAGCCGTCCTCGAAGGTCCTCGGTCCGCCCTCCGCGCCGACCGCGGGCGGCTGGCCGGCCAGGCCCGCGCAGATCGAGCGCCTGCGCGCCGACACCGACTACGTGAGCGTCGGCATCGGCGGCAACTCCCTCGGCTTCGGCGAGATCGTGACCCAGTGCCTCAAACGCGGTCTGACCACCCTCGGCCTCGGCACCCCCTGCACCAAGCACTACACCAGCGGCGAGGGCCGCGACTGGCTGGCCGGAAGGTTCGCGCAACTGGACGGCGAGTTCGGGCGGATGATGACCCGGATCCGCGAGCGCGCCCCGCACGCCCGGGTCGCACTGGTCGGCTACCCGGCGATCGTCCCCACCAACTCCGGTTGCCACTGGGGCGTCTGGCGCCAGCTGGGCACCGTCGCCAAGGGCGACATGCCCTGGCTCGACGGGCTGGAGCGGCGGCTCAACAGCCTGATCGCCGAGCAGGCCGCCGCCCACGGCGCGACCTACGTCGACACCTACGGGCCCAGCAGGGCTCACGGACTGTGCGCGGGCGCGGGGCAGAAGTGGATGTACGGGGTCCGCGACGACCTCACCGGCGACGGCGACCAGACGGACCCGCCCGCGCGCCTGTGCGCCCTGCTCCCCGGCACCGGCGCGACGTGCACCTTCGTCCACCCGAACGCCCTCGGCGCGGACAACCAGGCCCGTCAGCTGCGGGCCGCCTTCGAACGGTTCCGTGCCCCGGTCCCGGCAGCCCAGCGTTCCTGACGGTGGGCACCGCCCGCCCGTGCGGGCGCGTCCCGCGCGGCACGTGAGCGCGGGCGCACACGGCGTGCGCGGCGCCGAGCCCGCGGCGCGCGGCCCGCGCAGGTGAGCGCGGGCGGTGCGGGCGCCCCGCTGATCCGCTTCCAGCCCGCGCCCTGGCCCCCAACTCCCTTACGGAAAACGGCCGCACCTCACCGAGGTGCGGCCGCGGTGCCGGGCCGTGAGGGGCCCTGACCGGCGTCGTCCGCACCGGTCACGGTCGCTGACCGGCAGTCAGCTCCCGGCCAGCCCGGTCAGCTCAGCGGCTTGCGCAGGACCGCCTTGCGGTGGCTGAACGTCTCCAAGGAGTACCGGCCGTGGTAGTTGCCCATGCCGCTCTCCCCCACCCCGCCGAACGGCAGGTCGGAGACGGTGAGATGGGCGAGCGGCAGACCGTGTCCGAGGCCGCCCGACGACGTCTCGGCGGCGATCCGGTCCCGCGTCCCCTCGGACTCCGTGAACACGTACAGGGCGAGCGGCTTGTCCCGGTCGTTGATGAAGTCGATCGCGTCGTCGAGGCCGGGCACCGTGACGATCGGCAGGATCGGACCGAAGATCTCCTCCCCCATGACGGGCGACGACGGCTCGACGTCGGCGAGCACGGTCGGCGCGATGTACTTCACGGCCCGGTCGGTGTCGCCACCGACGACCACCCGGCCGGAGTCGAGCAGCCCCGAGAGCCGGTCGAAATGGCGCTCGTTGATGATCCGCCCGTACTCGCCTGACGCCTTCGGGTCGGCGCCGAACAGCGTCTCGACGGAGCGGGCGAGGGCCGGTTCGAGCGCGGCGGCGGTCGCCGGGTCGGTCAGCACGTAGTCGGGGGCCACACAGGTCTGTCCCGCGTTCAGGAACTTGCCGCGCGCCAACCGGTCGGCGACCAGCTGGACATCGGCGTCGCCGTCGACGAACGCCGGTGACTTGCCGCCGAGTTCGAGGGTGACCGGGGTGAGGTGTTCGGCCGCGGCCCGCAGCACGATCCGGCCGACGGCGCCGTTGCCGGTGTAGAAGATGTGGTCGAACCGCTCGGCCAGCAGCGCGGTCGTCTCCGGGACGCCGCCCTCGACGACGGCGAACGCGTCGGTGTCGAGGTAGGCGGGCAGCAGCCGGGCCAGCGCCGCCGAGGTGGCGGGTGCCAGCTCGCTCGGCTTGACGACCACGGCGTTCCCGGCGGCGAGCGCGCCGACCAGCGGGGCGAGCAGCAGTTGCACGGGGTAGTTCCAGGGGGCGATGACGAGGACGACGCCCAGCGGGTCGTACTGCGTCCAGGCGGTGGCGTCGGAGCCGAGGTGGGCCGGGACGGGCGCGGGCTCGGGGCGCAGCCAGTCGGCGAGGTGGTCGAGGGTGTGGTCGATCTCGCGGACGGTGAAGTCGATCTCGGTGCGCCGGGCCTCGGTGGTGCTCTTGCCGAGGTCGGCGTGGAGGGCGGCGGCCAGGTCGTCGCCGTCCTCGGTGAGCATCTCGCGCAGCCTGCGCAGCTGGTCCGTGCGCCACTCGACGGGCTTGGTGCGGCCGGTGCGGAAGGTGGCGCGCAGCCGGGCCACGATGTCGGCGGGCTGCTCGGGGGTGGTGGGGTTCACGGTGCCTCGCTGCTGCTGTGCGGCCTTGCGGCTCATGGACGGTGGGTCGGTGTCCCGATGGTCGGCGGGCGTGCGGCGGTCCCGCACCCCACCCCATCAGGTGTATATGCCAACCTTTCATACACCAAAATAAATTCCCCCGCCGGACGGCGTCTCCCCGTGACGCGTCCCTCCCACCGGCCCCCTGCGTGACGCCCCGCCCTCTCCTGTCACGACTCACCCTCCCCCTCCCCCGCCAGCTCCGCCCGCCTGCGTTCCAGCAGGGCCCGCTCCGCCGTGCTCTCGGTGCGGGCGAGGGCCGCCGTGTACGCCCGTACCGCCTCCCCGGTGCGGCCCAGCCTGCGCAGCAGGTCGGCGCGGACCGCGTGCAGGACGTGGTAGCGGTCCAGGTCCAGCGCGTCGACCAGGGCGAGGGCCGCCTCCGGGCCCCGCGTCTCCGCCACGGCGACCGCCTGGTTCAGGGCCACCACCGGGCTGGGCGCGACGGCCATGAGGTGGTCGTACAGCCGCAGGATCTGCCCCCAGTCGGTGTCCTCGGCGCGTCGCGCGTCGCTGTGGACGGCCTGGACGGCGGCCTGGATCTGGTACGGGCCCGGCCGGTCGCGGCGCAGGCAGCGGCGGACCAGGTCCTGGCCCTCGGCGATCAGCGCGCGGTCCCAGAGGGCGCGGTCCTGCTCGGGCAGCGGCACCAGCGCGCCGTCCGCGCCCCGGCGTGCGCTCGCGCGCGCGTCGATCAGGAGCAGCAGCGCGAGCAGACCGGTGGCCTCGGGTTCGTCGGGCATCAGTTCGATGACCAGTCGGGCCAGGCGGACGGCCTCGGCGCACAGCTCGGGGCTGCCCGTGTACCCCTCGTTGAAGATCAGGTAGATCACGGCGAGGACGACCCGGAGCCGGTCGGGGAGGTCGGCGTCGCGCGGGACGCGGTAGGGGATGCGGGCGGCGCGGATCTTCGCCTTGGCGCGGACCAGCCGTTGGGCCATGGTCGGTTCGGGGACCAGGAAGGCGCGGGCGATCTGCTCGGTGGTGAGCCCGCCGAGCAGCCGCAGCGTCAGGGCGACCTGGGCGCGCGGGGCGAGCGCGGGGTGGCAGCAGGTGAAGATCAGGCGGAGCCGCTCGTCGCGCACGGGACCCTCCTCGGCCGGTGGGCCGGGGGTGTCGAGCAGGGCGGCCTGGGCGTGCCTGGCGTCCCGGACGGCCTCCCGGCGCAGTCCGTCGATCGCCCGGTTGCGGGCGGTGGTGATGATCCAGCCGGCCGGGCTCGGTGGCACGCCGGTCTGCGGCCAGCGTCGGACGGCGGTGGTGAAGGCGTCCTGGACGGCTTCCTCGGCGAGGTCGATGTCACCGAGGAAGCGGACCAGGACGGCGACCGCGCGGCCGTACTCCGCCCGGAACACGGCCTCGACGTCGATGGGGTCCGGCATGGTCAGTGCTGGTCCACGAACGGCCTGACCTCGATCGGCAGCGTGGTGGCGAGGGCCGCCTTCCTGCCCCACTCCAGGGCCTCGTCCAGGTCGCCAGCCTTGATCAGGCTGAGTCCGCCCAGGTACTCCTTGCCCTCGGCGTACGGGCCGTCGCTGATCAGGACGTCGCCGTCGGCGGGACGCAGCAGGGTGGCGGTCTCCGGGCCGTGCAGGCCGCCGGCGAACACCCAGGCGCCCGCCGCGCGGAGTTCCTCGTCGAAGGCGCGGACGTCGCGCATGATCTGCGCGAGCGCCTCCGGCGCGGGCGGTTCGCCGTCGGCGGGCTGGACCACGCTGAGCAGGTAGTACGTCATGACGGCCTCCTCGGGCCTCGGTGTGTTCTCCCCTCCTACACGAACGGCGCGGCCCCGGATCGACACCTCGCGCGCGCCGACCGGGAGAATCCTTCCCCATGACCTTCGAAGACCATCCGCTCGTCGTCGCCGCCCGTTCCCTGGCCGCCGGGCTGCTCGCCCCTGACGCGGCCCGTGTCGACGTGGAGGGGGTGCCGGCCGGTCACCTCGACGCGATCCGGGACGCGGGGCTGCTCGGGGTGAGCGCGCCGGTGGAGTACGGCGGCGCGGGGGCGCCCGACGCGGTGGCGCGGGAGGTCGCGGAGATCCTCGCCGGCGCGTGCTGTTCGACGTGGTTCGTGCAGACCCAGCACCACACGCCGGTGCGGATGCTCGCGCGGTCGGCGGCGCCGGTGCGGGAGCGGCTGCTGCGCCGGCTGGCGACCGGTGAGGCGCTCGCGGGGATCGCGTACGCGCATGTCCGTGCCTTCCCCCGGCGGCCGGTGCGGGCGGCGCGGGAGGGGGACGGGTGGCGGTTCGACGGCACCGTGCCGTGGTTCACCGGCTGGGGGCTGAACGATCTGATGCTGCTCGCGGGGGTGACCGACACCGGCGAGCTGGTGTTCGCGTTCGCCGACGCGCGCGAGCAGCCGGGGCTGCGTGCTTCGCCGCCGATGCGGCTGGCGGCGCTCACCGCCGCGCGGACCGTGTCGCTCGGCCTGGACGGGCTGTGGCTGCCCGACGAGGTGGTGCTGCTGCGCACCCCGCACGAGGTGTTCGCGGCGACCGACCGGGCCCGTGCCGCGAACGCCTCGCCCGCCGTGTTCGGGGTGGCGCGGGCCGCCGTCGAGCTGGTCGCGGAGTCCCGGGAGCCGGACACGGCCCGCGCGCTGCGTGAACGGCTCGACGCGGTACGGGAGTCGGCGTACGCGCTCGCCGAACACCCCGAGCCGCTGGAGCGGGTGGCCGAACGGCTGGCGTGCCGGACGCGGGCCTACGACGTGCTGCGGACGGCCACCACGGCGGCGGTCGTGGCCCGTGGCGGCCGTGCGATGGATCTGCGCGAGCCGGCCCAACGGCTGTCCCGGGAGGGGATGTTCCTGCTGATCCAGGGCCAGACGTCGGACGCCCGCCGAGCCCACCTCGACGCCCTGGCCGGACTCGGCCAACTCGGCTGACTCGGCTGACTCGGCTGACTCGGCTGACTCGGCTGACTCGGCTGACTCGGCTGACTCGGCTAACTCGGCTAACTCGCGAACGGCACCTGCGCCTCGGGGGTTTCGGCCAGGTTCGCCGGGTGGCGCCACAGGCCCTGGGCGGCGAGCCGGGGCAGGACGCCCTCGCCGAACCAGTACGCCTCCTCCAGGTGCGGGTAGCCGGAGAGCACGAACTCGTCGATGCCCAGGGCGTGGTACTCCTTGATCCGTTCGACGACCTCGTCGTGGCTGCCGACCAGGGCGGTGCCCGCGCCGCCGCGCACCAGGCCGATGCCGGCCCAGAGGTTCGGGTGGATCTCCAGTCCGTCCCGGCCGCCGCCGTGCAGGGCGAGCATCCGGCGCTGCCCCTCGGACTCGCTGCGGGCGAGCCCGGCCTGCACGGAGCGGACGGTCTCCGGGTCGAAGCCGTCCAGGAGCCGGCCCGCCTCGGCCCACGCCTGTTCCGAGGTGTCGCGGGTGATGACGTGCAGCCGGATGCCGAACCGCAGGGTGCGGCCCTGTGCGGCGGCCAGCTCCCTGATCCTGGCGATCTTCTCGGCGACCTGCGCGGGCGGTTCGCCCCAGGTGAGGTAGACGTCGCAGTGGCGGGCGGCGATCTCCCCGGCGATGGGCGAGGACCCGCCGAAGTACACCTCGGGCACCGGGTCGGGCACCCGGGCCAGCTTCGCGTCCGCCACCTGGAGGTGCCGGCCGTGCAGATCCACCGTCTTGCCCTCCCACAACCCCTTGACGACTTCGAGGAACTCGCCGGTGCGGCGGTAGCGGTCGTCCTTGTCGAGGAAGTCGCCGTACGCCCGCTGCTCGTGGCTCTCGCCGCCGGTGACGACGTTGAGGAGCAGCCGTCCGCCGGACTGCCGTTGGAAGGTGGAGGCCATCTGCGCGGCGAGCGTCGGGGAGACGAAGCCGGGGCGGAACGCGACCAGGAACTTGAGGCGTTCGCTGTTCTGGCTGACCATGGCGGTGGTCAGCCAGGCGTCCTCGCACCAGGCGCCGGTCGGGGTGAGCGCGCCCAGGAAGCCCAGGTCCTCGGCGGCGCGGGCGATCTGGCTCAGATAGGCGACCGTCGGCGGCCGGTCCCGTCCCGAGGCGGTGGCCGGGGTGCCGTGGCCGCCGCCGACGACGTGCCGGCTGTCGCCGTTGGTGGGCAGGAACCAGTGGAAGGTGAGGGACACGTGGGGTCTCCGATCGGGTGGGGAACCGGGCCGCGGCGCTCGGGGTCGCGTGCGGCTAGAGGAGGCCGTGGCGGGGTGGCCTGGTGCCGCTGAGGACGTAGCGGCCGATGTGCTGGATCTTCCAGCGGGCCGGGTCGTGCAGGGTGTGGGTGCGGGCGTCGCGCCAGTGCCGGTGCAGGTTCAGGGAGTTGAGGGCGGAGCGGGTGCCGGCCAGTTCGAAGAGGGCGTCCGCGACCTCGACGGCGGTACGGGCCGCGTGCGCCTTGGCGGCGGCGACCGCGATGGACGCCTCGGCGGCCGAGTCGTCGGTGAGGTCGGCGCGTGCCTCCTCCACGGTCCGTGCCGCCTCCCGCAGCAGGGCCCTCGACGCCCATGTGCCGACGGCGAGTTCACCGAACCGCTGGATCACCAGCGGGTCCTCGGCGGCGGTGTCGACGCCGCTCTCGAACCAGGGCCTGCTTTTCGTCCTGACGAACTCGGCGGCCTCCGCGAGCGCGCCGTCGGCGATCCCTACGTCGATGGCCGCGTGCAGCAACTGGGCCACCGCGCCGTGGAGTTGCGGGCCGCGGAAGGTGAGGTGGTGGGGCAGGACCCGGTCGGCGGGCACCGGCACGTCGGTGAGGTGGACGGTGCCGCTCGCGGTGGTGCGCTGGCCCATGCCGTCCCAGTCGTCGACGACGGTGACGCCTGGGGCGTCCCGGGGCACGTAGGCGACGTGCAGGTCGTCGTGGTCGGCGCGGGCGAGCACCGGGATCCAGTCGGCGAAGAGGGCGCCGGTGGAGTAGTGCTTCACCCCGGTGAGCAGGAAGGAGCCGTCGGGGCGTGGGGTGAGCCGGGTGCGGATGTCCTGGACGTGCCGGGTGCCCGCCTCGGACTGGGCGTTGCCGAAGCGGCGCCCGGCGAGCAGTTCGGCGAAGAAGAACTTCCGCTGTTCCGCGGTGCCCTGACGGCGGATCACGTTGACGTAGACGAAGTGGCTCTGCGGGATCTGGGCGAGGCTGCCGTCGGCGGAGGCCAGCAGCCGGAAGATCTCCGCGAGGGTCGTCGCGTCGACGTCGGCGCCGCCGTGCTCGGCGGGCACCGTGACGGCGAGCAGTCCGGACGCCGAGAGCCGCTCCAACTCGGCTCGTGGCAGCCGTCGTTCGCTGTCGCGGGCGCCTGCCCCGGCCCGGAACCCGTCGGCGAGGGACCGGGCGACGGCGAGCGCCTCGGCGTCGTCGGCGATGACGTGGGCGGACACGGCGGTCAGCTCGCCGCGGCCAGCAGCGGGGTGCGGCCGAGGGCGGTGGAGAACTGGTCGACGACCTGGGTGAGGGCCTCGGTCGCGAGGGGCGCGACGGAGAGGGTGCCGTCCTCGTGCACGGTGATGTCCTTGTCGAGGGTGAACCAGCCCTGCACGATGTGCGCGGCGCCCATGGAGTTGAGGACCGGGCGCAGCGCGTAGTCGATGGCGAGGACGTGGGCGGTGGTGCCGCCGGTGGCGAGCGGCAGCACGGTCTTGCCGGTGAGGGCGTACTGCGGGAGCAGGTCGAGGAGCGCCTTGAGGACGCCGGAGTAGGCGGCCTTGTAGACGGGCGTGCCGACGACGACGCCGTCGGCGCGGGCGAACAGTTCGGTGGCCTCGACGATCGCGGGGTGCGCGAAGTCGGCGCCGAGCAGGGCCTCGGCGGGGATGGTGCGGACGTCGAGGGGTATCACCTCGTGGCCCTGGGCGGCGAGCCGCTGGTCGAGGTGGCGCAGCAGCCGGTTGGTGCGGGAGGAGGCGGAGGGGCTGCCGGAGACGGACAGGACGGTGGCCATGAGCCCTCTTTCGGGGAGGTGGGGCGTCCGCGTCCGGCGGGCGCCCCGGGTGGGAACGGTCGGAAGTATCGGCGGGGCCGCGGCAGTTGAGCGCCGAGGACCCGGCGGCCGGCCGCGCGCCGTGCGGGGGCGACGGGGTCGTGCGGAGTGCGGGTGGGACGTCGCGCCGGAACCGGTCGGGGCCCTCGGCGGTGCCGGCGGGCCGCGGCTCGGTGGTGCGCGGGCCGCACCGCATCAGGCGGGCGTGAACGCGCGGCGCATCACGGGCGGGCGCGGAAAAGGGGTGACCGGTGCGGTCGGAGGTGGGAGGCGGTGCGGCGGATCGAGGCGGGGATCAGGCCGCGGCGCGACAGGAGGCGCTGGAGACGCGCGCGAGGTCGACATGGCGTCGCCGCGTGAGGTCCAGTCGCATCTTCATGCCGTCGATCGTGGCAGCCGTCGGCGAGAGCCGTCAAGGAGAACCCGACCGGTCTCGTATCCCGGACCATTGGATTTCACGAAGGCGTGACAGGGAAACCCTTGAACCCGCTCGTGAAAGGGCCGCACTCTGCGGGGGTGCGCACCGAACAGCTGGAATACATAGCGGCCGTGACCCGGCTCGGCTCGCTGCGCCGGGCGGCCGAGGAACTGCGGCTCTCGCAGCCCGCGTTGAGCGAGACGGTACGGAATCTGGAGCGGGAACTGGGGGTGGATCTGCTGGAGCGCAAGCGCTCGGGGGCGACGATGAGCGCGGAGGGCAGGGAGCTGCTGCCCTACATCTCCCAGGTGCTGGAGGCGGTGGACCGGCTGCGGGCGGCGGCGGGCGAGCAGCACCGCATCAGCCGCATGGTGCGCGTCGGCACGGTGAACGCGGCGACCGTGCCGCTGCTGATCCCGGTGCTGCGGGAGTTCCGCGCCACGCATCCGGTCACCCAGGTCGAGGTGGTGGCGGCGCGGCAGGCGGAGATCGACCGGGCGCTGGCGGAGGGCGGCTTCGATCTGGGCCTGGTCAACCAGTTGGACGGCGACGACCCGCCCGCGGGGCTCGACTCCACGGAGCTGCTGCGGGGGCGCCCCGTGGTGTGTCTGCGGCCCGACAGCCCGCTGGCCGCGCTCGACGCCGTCTCGGTGGACGATCTGCTCACCCAGCCGCTGATCGCGATGCGCTCCGGCTATGTCATGCACCGTTTCGTGCACCGGCTCCTCGCCGGGCGCCTGCCGTCGTTCTCCTACTCCACGGACGGCGCCGAGATGGGCAAGCTGATGGTCGCCGAGGGGCTCGGGGTGACGGTGCTGCCGGACTTCAGCGTCGTCGGCGATCCCCTGGAGCGGCAGGGCACGATCACCCACAGGACGCTCGCGGGCGACACGACCGGGGTGCGGCTGACACTGCGGCGGCGCCGGGCCGAGTCGGTGCCGCTCGCGGCCGGGGAGTTGCACGAGGCGTTCGTGCGCCGGGGGTGTGAGCTGGGCGGAAGCGTGCGGGGCGCGACCGGGCCAGGCGCGCGCCCCGCCGGGCGGTGACCTGTTCATGATTCACTCGTTTGACGGAGTGGAAGGCGCAGCGCGCGTCCCTCGTCCGGAAGGCATCACGCTCCATGCACCTTCGCTCGCTCCGACGCTCCGGCGGGAGTGTCAGGACACCGGTTCTGGAGGCAGAGACCGTTCTCGTCGAGCAGTACGGGGAGTTGGTCAGGCTGGCCCACCTCGTGCTGCCCGCGACGCTCGGCCGGCACCGACGGGTGCTGGTGGCGCACTCCCTGGTCCAGCGGACGCTGCCGCGGTTCCGCTCGACGCACCAGATGCCCGCCGTGCCCGCGCCGCGCGCGGGAGGCCCGGCGCGGCACTCCGCCGCGTGGGCGCTCACCGCGGAGGTGCTGCGCGGGGCGCTCGCCCACGACCGCGGCTCCCGTCGGTGGCCGGCGCGTCGGCTGCCCAGGCTGCCGCTTGTGATCGGGCTGCGGCTGTTCCCGCGGTCCGGCGGTGCCGCCGAACTCGCTTTGGCACAGAAGCTGTCGGGGGTGTCGGCGGCGGCGCGGGCCGCGTTCCTGCTGAGCGTGGTGCACGGTCTCGCGCCGGACGCCGTGCGCGCGCTGCTGACGGCGGCGGGCGCCACCGAGCCGGACGCGGCGCTGCGGGCCGCCGCGCTGCTGGGCGCGGGTGAGGACGAGCACGCGGCGACGGCGGCGCTGCTGGCGTCGCAGGAGTTCGACGCGTGCGCGCTCCAGGCCAGCCCGACCGATCTGCTGCGGCGCAGACGGCGGGTCCGGGTGGCGGTCGCCGCCTGCGCGGTCGCGGCGATCTCGGCGGTGACGCTGGTGACGACCACGTCGGGACGGCCCGCGGCCCCGGCCTCCGTACCGGCGCCCGAGTCGGCGGCGGCGCTGCGTCCGGCGGCGCTGCTGCGGACCCCGGCCGGGGTGTGGGGCAGCACCGCGCGGATGGATTTCACGGCGTGGCCGGCGCGCGGTGACCGTACGGGCGACGAGGCCCTCCTCGGCCGGGCCCTCGCCGCGTGGGCGCACCCGTCGTCCGGCACCCGCGTCACGCTGGCCGCCGCGACGTCCGCCGCGGCCCCGACGTCGGCGCCGCGGCTGCTGTTCGCGGGCGGTGTCGGCGCGCACGCGGTGGTGGTGCTCTACGACGGCCAGCGCGTCGCCCGCTACAGCGAGCCCAAGTGGGTGCGCGCGGAGGGCGAGTTGAGGGTGTCCCGGGTCGACGACTCGGATGTGACGACGGCCGCGGCGCTCGCCGTCGACGACGGTGGCGGCTCAGGCGGTCGCACCGGCGGGGTCCGTTACCTGCTGGCGCCGTGGGTCGCCGAGGCGGGCACCCGTGATCTGCTGAGGCCCGACGTACCGGCCCGTCCGCTCACCGTGACGGAGGACGGCGTCACCGACCGGGTCCCGTCGGTGCCGACCGGGGCGACCGGGCGCACGGGGTCATCGGGCGGCGGGTGCGGGAGCGCGCCGGTGCTGCAACTGCGGTCCTCCGAGCGGATCGCCGAGCGTCACGCGTTCCTGCTGGCCGGGGTGGGCGCCCTGTCCCCCGTCCATCTGACGTACACCCCGCTGCCGGGAGGCGGGGCGCCGGCCCGGCAGCCCCGGGAGGCGACCGGGCCCGCGGCACTGCTCGCCTGGGCCCATCAGGCGTGCGCGCTGGGGACGTCGGGCGCCCTGGGCGTACGGGCGGTCAACGCCTGGGACTTCGCGCGGCAGCGGCTGCCCGGCACGGGCGGCGACGCGGTGTGGAGCTGCGCCCGCGCGGACACCTGGCGGGGTCCCGGTGCGGTGACGGTGACGTTGCGCACCAGCCGGGACGGCGTGGACGCGCCGGGCCGGACGGTCGCCCGGGTGCCGTCGACCGCGCTGTGCAGCCGGTTCGGCCAACACGTGGTGGCGTCGACGGAGTGGCGGGCGCCGGACGGCCGGGACTATCTGCTGGCGGCGGGCAGTCGGGGCGTCACCCGGATCGACGTCACCGGTGACGTCCGGGCGTCGGGGCGGGGCAACACCCTCGCGCTCCCCGCGTCCGGACGCCCGCGCGTCACCGTACGGGCCCATCTGACGACCGGCGGGGAACTCGACGGGGTGGGCGGGCCACGGAGCGGCGGCTGAGCGCCACCCCGGGTCGATCCAACGTCACACGGCCGACCCGCATCCCGTCACACGGGCGGCCCGCATCCCGTCACACGGGCGCCCGATCCGCGTCACAGGGTCGGTCCGATCCCCGTCACGCGAAAGCCCTGTCCCGTGTCGTGCGAAGGCCCCGTAGCCTGCCGCGCCAAGGACCCGTCCCGTCCCGCGCCGCGCGGAGAACCCGGCGCATGTCGCGCGAGGACCCCGTCCGTGCCGTCGGCCCGGCTCAGTCCTCGTCGCGCACGACGAGGAAGGCGTCCGACTTCAGGTCCATCACCACGGTCGCCGGTTCGCCGGCCGCGCGGCGCTGGGCCGCGTACTCCTCGGCCGGCCACGACCCGCGAGGAGATCCCGCAGGGAACCGCTCCAACACCTCTGCGCCCATAGCGGCACACCTCCTGCATCGGCCTTCTGGTCGCCCCGATGGGGGTCGTGTCCTGCGTATGCCCCCGTTGTACGGGGACATGTCAGGCCGATGGGCGGGGTGCGTCAGGCCCGGTCCGCGAGCGCGGAGCGGAGGGTGGCGAGGGTGCGGGTCAGCAGCCGGGAGACATGCATCTGGGAGATGCCGAGTTCGACGCCGATCTGACTCTGCGTCATGTCCTGGAGGTAGCGCATCGCGAGGAGGGTGCGTTCGCGCTCGGGCAGGGCGGCGACCAGCGGCGCGACGGTCACCAGGTCGTCGGTCCTGCCCAGCGCGGGGTCGTCGCCGCCGAGCCGGTCGGCGAGGGTCAGGCCGTCGGCCCCCGCCTCGGCCGGCGCGTCGAGCGAGACGGTGCCGTACCCCTCGGCCGCCCGCAGCCCGTCGACCACCTCGTCCTCGGCGAGGCCGGTGCGCTCGACGAGTTCGGCGACGGTGGGGGCGCGGCCCTCCCGCTGCTCGAACGCGACCGCCTGCTCGCGCAGCAGCGCACGGCAGTCCTTGAGCCGCCTCGGCACCCGCACCGCCCAGGTGGTGTCACGGAAGAACCGTTTGATCTCCCCCGCCACCGTGGGCACCGCGAACGCCTCGAACTCGAACCCCCGGGTCGGGTCGAACCGGTTGATGGCCTTGATGAGCCCGACCGTGCCGACCTGGAGGACGTCGTCGTGGATCTCCGCGCTGGGCCTGAAGCGGCGGGCGGCCTGCCGCACCACCCACATGTTCAGCTCGACGAGCGTGTTGCGCACGTACGAGTACTCGGCCGTGCCCTCCTCCAGCTCGCGCAGCCGCGCGAACAGCGGCTCGGAGAGGGCATGGGCGTCGGCCGGGCCGACAACTACGGTCTGCGGGGGCACGGTTCACTCCTCGTCGGGGGCCCCGGCTGCGCGGGGCTGCGCCTTCGTCTCGGTGTGACCGGTCGCCCCGGACGAACCTCCGGCTCGCGCGGACGTGCCGCGCCACAGCCGTCCCGGCCACCAGGTCACCGCACCAAGATCTCGCACCAGGGCGGGAACGAGCAGGGACCGGACCACCAGCGTGTCGAGCAGGACGCCGAACGCGACGATGAACGCGATCTGCGCGAGGAACGCCAGCGGGATCACGCCGAGGGCGGCGAAGGTCGCCGCGAGGACCACACCGGCCGAGGTGATGACGCCGCCGGTGCCGACAAGACCGCGCAGCATCCCCTCCCGGACGCCGTGGCGCAGCGACTCCTCACGGACCCGGGACATCAGGAAGATGTTGTAGTCGACGCCGAGAGCGACCAGGAACACGAACCCGTACAGCGGAACGGACGGGTCGGTGCCGGTGAAGCCGAGGACGTGCCGGAAGACCAGCGCCGAGACGCCCAGGGTGGCCAGCAGGTTGAGGCCGACGGTCGCGACCAGGAGCACCGGCAGCAGCAGTGAGCGCAGCAGCACGGTGAGGATCGTCAGGATGATGGCGAGGACCACCGGGACGATGAGGACCCGGTCGCGTTCGGCGGTGCGCAGGGTGTCGTAGCGCTGCGCGGTGTAGCCGCCGACCAGGGCGTCCGCGCCGGGGACGGCGTGCAGGGCGGTGCGCAGCCGGGCGACGGTGTCGGTGGCGGCGTCGCTGTCGGGGGCGGCGGTGAGGGTGACGTCGACGCGGACCCGTCCGTCGACGATCAGCGGGTCGCCGCCGGGGCGCCCCGAGGCGGTGACGCCCGAAGCGGAGGCGACGCCCTCGGTGGCGCGGGCGGCGGCCAGGACGCGGTCGAGGCGGCCGGCGTCGGCGATGACGACGGCGGGGTTGCCCGAGCCGCCGGGGAAGTGCCGGGCGAGGGTGGACTGCGCGGCGACGGAGGGCGCGTCGTCGACGAAGGTCTCGTCGAGCGGGACGCCCCGCGACACCAGGGTCGGGGCGAACGCGGCGCAGGCGAGGAGTCCGGCGAGGGAGACCGCCCAGACCGCGCGGGGCGCCCGGTCCACCAGGGCGGCCACCCGCCGCCATCCGCCCGCGGCCTGCTCGGTGGCGGGGCGCGGGGTGGCCGGCCAGTAGGCGGCGCGGCCCAGCAGGACGAGGACGGCGGGCAGGAAGGTGAGCGAGCTGAGGACCGCGCAGACGATGCCGACAGCGCCGACGGGGCCGAGCGCCCGGTTGTTGGTGAGGTCGCTCAGCAGCAGCGCGAGCAGGCCGAGCGCAACGGTCGCGGCGCTGGCCACGACGGCGCCCCAGGACTGGCGCAGCGCGGCCCGCGCGGCGGCGAACCGGTCGGCGTGGACGGCGAGTTCCTCGCGGAAGCGGGCGGTGATCAGCAGGGCGTAGTCGGTGGCGGCGCCGATGACGAGGATGGAGAGGATGCCCTGCACCTGTCCGTCGACGCGGACGAGGTCGTGGTCGGCGAGCGCGTACACGATCGCGCAGGCGAGGCCGAGCGCGAAGACGGCCCCGAGGATGATCACCAGCGGCAGCAGGACGCTGCGGTAGACGAGGAGCAGGATCACCAGGACGGCCACCAGGGCGACGGCGAGCAGCAGTCCGTCGATCCCGGCGAAGGCGTCGGAGAGGTCGGCCTTGGTGGCCGCGGGTCCTGACAGCTGGACCGTGCTGCCGGGGACATGGGCGGCGGCCGCCCTGATCCGGTCGAGGGTGGGGGCGAGCCGGTCGCCGAGGTCGGGGCGGAGCGGGACGACGGCTTCGAGCGCGGCGCCGTCCTTGGAGAGCAGCGCGGGCGACACGGTGCCGGCGACGCCCGGGGTGCCGGTGAGCGGGGCGAGGGCGCGGGTGGCGGCGGCCTGCCGGTCCCGCATCGAGCCGCCGGCGTCGCCGTCGTCGGTCCAGACGACGATGGCGGGGAGGGTCTCGTCCTGCCGGAAGGCCCGTTGCGCGGTGATGACCTCGGTGGACTCGGCGCTGCGCGGCAGGAAGGCGGCCTGGTCGTTGGTGGCGACCTCGCCGAGCCGTCCGGCGAACGGCCCGAGCGCGCCGCCGATGCCGAGCCAGACGACGAGCAGGAGCAGCGGGACGAGGACGCGGCCCCGGCGCGGGGTGAGGGACATGGCTCTCCAGTGCTTCGGGACGGTGGATCCGCGGACGGCGCGGGACGGCGGATCCGGAAACAATCTCGATGGAAAACAATCTTAATCATCGAGATATCTGGCCCGATGGTAGGGCACACCCCGTGGTGCGCCGCGCGCGCCTCCCCTGATTCGGGGTCAGTCGCCGGGCGAGCGGGGAATCCTCAGCTCCTCGTTCATGGCCTGGAGGAAGCGCACCACCACGGCCAGCTCGTCCTCCGTGAAGCGGGCGCGCGCGCCCTGGGCCGCCTGGGCGAGCGGCCGGAAGTAGGCGCGGGCCAGCGCCTTCGCGTCGGCCGCGTAGTGCAGATGGACCACCCTGCGGTCGGCGCTCTCCCGGACCCGGCGGATGTGCCCGGCCCGCTCCAGCCGGTCCACGCAGGCGGTCACCGCGCCCGAGGTGAGCCCCAGGTGCTCGCGCAGCCGGCCCGGTGTCATCGGCTCGTCGGCGTCGAGGATCGCGGCGAGCGCCTGGACGTCGGTGGCGTGCAGGCCCTGGTCACCGGCGAAACCGTGCACCGCCCGGTTGATGCCGCCGTTCATCCGGCGCAGTTGGACGGCGAACGACTGGAGGTCGGTGCCCGCGGGCGCCGGGGGTGCCGTACCCGCGGGGGCCCGGGGTGTCCGCGGCGCGGTCGCGCGCTGGTCCCGGTCGTCTGCTGTGGCCACGCGGTCACCCTATAGAAGCGTCCGCATCCGGTTCGGCCGCGCCCGGGGAAGGGATCACGAGGGGGCACGCCGACACGGAGGACCGAGAGCCCATGAACGCTGACGACGACCGCGCCGGAACGCTCTGCCTGGTGACCGGCGCCACCGGATACATCGGCGGCAGGCTGGTCCCCGAGCTGCTGGACGCGGGACACCGGGTCCGCTGCCTGGCCCGCTCCCCCGGCAAGCTGCGCGACCACCCGTGGGCGGGCCGGGTGGAGACCGTGCGCGGGGACGTCACGGACGCCGCCTCGGTCGCCGACGCCATGCGCGGGGTCGACGTCGCGTACTACCTGGTGCACGCGCTGGGCTCGGGCGACGACTTCGAGCGGACGGACCGGGAGGCGGCGCGGATCTTCGGCGAGGCGGCGCGGGCCGCGGGCGTCCGCCGGATCGTCTACCTCGGCGGTCTGACCCCCTCGGACGTGCCCGAACGCGCGCTCTCCCCGCATCTGCGCTCCCGGTCCGAGGTCGGCCGGATCCTGCTCGACTCCGGGGTGCCCACCACGGTGCTGCGGGCGGCCGTCGTCATCGGCTCCGGCTCGGTCTCCTTCGAGATGCTGCGCTACCTCACCGAACGGCTGCCGGTGATGGTCACCCCGAGCTGGGTGCACACCCGCATCCAGCCGGTGGCGGTACGGGACGTGCTGCGGATGCTGGTCGGCAGCGCGGGCATGCCCGCCGACGTCAACCGCGCCTTCGACATCGGCGGCCCCGACGTGCTCACCTACCGGGAGATGATGACGCGGTACGCGCGCGTCGCCGACCTGCGGAAGCGGTACGTGGTGTCGGTGCCGATGCTCACCCCGCGGCTGTCGAGCCACTGGGTCGGCCTGGTCACGCCGGTGCCCGCGGCCCTCGCCCGCCCGCTCACCGAGTCGCTGCGCCACGAGGTCGTCTGCCACGAGAACGACATCGCCCGCTACGTGCCCGCGCCGCCCGGCTCCCCGATCGGCTTCGACGAGGCGGTCCGGCTCGCCCTGCGCCGCATCCGGCAGGCCGACGTCTCCACCCGCTGGTCGTCGGCCTCGCTGCCGGGAGCGCCGAGCGACCCGCTGCCCACCGACCCGGACTGGGCGGGCGGCAGCCTCTACACGGACCGGCGCGAACGGCCCGTGGACGCCTCCCGTGAGGCGCTGTGGCGAGTGATCGAGGGCATCGGCGGCGACCACGGCTGGTACTCCTTCCCGCTGGCGTGGGCGGTGCGCGGCCGGCTCGACCGGCTGGTCGGCGGGGTCGGTCTGCGCAGGGGGCGGCGGGACGCGGAACGGCTGCGGGTCGGCGAGTCGCTGGACTTCTGGCGGGTCGAGGAGATCGAGCCCGGACGGCTGCTGCGGCTGCGCGCCGAGATGCGGCTGCCCGGCCTGGCCTGGCTCGAACTGCGCGCGGACACCGACGACGACGGGCGGACCTGGTACCGGCAGCGGGCCCTGTTCCATCCGCAGGGGCTGCTCGGGCACGCCTACTGGTGGAGCATCTCGCCCTTCCACTCCGTGGTGTTCGGCGGCATGGCCCGCAACATCGCGCTGGCCGCGACCCGGGAGCCCACCAGGACCGCGGACGAACACGCGTCCGTGGGATGAACCCCGCATCCGTCCCGCCGCCCCGGCCGGAACCACTCGGATACGGCGTCCGGCACGCGTCCTGCCGCCGTACGCCCTGCCGTCGGCAGCTCCCTCCCCAGACCCCGGAGTCCGCACCATGAACGTCTCGGTCGTCCTGTTCACCTCCGACCTGCGTCTGCACGACCATCCGCCGCTGCGGGCCGCGAACGACGCCCGTGAGGTGGTCCCGCTGTTCGTGCGGGACACCGCGGTGGACGCCGCCGGGTTCGCCGCGCCCAACCGGCTCGCGTTCCTCGCCGACTGCCTGCGCGACCTCGACGCGGGGCTGCGCGAGCGCGGCGGCCGGCTGGTGCTGCGCTCGGGGGACCTCGTCGACGAGGTGTGCAAGGTGGTCGCCGAGGCGGACGCCGACGAGGTGCACATGGCGGCCGACGTCAGCGCCTTCGCGCACCGGCGCGAACACCGGCTGCGGCAGGCCCTGGAGGCCGACGGACGGCGGCTGCACCTCCACGACACGGTGACGACGGCCGTCGCCCCCGGCGCGGTGACCCCGGCGGGCTCGGACCACTTCGCGGTCTTCACGCCGTACTTCAGGCAGTGGTCGGCGCAGCCGCTGCGGGAGGCGTTCGGCGCACCGCGCTCGGTGCGGGTCCCGGACGGCGTCGGCTCCGAGCGGCTGCCGTCGAGGGACGCCCTGTCGGGCCTCTCGGAGGGGCTGGCGGAGGGCGGGGAGACCGTGGCCCGCAAGAGGGTCACGGCGTGGCTGCGCGCGGGCGTCCAGGCGTACGAGGACCGGCACGACGACCTGCCGGGCGACGCCACCTCGCGGTTCTCGCCGCATCTGCACTTCGGCACCCTCTCCCCGGTCGAACTCGTCCACCGGGCCCGGAAGGTGGGCGGTCCCGGGGCCGACGCGTTCGTCAGGCAGCTGGCCTGGCGCGACTTCCACCGCCAGGTCCTGGCGGCCCGGCAGGACGCCGCCACCGCCGACTACCGCACCAAGCACGACCGTTGGCGTTCCGAGCGGACGGCGAGCGCGGACATCGAGGCGTGGAAGGAGGGCCGCACCGGCTATCCGGTGGTCGACGCGGCGATGCGCCAACTCCGGTACGAGGGCTGGATGCACAACCGCGGCCGGCTGCTCACGGCGAGCTTCCTCACGAAGACCCTGTACGTCGACTGGCGGGTCGGCGCCCGGCACTTCCTCGACCTGCTGGTCGACGGGGACGTCGCCAACAACCAGCTCAACTGGCAGTGGATGGCCGGGACCGGCACCGACAGCCGCCCCAACCGGGTCCTCAACCCCGTGACCCAGGCGAAGCGTTACGACCCCGACGGCGTCTACGTCCGCCGCTGGATCCCCGAACTGGCCGGGCTCTCGGGGCCGTCGGTGCACGAGCCGTGGAAGCTGCGCGGCCTCGACCGGGCGGCGATCGACGCCTACCCGGACCCGATCGTCGACCTTCCCGAGGGCCTCGCCCGCTTCAAGCGGGCCAGGGGACGCGACTGACGCGCGGGGGCCGGGCGGCGGTCAGCGCCTGTCGGCGAGGACGTCGCGGGCGGCGCGGGCACCGGAGGCCAGCGCGCCCTGGACCGAGCCGGTCGCCCGGTGGTCGCCGCAGACATGGCGACCCGGGGTCACCCGGGTGGTGCGGCTGAGGGGCTGCGGCGGGGCCATCGCGGGCAGCGCGTCCGGCACCGTGCGGACCGTCAGCAGCTCCCATCCGGCGGTGTCGGCGCCGTACGCCTCCGCGAGGGCGTCCAGGACCACCCGCTCCCGGCCTTCGGTGTCCGGCCCGAGGACGGAGGTGGCGACCAGCGCGTGCCCGGTGGGCGCGAAGGTCGACGCGACCTCGCTGAGCACGCAGGTGTTGAGGAAGCGGCGACGCTCGTCGACGAGGAGGGTCGGCTCGCCGAGCGGGGAGCGGGGCGCCACGTGGTAGTACGTCGTGACGGTGCGTCCCTCGGGGACCGGCAGGCCGGGCAGCAGCCGGGCGGCGGCACCCCACCCGGTGGCCACCACCACCGTCCGCGCGGCCACCTCGCCGCCGTCCCCGGTGACGACGCCGTCCTCGGTCAGCCGGGCCACCGGTGTGTCCAGCCGGACGGTGCCGGGCGGCAGCGCGTCGGCGAGGGCCGCGGGGACCGCGCCGATGCCGTCGGCGGGCAGGCACAGGGTGCCGCGCAGCATGCTGCGCCAGACCAGGTGGAAGAAGCGGCTTGACGTCTCCAGGCCGTCCTCGAGGAACACCCCCGACAGGAACGGCCGGAAGAAGCGCTCCACGAACGCCTCGGAGAAACCGGCGTCCGCGAGGGCGGTGCGGGTGGTGCGCTCCGGTGCCCGTTTCAGCGCCCCGACGGGGCCGAGCGCGGTCCGCGCCGACAGCACGCCGAGCGCGGCGAGGTCGCGCGGCCCGGCGAGCCGGCCACGGAGCAGCTCGGGCAGCGTGCCGGGGCGCCGGGTGGGGTCGCCGAAGCGGAGCGTGCCCCGCCCGGACCTCACCAGCACCCCGGGCGTGAAGGGCGCGAGCCGCAGTCCGCGCAGCGGGAGCCTGCGCCTGACCTGCGGGTAGGAGGTGTTGAAGACCTGGAACCCCCGGTCGACGACGAACCCGTCGATCCGGTCGGTCCGCATCCGCCCGCCGACCCCGTCGGAGGCTTCCAGGACGCGGACGTCGAGCCCGGCCGTGAGCAGGTCCCTCGCGCAGGCGAGACCTGCGGCCCCCGCGCCGATCACCAGGACGTCGGGGGTGCGGGCGGACTTCGACACGGTGGGCCCCTGACGGGTCGGGCCGGCCGGCGGCACCGGCGCGGCGACGTCCGTACGCGAACGCGCACGTCTGCCGATGGCTTCCCGCGAGCGCGGCCCGCTGGATGCGGCGCGCTACCCGTTCACCCGCCCGGGGCACGGCGAACGGCCGTCGCCGCCCCACCGGGGCCGCCGTCAGCCGCGTTCCGTCCCGGTCCCGCGGTGGTGGGCGCCGCTCAGTATGTCGACCGCGCTCGACAGCGACGGCGGCCTCGGCATCTCCCTCGGGGCGCCGGCCCAGCCCGGTCCCGCGAGCACGACGAGGGGCCGGCTGCGGGCGCCCTTCACACCCCACTGGGCGTCCGCGATGTGCCGGGCCAGGGCGAGGCTCGCGGTGGTGCGGACCTGCGCCCACAGCACCACGGCCGCGGGACCGAGCCGGCGCACCGACGCCACCAGCGCCTCGGCGGGCACGGCCGCCCCCAACATCCGGGTGGGCGTGAGCCGTTCGCTCAGTCCCGCGTTGAGCGCCTCCATCGCCAGGGTGTGCTGCTCGTCAGGGACGCAGGCGAGCACCACGGGCCCAGGCGAACCGTCGCCCGCGCCCTCGGGCGCCGGGGTGTGGCGGCGCAGCGTGGTGGAGACGTGCCAGGACAGCAGGTGCTCGACCTCGACGTAACGGTCCCCCGACGACTCCCACTTGCGGCCCACCGCGTGCAGCGTCGGCATCATGACCTCCTCCCAGGCGGTGACGACGCCGTACCTCGACACCGCGTCGGCGAGCTGCCGATCGACGGCCGGGGCGTCCAGCCTGACGGCGGCGCGGGCCAGCCCGCGGCACTCCTGGCGGACGTCGCCGAGCGGCAGCGCGCCGGCCGCCCGTGAGCGGCCCGCGGGCGCGCCCGGCCGCTCCCGGCCGGCACGCGGGCCGGGCAGGGCGTCGCCCCGCTCCGGCTGCTGTTCCCTGGCCATGGTGGCCGCCTCGGCGGGCGGCACGCCCGACGACGTCAGCCGGCACATCGTCTCCAGGACGGCGACGTCGCGGGGGGCCCAGCGGCGGTGGCGTCCGTCGTCGCGGACGGCGGGGCCGATGCCGTAGCGGCGGTCCCAGGACCGCAGCGTGGTCGGTGACACCCCGAGCCGCCGCGCCAGGGCGCCGGTCGTCAGGGGCGCCTCGACGCCCGGTCCGCGCGGGGCCGCCTCCGAGGCCGTTCCTTCGATCATGCCTCGACTATACGACGCAGAATCGATGCGAGTTGCCCGCTTGATCGCTCCGCTCGCACGATGGCCAGCATCGGCACCCGAGAGGACCGGCCCCGCGCGGTCGCCGTCCGGCAGGAGGAGCGTCATGAGCCCACAGCCCGGCGCGGCGCTGATGGACCGGCGGTCGGCGCCCGCGGACGAGGAGGTCGCCCGGGGCCTGGTCGCGGGCGACGAGGAGTGCCTCGCGGCGGCCTACGCGCGCTGGTCGACCCTGGTGCACACGCTGGCGTGGCGTTCGCTCGGCGACCCCAAGGAGGCCGAGGACGTGACCCAGCAGGTGTTCCTCGGGGTCTGGCGCGGGCGGGGCGGTTTCCGGCCCGAGCGCGGCTCGATCGGCGGCTGGATCGTCGGCATCACCCGGCGCAAGATCGCCGACGCGCTCTCCGCCCGCACCCGCCGCCTGGATCTGGCGGCCTCGGCGGCGGCGTCGCTCGCCGTGGCCGACCGGCAGTCCGCCGAGCCGGAGACGGTCCTCGACCGCGTCCTGATCAGCCAGGAACTCTCCCGGCTGCCGGCCGCCCAACAGCGGGTGCTGCGGCTGGCCTTCTACGAGAACCTCACCCAGACCGAGATCGCCGAACGCACCGGATGGCCCCTGGGCACGGTCAAGAGCCACGCGCGCCGCGGCCTGCACCGGCTGCGCGGCCGACTGGCGGAGGAGAGGCTCCCGGCGGGGACCGGCACGAGAGGCGCGGACGGCGCGGACGGCACGGGAGACGCGGTCAGCGCGGGAGGCACGGGAGACGCGGTAGGCGCGGGCGGCACGGGAGACGGACGAGGAAAAGGAACCGCGCGAGACGCGGGAGTTGTGGGAGCCGCGGCAGACGCGGTAGTCGCGGCCGACGCGAAGTCTCGGCAGACGTGGGAGACGTCGGGTGACTGAACCATTCATCCCGGCCCCCCGCACCGCCGTCGGCGGGGACACGGACCCGGTGCGGGACCCCTCCTCCCGTGATCTCGGGCGGCTGCTGGCGCGGGTGGCGCAGGGCGATCATGACGCGTTCGCCGGGCTCTACGACGCCGTCGCGGGTCCTGTGTACGGGGTGGTGCGGGCAGTGCTGCTCGACCACGCTCAGTCCGAGGAGGTCGCCCAGGACGTGCTGGTCGAGGTGTGGCGGACGGCGCCCCGCTACCGGGCCGACCGGGGCACGCCGGTCAACTGGATCCTCACCCTGGCGCACCGCAGGGCGATCGACCGGGTCCGCTCGGCGGAGGCGTGCGCGGCGCGCGAGCGGCGGGCCGCGCTGCTGGACCGTACGCCCGCGTACGACCAGGTGACCGAGCAGGTCGAGGCCGTGCTCGAACGGGAGCGACTGCGCGTCGCCCTCGCCTCGCTGACGGACGTCCAGCGCCAGGCCGTCACCCTCGCCTACTACCGCGGGCTGACCTGCCGGCAGGTCGCGGAGTCCCTGGCGATTCCGCTCGGCACGGTCAAGACCCGGCTGCGGGACGCGTTGATCCGGCTGCGCGCACACCTGACCGCAACGCTCTGACCAGCGGCGTCCGACCGTCGTGACGATCTCTTTCCGTCATATATACACATATGGCGGAAAGAGACGCAGAATGGACATACGCGGTTATTCCGCATGCCGCTCCAGAGGCGGTCAGATCTGTGAGTCACGAAGGAGACGAATCATGGCCAACGTCTCGCACACCAGAGGTGACATGACGAGTCACCCTGATGTCCCCGAAATGCGGGCACGCTACGCCCGCATGCTCGGTGGTCGCGATGTGGCGCTCGTGGACGGCCCGGTGTTCCTGCTCGGCCTCTACTGCGCCGTATCCCCGTGGATACTCCACTACACGACCAGTCAGCCGGCCCTGGTGCCCCACAACCTCATCATGGGGGTCGCGATCGGTCTGCTGGCACTCGGATTCACCCGGGCGCCCGCCCGCATGTACGGCCTGAGCTGGGCGATGTGCGCACTGGGCGTGTGGATGATCGTCTCGCCCTGGATCGTCGGCGCGAGCCCCGACCGCGGCGTCGTCCTGAACAACGTGATCATCGGTGCCCTCGCCGTGATCCTGGGTCTGATCTGCGCCGTCACCTCGGCGAGGAGCAGGACCACGACGACGTAGGCCCCCCGCCTGAGAGAGACGACAGGACATCGGCCGGTCCGCACCCGTGAGCGGACCGGCCGAACCCGTGACCGTCAACTGACGTTCAGGGCCGTGTCGTCGACGACGAACGACGTCTGGAGCGTCGAGCCCTCCGTGCCGGTGAACTTCAGCGTCACCGTCTGGCCCGCGTAGCTCGCGAGGCTGAAGGTGCGCTGGGTGTACCCGCTGGCGGCGTTGAGGTTGGAGTAGGTGGCCAGGGTGGCGAGGACCGTCCCCGAGCTGTTCAGGACCTGGACCTTGAGGGTGTCGTACGCGGTGCTCGTGGTGGTCTCCGCCGTGTCGATGTGCAGGAAGAAGCTGAGCGCGGCGGTGGTGCAGCCGGACGGCACGGTCACCGACTGGGAGAGGGTGTCGGTGGTGGCGGTGCCGTAGCCGTCGAGCCACGCGTAGTAGGAGCCGGTGCGGGCGGACTTGCTGCTGGAGTTCGTGATGACGCCACTGCTCGCGCTCCAGGTGGTGTTGCCCGACTCGAAGCCGTTGTTGCCGAGGAGTTGGGCGGCCGTGCAGCTGCCACCGCCTCCGCCACCCCCGCTGCTTCCCGCGCCCGCGAGCCAGGCGGTGGCGTTGAGGGCGAGGGGCGCGTTGGTGGCGCCCGAGTCGTTCCAGCCGTCGTACAGGGTGTTGCCGGACTGTCCCGTGCCGTCGTCGACGGGTGAGCTGTCGCCCCAGAAGGCGACCCGGCCGCTGCCGAAGGTGCTCGTCACGAAGAAGGCGCCGGTGTTGCCCGAGTAACCGCCGCGGTAGACAAGGCCCTTGACCGCCGCGTTGTCGGCGGGCTTGAGGGTGGCGGTGGTGCCGTCGGCGATCAGGCTCTTGGTGACGGTGCCGAAGTCGCCGTGCAGGACGGGGTCGGCGCTGTCGCTGATCGCGGCGGGGTAGCCGGAGCCGACGTCGAGGGAGTCGATCGTGAAGCCGAACGGGTCGGTGGAGTCGACACTGTTGTTCGTCATCAGGTCGTTGAGGATCTCGACGGCGTCCTCGCCGTCGTTGTTGCGGTCGGCGCCGGTGTGGTCGGAGATCATGAACAGCCCGCCGCCGTTCTTGACGAAGTTCATGATCGCCGCCTTCTCGGCGGTGGTGAAGAGGGTGTTGGGCTCGGGAAGCACCAGGGTGTCGAAGTTCGACAGGTCGGTGGTGGCCGAACCGCCGTAGGTGAGCGCGCTGGTGGCGGTCTTGAGGCTGTAGCCGCCCGACTTCTGCAGAGCGACACCCCAGGAGGAGAGCGCGCCGGTCCAGTCGGTCTCGGCGGACGGCGAGGAGTCCTCGGCGAGCGGGTCCGGCTTGCTCGTGGAGATGATCCAGTCGGCGTTGCCCGCCTCCTCGGCGTGGCCGTCGTCGAACAGGACCCGGTGGGTGGTGGCCGCGTGGGCTGGGGTGGCCGCGCCGGCGGTCTGGACGGCGACGCCCGCGGCGAGCAGGCCGAGGGCGGCGAGAGCCGTGGCGAGTCGGTGGCGGGACCCGGTCGGTGCGAGCATCCGGCTTACCTCCATGGGGAGTTGGGGGAGGGGGAGGGTGGTGCGGAAGCGTGGGGGGTTGGCGCGGAGCGGGTGTGTTCGACGCGCGTAGACAACGCACATCTGCGCGCGTAGATGTTCGACCGGACGAACCCTGCACGGCCGAGCGCTTGAACCGTACATGGCAAAGCGGGGCGCGCACAGGCGGTGTCCGGCGCTCCCGGCCCGGATTGACCCGCCGTTGACCAGTGGTTGGGGAGAAACGGAAACGGTGCGGCGAACGGAGCGGACTGTCCCCTCACGGAACGGGAATCCGCACCCTGCGGGGTTCCTGACGAAGAGGGGCGGAGATGGAGATAACGGGCATCCTCAGCGCTGTCGTGATCGGCATCGTGGTCGGCGTGTTGGGCCGGCTGGTCGTGCCGGGCCGTCAGCGCATCGGCGTGCTGCTGACGATCGTCGTCGGCATCGTCGCCGCGCTGATCGGTTCCGCCATCGCGGCGGCCGCCGGCGTGGCGGACACCAACGGGGTCGACTGGATCGAGTGGCTCATCCAGATCGCCCTCGCCGCACTGGGCGTCGCCGCGCTGGACCGGACGGTGGGACGCCGCTGACCCGGAGCCGACGGGGCACCGGGCGCGGAACCGAGTACGAGTACGAGCACGGACTCGGAAACGACAGGTACGGGTGCGGGCAAGGCTGTGGGCACGGATACGGGCGAGGCTCAACGGAGCCTCGCCCGACCGGTGTTCGGGGTGCCGCCGGTGTTCGGGTGCCGCCGGTGTTCGGGCCAGCCCGGCAGCCGTGCGAGCGGCACGGACGGCTCCCCCGCGACTGCCGGAGGGACGGCACGAACGGCTCGCCCGCGGCTGCCGGAGGAACGGCACGGTCTGCTCTCGCGCGCGACTGCCGCGTCATGGTGCGGTCGGCCCGCCGCACCGCCGTTGCGCAGGCGCGGTCAGCCCGCCCTGACTACCGGATGGCTGCGCGGTCAGCCCACCGCGGCTGCCGGGAGGCGGGCGAAGCCTGCCCACCGCAGCTGCCGGGAGGCGGGCGAAGCCTGCCCACCACGCCTGCCGGGAGGCGGGCGAAGCCAGCCCCCCCACGCTTGCCGGGAGGCGGGCGAAGTCAGGCCGCCGCGACATCCGGAAGGGCAGGCGAGTTCAGCCCGCTGCCACTACCGGAGTGCGGCGCGTCACGGCTGCCGCACGTACGGGGTGGTCGTCGTCAGCGGGGCGAAGCCGAGGCGTTCCAGAACGGGGCGGCTCTGGGACGACGCGTCGACCTGGAGGTAGCGGTAGCCGCGCGCGACGGCGGCGCGGGCGCGGTGCGCGACCAGCGCCCGGTAGATGCCCCGGCCGCGCCACTCCGCCACCGTGCCGCCGCCCCAGAGACCGGCGAACCGGGTGCCGGGCACCAGCTCCATGCGGGCCGCGCTCACCGGTTCGTCGCCCGCCATGGCCACGACCGCGACGACGCCGTCCGGGTCGTCGGTGAGCCGGGCCAGGAGCTGGCGGCGCAGCCGGGAGGCGTCGGTGCCGAACGCTTTCTCGTGGACGTCCGCCACCAGATCCACCCCGGCCGCGTCCGTGACCGGCAGCAGCCGGACGCCCTCGGGCGCCGGGGCGTCGAGATCGAGGGCGGCCACCTCGGCGATCATCAGCGTCTCCTCGGGCGCGGGGGTGAACCCGGCCGCCCGCAGCCGCCGTCCGAGGTCCGTCGGCAGGTCGTGCCCGTAGAGCTTCCACTCGAACTCGCGGCCGAGCCCGCCGAAGTGGGCGATCTGTTCGGCGATCGCCGCGTCGGCGCCCGCCGCGTCCAGGTCGGACCAGACGACGCCGTCCCAGCCGTGCCCGTCCGAGACCTGCCGGACCACCCTCCCGACCCGCTCGATCCGCGCGCCGGGACCGTCCGGCTGGGCGCCCTTGCGCATGTCCCGGTCGTAGAGGGCGAGTACCCCGACATGATCCATGGGTTCACTCCAGCACCGGACAGCGGTGGCGGCAACGGTTTTGACGAGGCCCGGGTGGTGGAGAGGTACGGATCACGTGCCCGCGGCGGGCCAGGCGGCACGTTCCGGCCAGTTGCTCGTAGGCTGGCCGCCGATGTCCACGGGCCGGGCATCGGGGACCGTCGTCGCGAGGAGGACCGTAGGTCATGGCTGTTCAGGCGGGCGAGCTGCGGTATCTGCGGCGGTGCGTGGAGTTGGCGGCCGAGGCGCTGGCCGACGGGGACGAGCCGTTCGGGTCCGTCCTGGTGGGCGGGGACGGCACGGTGCTCGCCGAGGACCGCAACCGGGTGGCGGGCGGCGACCGCACCCGGCACCCCGAGTTCGAGCTGGCCCGCTGGTCGGCCGCCCGGCTTGCCCCCGAGGAGCGGGCGGCGGCCACGGTGTACACGTCGGGCGAGCACTGCCCGATGTGTGCCGCCGCGCACGCCTGGGTGGGACTCGGCCGGATCGTGTACGTCGCGTCGTCGGAGCAACTGGGCACCTGGCTGGCCGAGTTGGGCGTTCCTGCCGCGCCGGTGCGGGCGCTGCCCGTGGGTGAGGTCGCGCCCGGGGTGGCGGTGGACGGCCCGGTGCCCGAACTGGTGCCCAAGGTGAGGGCGTTGCACTACCGGGCCCACGGCCGCGAGGTCTGACCCGTCAGCCGAGTTCCAGGGTCGTGACGCCGAAGACGCGTTCCTGCGCGAACGGTCGCACCGGTCCCGTGTACATGCGGGCCGCCTCGAAGGACGGCGTGAATCCCGCCTCCTCGGCCAGCGCCACGCCCGCCGCGCTGGTCTCCGGCACGTCGATGGAGACCGGTTGGCCGGCCGCGTCCGCGACGAGCCCCGCGAAGAGCGCCCGCGCGTCCTCGGCCGTGTCGGCGAACAGCGGTCCGACGCGCAGCGCGTCCCGTCCCGGGCGGACCACCCCGTAGCCGGTGAGCCGGTCGCCGCTGTCCCGGCGCAGGACGGCACGGTGGCCGGGTCCGGTGAGCCACGCCTCCAGGAAGCGCGGCCGGTCGGCGGGGCCGCAGGCGCTGTCGTAGGCGAGGAGGTCGGCGAAGTCGTTGGGCCGGGCGGGGCCGACGCCCGCCGGGACCTCGGCCGTGGGCGCCGGTCCGGTGAACCGGGCGGTGCGGTGCGCGAGTTCGAAGCCGGACCGGCGGTAGTTGTCCTGCTGGGCGACGACTCCCTCCAGGCCGACGGTGCGGGATCCGGCGTGGGCGAGGGCGGTCTTCCAGGTGGTCAGGCCGAGGCCGCGACCGCGCAGGTCGGGGCGGACCAGGTAGAAACCGAGGAAGGCGTAGTCGGCCGAGTAGTTGACGACGGAGATCGCCGACACGGGTTCGCCGTCGAGCCGGCCGATGAAGAACCCGTCCGGGTCCTGGGTGAAGAAGGCGGGCGCGTCGGTGAGCCCCGGGTTCCACCCTTCGTCAGCCGCCCAGTCCGCGACCACCCGCCAGTCGTCGAGGACGGCCCGGGTGACGACGAGGTCTTCGGGGGCGGGGGTGGGAGCGGTCATGCGGCGGACTCCATTCCGTGGGATGAGCGGGGCACCCGGCCGCCTGCGAGACCTGAGCGGCCGGTGTGGCTGGTGTGGCTGGTGTGGCTGGTGTGGCTGGTGTGGCTGGTGTGGCTGGTGTGGCTGGTGGGACCTGTAGGGCCGGTGGGACTGACGCGACCAGTGCGGTACGGCGGGTGTCTGGACACGGCGACCAGCGCGGTCCGGACGGCCGGTGCGGTGGAGGCGACCAGCACGATGGGCGGACCCGGCGTGGTGGGCGTAGACGCTGCCGGGCACGCACCCGGCGTGGTGGGCGTAGACGCTGCGGTCCGCGCACCCCGTGCGTGGGCGCGGACGCACAGCCAAGGCCCCACCGGGTGGGTTCCGGTGAGGCCTTTCGTGTGGGTGCCCGTCAGCGCGTGACGCGGCGGCGGGTGCGCCGGTAGACGGCGGCGCCCGCGGCGATCAGCGCCAGGCTCGCCGCCGCGGCGGGCAGCGTCGCGTCGGCACCGGTGTGGGCGAGGGACGCGACCTGCCGTCCCTCGGTGTGCACCGGAGCCGCGGGGTGGGGCTGCGGGTTGGGCGGGATGTTGCGGTTCTCCGACGGACGGGCCGGGGGCTTGGGCGCCGTGGGGTGCGTCGGCTTCGGGTCGGGACGGTGCGGCCGTCCGCCGGGGCCGTTGGTGGACTCGTTGCCGAAGGCCGGGTTGAGGAGACCGACCACGTTCACCGAGTTGCCGCTCACGTTCACCGGGAGGTGGACGGGGAGCTGGAGGCCGTTGCCTGAGATCACTCCGGGCGAGCCCACGGCCGCGCCGTGCGCCTCGCTGCCGCCCTCGGTCGCCGAACCGGCCCGACCGCCCTCGCCCTTGCCGCCGCTCTTGCCACCGACGTTGGCGCAGGTGTTGCCCATGGCCGGGTTGAGGAGCCCCACCACGTTGACGGTGTCACCGCACACGTTGACCGGGACGTTGACCGGGAGTTGGAGGGTGTTGCCTGAGACGGCCCCGGGCGAGCCGACCGCGGCGCCGTGCGCTCCCGAGTCGGCGTACGCGGCCCCCGAGACTGCCATCGCCCCCGAGACGGCGGCGACAGCGATCACTCCGTTGCGGGTGACCCTTCGCATAGGTTCACTGCCTTCCAGTACCTGGGCGCGGGCCGATGTCCCGCGCCGGAGAAACGGGCAAACACCCGCACGGGATAAAACGCGGGCGAACCATCAGAGTTATGGCTGATCGAACTTTCACCCCATCGAGCGTCAACTTTCGTGAATCGCCTGAAAAAGCGCTCGATCTCTGCAGGCGGCGCACAGAGTAGGGCAATTCCGTGCACCCCGCTCGCCCGGAGGCGGGCCCCGCGGTGGCCGCATATCGTGATCGAGGGCGCCGCTCCCCCGGACCGCGACGGGTGCCCTGGGAGGCATGGATGCTGGCCAAGCTGACGACGCGGCCCGCGCTCCGGCGCACCGCGCTCACCTCGGCCGTCGGCCTGGCACTGCTGGCCGCGGGACTCCCCGCGGCGGCGGCAGGCGACGGACCCGACCTGACCCGCTTCTACCGGCAGAAGGTCGCCTGGTCCCGGTGCGTGGGCCCTGACCTGCCGAGAGACCTGGAGTGCGGCAAGGTCACCGTGCCGCTGGACTACGCGCGCCCCGGCGCCGGCACCCTCGATCTGGCCCTGGCCCGCTACCGGGCCACCGGGAGCAGGCGCGGTTCGGTGCTGCTGAACTTCGGCGGTCCCGGCGGTCCCGGGGTGGCCGGACTCGCCGCGAGCGGCAAGCAGTTCATGGGGCTGACCAACGCCTACGACGTGGTGTCCTTCGACCCCCGCGGGGTCGGCAGGTCCTCCCCGGTCAGCTGCGGCACCGGTTCCGGCGGGGCCGCCCCCAGCGTCGGCGCCGACCAGGATCTGAACGACCCCGCGGCCGTGCTGCGGCGGCTGCGGGCCTCGGCGGAGCACTGCGCCCGCCGCTCCGGCCCGGTCCTGGCCCACATAGGCACCGTGAACGCCTCCCGTGACCTGGACGTGACGCGCCAGGCGCTGGGCGACCGGAAGCTCAACTATCTGGGCTTCTCCTACGGGACCCGGCTCGGTTCGGTGTACGCGGCCCAGTTCCCCGGCAGGGTCGGGCGGCTGGTCCTCGACGGGGTCGACACCCTGACCGAGCCGATGGCCGAGCAGGGCATCGCCGGCGCCCAGGGGCAGCAGCGGGCGCTGGACGACTTCGTCGACTGGTGCGTACGGGACGTCGGGTGCCCGCTCGGCGGCGACGCCCGTGCCGCCCGCGCCCAGGTCACCCGGCTCGTCGGGTCGCTCGACAGGAACCCGGTGCCGACGTCCCTCGGCAGCGGGCTCACCGGACAGGATCTGGTGGCCGCGATCGGCCAGGCCCTCTACAGCGAACAGCTGTGGCCCTCCCTTGAGCGGGCGCTCGCCTCACTGGTGCAGGACGGCGACACCGGCGGCGTCCTGGGCTTCGCGCCCGGCCGCGCGCCCTCCCCCGGGCACCCGAAGCGCCCCGGCGGGCTGGTCGACGAGGACGACGTGCCGCTCGACAACCTCCCGGCCGCGCTGACGGCGATCAACTGCGCGGACGACCCCGACCGTCCCGACGCCGCCCGGCTCACCGCCGAACTCCCGCGGCTGCGTGCCGCGTTCGAGCAGGCGTCACCGGTCTTCGGCCGCTCCCGGCTCGCCGAGGTGCTGATGTGCTACGGCCGCGCCAAGGGCACCGACTACATCCGCGAGGACGTCCATGACGTCGACACCCCGAAGATGCTGCTCGTCGGCACCCGGGGCGATCCGGCGACGCCGTACCGCTGGACCACGGAGACGGCGCGGCGGCTGGGGTCCTCGGCCGTGGTGCTGGACAACAAGGGTGAGGGGCACACCGGTTACTCGTCCTCGAAGTGCGTGCACTCCGCGGTGGACGGCTTCCTGCTGTACGGCACGCTGCCGCCGAGCGGCAGTTCGTGCGGGCCCGAGGACCCCGAGGCGCCCACCGGCTGAGCCGTGGGCCGTCCCCGAATGCCCGACCGGCGAAACGGACTTATCGTGCTGGTATGGAGCACGCCCTCAGTCCCGCCGCCCTGTCCGAGCTGCGGCACCCGCGCCCTTACCCGGCCGTGTCCGTGCTGACGCCGACCCACCGACGCGAGCCCGACAACGCCCAGGACCCGGTCAGGCTGCGCAATGTGGTGGCCGAGGCCAAGAGACAGCTGGAGGCCGATCCCGCGGTGACCAGGGAGCGGCGCACCGACGTGGTCAGGCACCTGGACCGGGCCCTCGCCGAGGTGGACCTGACGCACGCCGAGGACGGTCTGGTGATCTTCGCGGCGCCGGGTGAGCACCAGGTGTGGTCGCTGGCCCGGTCCGTCCCCGAGCGGGTGGTGCTCTCGGACACCTTCCTGACCCGCAACCTGGTCTCGGCGCGGGCCGCCGAGCGGCCGTTCTGGGTGCTGTCGCTCGCCGTGCACCGGGTCACCCTGTGGAGCGGTGGCACCGACCGGGTCACCGAGGCCACCGACGGCGCTTTTCCGCTGGTCAGGAGCGCCGAGAACTTCGACGCCGAGCGCCAGGAACGGATCGGCGACCTGCCGAGCGCCTTCCGCGACGAGGACACCAAGCACTTCCTGCGCGAGGCCGACACCGCGATGGCCGCCGTCCTGCGGGCCCGCCCCCGTCCGCTGTACGTGACCGGGGAGCAGGCGGCGCTCTCGCTGCTGACGGAGTTCGGCGGGGCCGGCGCGCACGCGGTGCACGTCCCGCACGGCGGGCTCGCGGACGGCACGCCGGACGCCGTGTGGCAGGCGGTGCGTCCGGTGGTCGCCGCCGAGGCGCGGCGGGCCGCTGCGGACGCCGTCCGGGAGCTGGAGTCGGCGCGTGGCCGCAAGGCGTACGCGGCCGGGGTCGACGAGCTGTGGCGCGGCGCCCGGGAGGGCCGGGTGCGGCTGCTGGTCGTCGAGGAGAACTACCGGGTGACGGTGCGCGACGACGCGGGCGAGCACCTGATCCCGGCCGAGAGCGGTGATCTGGACGCGCGCGAGGACATCGTGGACGAGATCGTCGAGCAGTGCCTCGACACCGGCGCCGAGGTCCGCTTCGTCCCGGACGGCACGCTGGGCGACGCCTCGGGGGTGGCCGGGGTGCTGCGCTACTGACCCTGCCGCTGACGGCCCCCGGGCGTCCGCGCCTTGACGACCGTGCAACGCTGGTCCGACGACCTTGAAGCGCAGGTCGCCCTGGAGTCGCCGTGGGAAGGGGCCGCGAGATCGTGTCCGAGTTGCTGGGTGTGGCCGTGCTGGGCGCGGGTCACATGGGGGCCGACCACATACGCCGACTGGACCGGGTGGTGAGCGGTGCGCGGGTCGTCGCCGTGGCCGATCCGGATCCGGAGCGGGCGCGGCGGGCGGTGGCCGGGATCGACGGCGTCGCCGTCCGCGCCGAGGTGCGGGACGCGCTGGCGGCGCCCGGTGTCGAGGCCGTCCTGATCGCCTCCCCGGGTCCCGCCCACGAGGAGGCGCTGCTCGCCGCGTTCGAGCGCGGGCTGCCGGTGCTGTGCGAGAAGCCGATGGTGCCGGACCCGGCCGGGGCGCTGCGGGTGGTGGAGGCGGAGGCGCGGCTCGGCAGACGGCTGGCGCAGATCGGTTTCATGCGGCGCTACGACGCCGAGTACCGGCAGCTCAAGTCCCTGCTGGACGAAGGGGGGTTGGGGCGTCCGCTGATGCTGCACTGCGTCCACCGCAATGTGTCGTCGCCGCCCGGTTTCACCTCGGCGATGCTGATCGACAGCTCGGTCTCGCACGAGATCGACGCGGCCCGCTGGCTGCTGGGGCAGGAGTTGACGGCGGTGACCGTGCTGCGTCCGCGTCCGTCCGCGGGGGCACCGGAGGGGCTGCTCGACCCGCAGTTCGTGCTGTTCGAGACGGACGGCGGCGCGCTGGTCGACGTCGAGGTGTTCGTCAACTGCGGTTTCGGTTACCAGGTGCGTTGCGAGGCGGTCTGCGAGACGGGCAGTGCGCGCATCGGCGAGGAGCAGGCGGTGCGGGTGACGGCGCGGGCGGCCGACCGCAGGGCGGTGCCGCAGGACTACCTGGTGCGGTTCGCCGACGCCTACGACCGCGAGGTGCAGGCGTGGGTGGACGCGACCCGGCGCGGCCGGGTGACCGGCCCGAGCGCCTGGGACGGGTACGCGGCCTCGGTGGTCGCCGGGGCAGGCGTGCGGGCACTGGAGACCGGCGGCCGGGTGGCCGTCGATCTCCCCCGTCGTCCCGCGCTGTACGGGTAGTCCCGAGCCGTACGGGTGGTTCAGACGCTGCCGAACAGGGCGGTCAGCCCCCGGTCGACGGCCTCGTCGAGGTCCTCCTGCCCTTCGGGGACGACGGCATAGGTGCGCAGCAGGAACCGGCGCAGCGCGGCGGTCTCGAAGCGCAGCAGGGCGAGGCCGAACGGTGAGTGGAACTCCAGCACGGTGCGGTTCTCGCCGCAGGGCCAGATGTGCACGTCCCCGCCGCCCGACGGGGAGCGCAGCCCGTCGTCCAGGAGGGCGCGGCCGAAGGTCCAGGTGACGGACGTCCGGTCGAGGGAGACCTCGGCGGGGAAGTCGAGGTGGACGGCGAGCGGGTCCGCGGCGACGTAGCGCAGCATGGCCGGGACGGGCAGCTCGCGCTCGTCGGCGGTGATCAGCCGGCCTCGGGCGGGCTGTTCGAGAACGATGTCCCCGACGCCGCTGATATCGCCGATGTCACCGATGTCGCCGTTGCCGCTGTCACCGCTGTTCGCGTTGCTGTTGCTGTTGCCGGTGCCGGTGTTCATCAGGTCGGTCTCCCCTGCGGTCGGAGGTCGGCCGGAAGGCCGTGTGCCTGTACGACCTCGACGAGGCCGATCGCATTACGTTGGAACGGGGTATTCCTATGTGACGTGCGTCACATTTTTACGACGGATGGGGGCATACCGCCCATTGCCACCCGCGGGGACGCTGGCATATGCCAGAAGCACCACCGGATCGGGTGTTGCCAAATCCCTTACAGCGCGTCGCGGGCTGTGCCAAAGTCGTAACGGTCCCTCCCGAGCCCTGGCCGTCCCGTTCCCGCATCGGAGTGCGTCATGCCGCCCCCTCTCTCCGCGGACCGCCCGGCCGACCCGGCGCCGGGTCGCGGCCCGGTCGACGCGCTGATCACGCAGACGCGGCGGCTCAAGGGCGACGTGGACGCCGTCCGGCGGGAGGCGCGCGGCGACGGAACAGATCCCTTGGAGCGCTGGCAACGCGCGCTGTGCGAGCTGGCTCTGCATCAACTGGAGGACCTCGGCACGCACTTGGCCCAGTTACGCGACGGACCCCAGGGCGTGCCCGCCCCCCGCGCCCCGATGCCCGCGTCGGCCCGGCGCGACTCGCTACTCAGCCGGGTGGGCAGCGCCGAGTGGAACCTCCTGACGGACGAGGTGAGTTGGTCCGCCGAGCTGTACCGGATCCTCGGCCGTGACCCAGCCGAACCGGCCCTCACCCTCGACGAACTCCCGTCCCTGGTCCATGCCTCGGACCGGGCCGCCCTCACCGCGCTGGTCACGGGCTGCCTCATCGACGCCCGGCCGATCGACGGGGAGTTCCGCGTCCTGCGCCCGGACGGCGAGGTGCGCACCGTCCACATGATGGGCGAACCGGTGCTCGCCCCCGACGGCGGCACCACCTCGATGTGGGCCGTCCTGCGGGACGTCAGCGAACTGCGGCGCACCGAACGGACGGTGCGGCGGCCCCAGGAGGCGCCGCGCCCGCCGCGCACCCCCGCCGCGGGACCGGCCACCCCGCGGGAACCCCTCCCCCGGCAGGGCACCCTCGGCGGGGTCCCCGACCGGACGGGCGCGCTGGACATCGCCGTGTACGGGCCCGCGTCGCCCACCGGCCCCGCGATCGGCGCCAGTTGGTCCGACGCGCTCGACCTGCCGGACGGCGGGACCCTGCTCGGCGTCGGCGACCTCACCGGACACACCGCCCCCGACTCGGGCCACGCGCTGCTGCTGGGCGCGCTGCGCGCCCTCGCCCTGGCCGGCACCGCTCCGGGTCACCTCCTCACGCTGCTCAACCAAGTGCTCGACACCACGCTCGGGCCCGCCCTGGCCGGTGCCGTCTGCTGCGCCTACCGGCCCGAGACCCGCACCCTCACCTGGGCACAGGCGGGACGTCCCGCCCCGCTGCTGTTCCGCGGCGGAACGGGACGCGCCCTGCGGGCACCGGCCGGCACCCCGCTGGGCACCGCGGCGGACACCGCCTACGAGCAGGCCGCCGCGACCCTGGAACCGGGCGACGTGCTCCTGCTGCACACCGGAGGAGTACTGCCAGGGCCCACAGGACCTGACACCACGAACCGACTCCTCGCCCTCGCCCCGCACTTCCGCACGGCGGACACCGCCCAGGACTGCGTACGGCTCCTGGCACGGGAGTGCGGCGGATCAGGGCCCGCGGACCACGGGAGTGCCCTCTTCGCCAGAGTGACGGCGCGGTCGCGGAGACCACCGGACGACACGGCAACCACCGCGAAGTCCTGCTGACGCGGCCGGTTCGGCGCACGGAGCCCCTATGTCCGTGCGCTGCCGGTGCCCCGCACCTGTTTCGGCAGCGCCAGTCTGATCTCCTCCCGCAGTGGGCCGACCTCGGGGTGCCTGGAGTAGTCGGCCGTCAGCCGGTACATCTGACGCAGCCGGTCCCAGGTCCGGTGCGAGGAGTTGGAGCCCATCGACGCCATGGCGTCCCGCGCGTACCGGTCGCCCTGGTCCGGGTCGCCGGCGATGAAGCAGGCCGACGCCATCGACAGATAGTCGAAGATCTTCGACCGCTGCCGGCCGTCCACCCTCAGCTCCAGCGCCTTGCCCGCGTAGTACTGGGCGTGCGCGGCCGCCGCCGGATCGTGCTCGGCCAGCGTCCGGTACGCCAGGGCCTGCATGCCGTACAGATCCTCCTCCTTGAAGTTGCGCATCCAGCTCGGTGGCGGCACATCGCCCTGGTCCGCGACGAAGAGGTCCTCCGCCTGGCCGAGGGTGCGGCGCATCGCCTGCCCCCTGCCCAGCGACGCCTGCGCCCAGGCCTCGATGGTGTGGAGCATCGCCTGGGTGCGCGGCAGGACCTGTTCGCCCGCCCCGGATCTGGCGAGCTTCATCAGGTCGAGGGCTTCGTCCGCGCGGCCCAGATGCACCATCTGGCGGGCCGCCCGGGAGAGCGCCTCACCGGCGCGCGGCAGGTCGCCGCCCTCCCGCGCGGCGTGCGCGGCGATCACGAAGTACTTCTGTGCCGTGGGTTCGAGGCCGACGTCGTGCGACATCCAGCCCGCGAGGACGGCGAGGTCGGCAGCGACGCCCCACAGGCGCCGCTGGAGATGGTCGGGGTGACGGTAGGAGAGGATGCCTCCCACCTCGTTGAGTTGGCCCACGACTGCCTTGCGTTGCAGCCCGCCGCCGCGGGCCGCGTCCCAGGCCCTGAACACCTCGACCGAACGCTCCAGTTCCTCGATCTCCTGCGCCCCGATGGGGGCGGCCTCGTAGCGGTCGAACCCAGCGGGGTCGGCGTGCAGGGGATCATCGGATCGGGGGGCGTCGGCGGCGAGGGCAGGATCGGAGTGCAGCCAGTCGTACATGGCGCTGGTGAATGCGGAACCCGCGGCGAGCGCGGCGCCCGCGCCCACCAAGCCGCGTCGATTGAGCATGAGGTCCATTCCCGTGAATTCGGTGAGGACCGCTGCCGTCCGTTCGGGCGCCCAGGACATACCGTCGGGATGGTCGACACTCCCGCCGCTCTTTCGTCTCCCCGCACGCCCGTGCCGGACCAGACCGAGGTCCTCCATGGTCACGACACGGCCGAGACGCTCGGTGAACAGAGCCGCCATCACCCGCGGCACCGGATCACGGGGAACCTCCCCCATGTCGATCCAACGCCGTACCCGAGAGGTGTCGGTCGCCAGCTGCGGATGGCCCATGGCCGCCGCCTGCCGGTTGACCAGCCTCGCGAGTTCCCCCTTGGACCAGCCGGCCAGGCCGAACAGGTCCGCCAGGCGGGAGTTGGGTTGTCCGTTCACGTCAAGCCCCCAGGTTCTCGGCTGAGTTGACACTAGCCCGGTGAGGGTTGCCGAGCGACTATTCGCCAGGGTTCGCCAGGGTGCGCCACATGGTGTGCCACGGGACATCGGGTGTCAGGTAGGAATGCGCCACCCCGACCCGGTCGCCCCCGGAACACTCCCCAGGGTGCACCTCGGCGGCCGGGCCGGGTGACGCGTTGACGTCGCAGGCACACGAAGGGATCTGTTTCGCCCATGTACACAGCATCGTCCTCCGTGTCCGCCCCGCCCCGGCCGCTGCACCCCCGACCGGCGGGCAGCGGCCCCTACCTCGACCCCGCCGTCCGCCCCAACCCGACGCTCGGGGCCGGCCGGACGCGGCGCGTGCCGGGGCTCGGCACCCAACCGCTCAGCGGGAGAATCGACTTGTCCGGCCCCCAGGGTGCGCAACTGCGCGCGGCGCTCGCGTCGGTGCACCGGATCTGCCCGGAGTTCGCCCCGGTCCAGGTGCTGCGCCGCAGCGGCCGTTCGGTGCTGCTGGTGGGGACGACCGGGCGCAGCACGGCCGTGGCCAAGTGCTTACTCGATCACTCCCCCGTCTGGGCGGAGCGGATCCGGCACGAGATAGCTGCCTACCGCTCGTTCGTCCGGCACCGCCCGCCGGTGCGGGTGCCGAGGCTGATCGCGGCGGACCCGGACAACTGCACCCTGGTGATCGAACGGATGCCCGGCCGGGTCGCCGCGCTCCAGCGGCACCCGATCGAGTCGCCGCCGCGCGCGGACATCAGGGCGGCGCTGGGCGCGATCTGCCAGCTGAACGCCTGGCGACCGCCCGCGGGCACCTTCGGCGCCCCGCTGGACTACGCGGTCCGTATCTCCCGCTACCACGAACTGGGGCTGCTCACCGACCGCGATCTGGGTGACCTCCAGAAATTGCTGCACGGCATCGCGCACGCGGCCGGACGGCAGGGCATGGGCCAGTTCTGCCACGGGGACGCGCTGCTCTCCAACATGCTGCTGTCGCCGACGGGTCCGGTCCTGGTGGACTGGGAGCACGCGGGCTGGTACCTGCCTGGCTACGACCTGGCGACGCTGTGGGCGCTGCTCGGCGACGCGCCGATGGCCAGGCGCCAGATCAGCCAGATCGCCCAGAGCGGCGGACCGGCCGCCCGGGACGCCTTCCTGGTGAACCTGATGCTGGTGCTGACCCGGGAGATCCGCACCTATGAGACGGCCGTCCAGCGGTCGCTGCGGGACCCGGCGCCGTCGGCGTCCGGCACGGCCCACCCGGCCGGGGTGCCGTCGGGTGAGGAGCAGCGGCTGCTGCTGCGGCGGCTGCACGACGACTGTCAGATGGCCCGCCGGGCCGTCCGCGCGGCGGTCGGCACCCGCTGAGGAGCGACGAAGGGCCGCGGTGCGCGCTGGACTTGGCGCACCGCGGCCCTTCACGGTGTCCGCGACGGTCTCCTGAGCGAGGGCTCGCCGCGATCTTCCCGACCGGATGCCGGGGCCCCCGGCGCGGCGCCATTGGTGTACTCCAGTGACGCCCCGCAGGCCCGCCCCGCCGCGTCGCGAAACTCCCGCTCCCCCGTGTTGACGAGGGGAATCGGCGCTCCCTGGGCATGATTGACGGATCGTCGGCCAGCCGGTACCACTGAGCCACGCCCGGCCCGCACGCCACGCCCGTCCGTCCCAGGAGCAGGAGCCCGCATTGCGACGATCCGCCCCCGACCCCACGTCCACACCCGGCGGCAGACGCGCGCGCGGAGCCGTCGGCGCCCTCGCCACGGCCGCGCTGCTGCTGCCACTGCTCGGCGCCGCGCCACCGGCCGCCGCCGGGTCGTCGGCGAGCAGGCTGCAAGGGGCGTTCGCGTCGGCCGCCGCCCGCTACCACGTGCCGCAGAGCGTGCTCCTCGGCGTCTCCTACCTGCAGTCCCGGTGGGACAGCCACGCCGGGGCGCCCAGCGTGAGCGGCGGCTACGGGCCGATGCACCTCACGGACGCGCGCACCGCGCTCGCCGCCGCCTCGCACCACGGCGACGGCGGTGAGGACGCCCGCGGTGACAGCGCCCGCGCCCCGCTGCACCCGGCCGCCGCTGTCCCGGCGGAGTCCGACCTGCCGGCCAGGCTGAAGACGCTGCCGAAGGCGGCCGGGCTGACCGGCCTCAGCGCGCGGGAGCTGCGCACCGACCCGGCGGCCAACGTGGCGGGCGGTGCCGCGCTGCTGGCCGCCGCGCAACGGGACCTCGGCGCACCGCTCAGCGCGGACCCGGCGGACTGGTACGGAGCGGTGGCCCGGTTCTCCGGCGCCGACGACACGGTGACGGCCGCCGCGTACGCCGACGACGTCTACGACGTGCTGCGCACCGGCGAGGAGCGCACCACGGACGCCGGGCAGCGGGTCGTGCTGGCCGCGCGTCCGACGCTGGTCCCCGACACCGCGCGGCTGGCGCGGGCCGGGCTGCGGACGGGGTCGGCCGCGGGCACCGAGTGTCCTCGGTCGATCTCCTGCGCGTGGGTCCCGGCGCCGTACGAGGAGTTCGGCGACAACGACTACGGCAACCACGACCTCGGGGACCGGCCGGCCGCGCAGAGCATCAAGTACATCGTCGTCCATGACACCGAGGGCACCTGGGACGGCGTCCTCAACCTGGTGCAGGACCCGACCTATGTGTCGTGGAACTACACCCTGCGCTCCACGGACGGTTTCGTCGCGCAGCACGTGAAGGCCAAGGACGTGGCCTGGCACGCGGGCAACTGGTACGTCAACGCGAAGTCGATCGGCCTGGAGCACGAGGGTTTCCTCGCCGCGCCCGACTCCTGGTACACGGAGGCGATGTACCGCTCGTCGGCCCGGCTGGTGCGCTATCTCGCCGGGAAGTACCGCATCCCGCTGGACCGGCAGCACATCCTGGGCCACGACAACGTGCCGGGTCCGACGACGTCGACGGTCTCCGGCATGCACACCGACCCGGGCCCCTTCTGGGACTGGCGGCACTACTTCGAGCTGCTGGGCCACCCGTTCAGGGCGACGGCGGGCAGGCACGCGTCGCTGGTGACGATCCGCCCGGACTACGCGGCGAACCGGCCCACCTACACGGGCTGTGTCACGGCCGGTGTGGACTGCGCGTCCCACGGTTCGAGCGAGGTGCGGCTGTACTCGGGGCCCGGTACGTCCTACCCGCTGATCAAGGACATCGGGCTCGGCACGACGCCGACGACCGGCGTCAACGACCTGTCGTCCCGGGTCTCCACGGGTCAGCAGTACGCGGTCGCGGGCCGGGACGGCGACTGGACGGCGATCTGGTACCTGGGGCAGAAGGCGTGGTTCGAGAACCCGGCGAAGCGGCCGGTGGCGGTGCCGGCGTCGGGTCGGGTGGTGACGCCCAAGGCGGGCGCCACCAGTGTGCCGGTCTACGGTCGGGCCTATCCGGAGGCGGCGGCCTACCCGGCGGGCGTGCCCGCGCAGGCGGTCTCGCCGCTGCGGTACACGCTGCCGGCGGGGCAGCGCTATGTGGTCGGGGACAAGCTGCGCGGTGAGTACTACTACGCGGTCACCTTCACCGCCGACTCGCACCGGGTGGTCGTCGGCGAGGATCTGTACTACCAGATCCAGTACGGCCACCGGGTGGCGTACGTGCGGGCGGCCGACGTGGACGTCGTCCCGGCCGGCCGGTAGCCGGTCAGCCCTGCTGGAACAGCTCCGCGGGGAGCGGTTTCAGCAGGGCGTACAGGTCGTCGGTGATGGGGCGGTCCCAGGCGGCGATGGTCACCAGGACGTTGTCGCTGCGGTCGAACTGGACGCAGGAGATCCGGCTCTCGGAGAGCTTGAGACGGCGCACGATCATCAGGTTGTCGCCCTGCATGACGGGCATGTCCTCGACGCCGACGACGGTGATCTCCTCGTCGTTCTCCAGGGCGAGCAGGAGCTGGGCCACCTCGAAGGGGATCTCGCCCTCGGCGACCTCGCGGGCCGGGGAGCCCTCGGGGAGGTTGCCGATGATCATCGCGGGGCCTCGGCCGCCGAACAGGTCGTAGCGGAGGAAGACCCCCTGGCAGCTGCCGTCGGGGGCGGGCAGCAGACCGGCGCCGAGGTTGCCGGGCCAGTCGCCGGGGTCCATGGCGAGGACGTCGAAGTCGGGCCCGGCGGGCGTGGCGCTGCGGCGGCGGAGGAACGACATGCCGCCATGGTACGACGTGGGGAACAAGCGTGTGCCCCAGGTCATACGGTTGCGCGACCGCTCCCGGCCGCCACGGGATGCGGAACGACGGCGTCCGGCGCCCCGGTCGCCCACCGGGGCGGCCTGGGCCCGTCCGCTCCCCGGTCCGCCGCCTCCGCCCGGCTCCCTTCTCTCCGGGACGGACGCGCGGGTCAGGCCCGGAGGGACCGGTGCCCGGTGCACGGTTCCCGGCAGCCCGCCACCGGGTCAGCGCCGGTGCGCGGCGCCTCCCCTGTCCCGGGACCGGTGCGGTTCTCGGCCGCCGGCCTGGTCGGCGCGCGCTCCCTGCCGGTGAGGGTGTCGCTCGGCGAGCGCGTCGGCGCCGCGCCGGACAGCCGTGTCGAGGCAGCGGTGCGGGGGGGCGCCGGCCTCCCTCGGACGGCCCGTGCGGCGCGGTTCGCTCGCCAGGGCGACCGGCGCGCACGCCGGTCCGTAGGCTGCGGGCGCGCGGTCCACGTGGGTGACGGCCTCGCTGAAGTGGCGTGGGGGTCCGGTCCTGGCGAGACGTCGGCGGCGACGCGCGGCGCCTGGCCGATCGCGGAACTGACGCCGAACCGCCGGTCGCGGGCGACCGCTTCGAGGGCGATAGCGACGGCGCCTGCCGTCTCTCGGCGCGGACGAGGTGGAGCCGCCAGAGGGACCAGCCCTGCTACGGATGCCCAACCGCCGTCCAACGGGAGCGAGTTCGACGACCGCACCGATGGCGGAGGTAACCGAACGCGGTGTAGGCGGGCGGGGGTCAGGGGCCGTCGCCGCGTGCTCCCGTCGGCGCACTCAACGCCTCTTCCGCGGCGGCCAGTTCACTCTCGCGTTCGAAGAGTGGTGTGGCCGTTCCGTGTACACGCTCTGCCCTGTGGGCGCGGGGAGCGAGCGCGCACCGTGGCCCACAGACGTCGCAGAGCACGCCTCGCGGTGTGCCGGGGGCCGTTTCGACGGTTCCTCTCCGAGTGCTCGCCGTCGCCGTCCTCCGCGTACCGCTCGGGCCGTCCCCGCTACTCCTCGGCCGGTTCCGGGGTCTGGGGCACCACGGCGATCGGGCTCGCCGCGTGCAGCAGGACCGCCTGGGTGACCGAACCGAGCAGCCGGGCCGGGGCGAGCAGCCTGCGGCGGTGGCGGCCGACGACGACGAGGGCGGCGTCGGCGGAGGCGGCGACGAGTTGACCGGCCGCGTCGCCCGGTGCCGCGACGGCGTCGGCGCGCACCCCGGGGTGGCGTTCGCGGTAGGGGGCGAGGATGCCCTCGGCCAGGGTGCGGGTCTCGTCCTCGATGGCGTCCTGGTCGACGGTGGGCGGCAGGAGTCCGCCGGGGGCGACGACGGTCTGCACGGGCCAGGTGTACGCGGCGATCGCCTGGACGCGGGCGCCGAGCCGCGCGGCCTCGGCGAAGGCGAAGGAGAGGGTCGGCTCGTCCGGCTCGTCCACCTTCACACCGACGACCACCCGGCGCCCGGGTTCGTCCTGCCCTTCGCCGTGCACCTCGCGTCCTGGCGGGGGTACGACGACGACGGGGCAGTCGGCGTCGCGGGAGGCGGCCACGCCGTTGGAGCCGAGCAGCAGGCTGGCGAAGCCGCCCCTGCCGCGCGAGCCGAGCACCAACAGCTGGGCCGTGGCGCCCAGTTCGGGCAGGACGGCGGCGGGTGCGCCCTCCAGGGCCAGGTACTCCATGACGGGCCGGTCGGCCACGTCGTCGAGGTGGCGGCGCACCTCCCCGATGACGGTGTCGTCGTCGGAGTCGGGCACGGGGGCGAGCGGGACGCCCGGCTGGGTCCAGCCGCCGTGCTGGCGCACATGGACGACGCGCAGCGGCGCCCCGCGTCCGCGGGCCGCGTCGACCGCCCAGTCCAGGGCGCGCAGGCTGTTGTCCGAACCGTCGACCGCCGCGATGACCGGCAGGGTGTTCATGGGTTCCTCACCTCCGGGGTACGACCTTGATCTTCCGGGGCCAGCCTCGCTCAGAGGCCGGTCCCGGGACGGCGATCAAGGTCGCGTGTCCGGAAAAACGCCGGGAACACCACGGGGTCGGCTCAGGTCAGGTCGAACTCGCCGTCCCGCGCGCCCGACACGAAGGCTCCCCACTCCGCGGGTGTGAAGATCAGGGAAGGGCTCTCCGGCCGGCCGCTGTTGCGCATCGCGATGAAACCCTCGACAAAGGCGATCTGGACATCCCCCAGACCACGGCTGCTCGAGTGCCAGTCGGCGCCGCTGAGGTCGAGATCGGGCTTGTCCCAGCCTGCGAGCGGATGGTGCTGGATGGTGCTCTCGGCCACGTCCGTGCTCCTCCCATTTTTCCGTCGTCCGCGGTCAGCCTAGCGATCGGCACCCACCGCCGACAGGCCACGTGAGGGGGACCTTTCGGGGAGGTCTCAGGAGTCGGGAGCCTGGGCGCCGACGAGCCACATGGAGAAGAACTGCGATCCGCCGCCGTAGGCGTGGCCGAGCACCCGGCGGGCCCCGTCGACCTGGTGTTCGCCGGCCTGTCCGCGCACCTGGAGGGCGGCCTCGGCGAACCGGATCATGCCGGAGGCGCCGATCGGGTTGGTGGACAGGACGCCGCCCGACATGTTGACGGGCAGGTCGCCGTCGAGTTCGGTGACCCCGGCCTCGGTGAGTTTCCAGCCCTCGCCCTCCTCGGCGAACCCGAGGTTCTCCAGCCACATCGGTTCGTACCAGGAGAACGGCACGTACATCTCGACGGCGTCGATGTCCCGGCGCGGGTCGGTGATGCCGGCCTGCCGGTAGACGTCGGCGGCGCAGTCCTTGCCCGCCTGCGGCGACACGAAGTCCTTGCCGGCGAAGAGGGTGGGCTCGCTGCGCATGGCGCCGCCGAGCATCCAGGCGGGCGGCCGGGGCGAACGGGCCGCTCCCGCGCGGTCGGTGAGGACCATGGCGCAGGCGCCGTCCGACGAGGGGCAGGTCTCGGAGTAGCGGATGGGGTCCCAGAGCATCGGGGACGCCTGGACCTTCGCCAGGGTGATGTCGTGCTCGTGGAGGTGCGCGTAGGGGTTCTTCAGGGCGTTGCGGCGGTCCTTGTAGGCGACCAGCGAGCCGACGGTGTCGGGGGCGCCGCTGCGCCGCATGTAGGCGCGTACGTGCGGGGCGAAGAAGCCGCCCGCCCCGGCCAGCAGGGGCTGTTGGAAGGGGATCGGCAGCGACAGGCCCCACATGGCGTTGGACTCGGACTGCTTCTCGAAGGCGAGGGTGAGGACGGTGGAGTGGACCCGGGCCGCGACGAGGTTCGCGGCGACGAGCGCGGTGGAACCGCCGACCGATCCCGCGGTGTGCACGCGGAGCATCGGTTTGCCGACGGCGCCCAGCGCGTCGGCGAGGTACAACTCCGGCATCATGACGCCCTCGAAGAAGTCGGGGGCCTTGCCGATGACGACGGCGTCGATGTCGGCCCACGTCAACTCGGCGTCGTCCAGGGCCTGTCGGGCGGCCTCCCGGACGAGTCCCGCGAGGGAGACGTCCCGGCGGGCGGCCACATGCTTGGTCTGGCCGACGCCTGTGACGGCCACGGGTTCCTTGCTCATCGCGGATCCCCTTCGAGTACGGCGACCAGGTTCTGCTGGAGGCAGGGGCCTGAGGTGGCGTGGGCGAGCGCCCGGTCACAGTCCCCGCGGTGGACGGCGGCGGCTGCCTCACCGACGCGGATCAGCCCGGCGGCCATCATCGGGTTGGCGGCGAGCGCGCCGCCCGACGGGTTGACCCGGACGTCGTCGCCGAGCCGCAGCGCTCTGCGCAGGACGACCTCCTGGGAGGTGAACGGGGCGTGCAGCTCGGCGAGTTCGACGGGCCGTTCGAAGGCGCCCGTGCGCTGGGCGGCGAGCCGCGTCGACGGTGAGTCGGTGAGGTCGCGGACGCCGAGGGAGTGCGCCTCGATGCGGTGGTCGATGCCCCTGATCCAGGCGGGCCGCGCGCACAGCTGCCGGGCCCGGTCGCCTGCCGCGAGGACGACGGCGGCGGCGCCGTCGCCGATCGGCGGGCAGTCGCCGGTGCGCAGCGGACGGACCAGGTAGTCGCCGTGCGGGACCGAACCCCGCAATTGAGCATGGGAGTTGGTCTCGGCGTCGGCGCGGCTGCGGGCGGCGACGGCGGCGAGGGCGGGTTCGTCGGTGTGGCCGGCGTCGATGAGGGCCTGCGCCTGGAGGGCGGCGAGCGTCACCGAGTCGGGCCAGAGCGGGGCCACGTAGTAGGGGTCGAGCTGGCGGGTGAGGACGTCGCGCAGCGAGCCGGGGGACGACTTGCCGTAGGCGTAGACGAGGGCGGTGTCGGCCTCCCCGGTGAGGAGTTTGGTCCACGCCTCGTACAGGGCCCAGGCGCCGTCCATCTCGACGTGCGACTCGGACAGCGGCGGCCAGGCGCCGACGCCGTCGAGGGCGAGGGTGAAGGAGAAGGCGCGGCCGGCCAGGTAGTCGCTGGAGCCCGAGCAGGTGAAGCCGATGTCGGCGCTCTTCAGGCCGGTGCGGTCGAGGACCTGGTGCAGCACCGGCATGAGCAGTTCGACCTCGGACAGTTCGTCGCTGGTGCGCCGGTGGTCGGTCTGGGCGAACGCGACGACCGCGATCTCACGCGTCACAGCAGCTCCTTGTAGGTGTCGTAGTCCGCGTCGGGTTCGCCGGTGGGCCGGTAGTGCTCGGGGTAGCGGGCGCCCTCGGTCCACACCGGTTCGACCCGCAGCCCCATCCGCACCTGGTCGTAGGGGATGCCGCCGATCCGGGCGTGCAGGGCGAGGTCGGCGCCGTCGAGGGCGATGTGCGCGTAGACGTAGGGGACTTCGATGTCCAGGTTCTTCGCCTTGATGTTGACGATGCAGAAGGTGGTGACGGTGCCGCGCGGGCCGACCTCGACCTGTTCGGCGGTGGCGACGCCGCAGGTGGGGCAGGCGCCCCGGGGCGGCACGTACACCTTGCGGCAGGACGGGCAGCGTTCGCCGACGATCCGGCGGGCGGTCAGCGCGTCGAGGTAGGCGGTCTGGGCGCGGCCCGGACTGTACGTGTAGTCGAGGCGGGCGGGGGCGACGATGCCGCGCACCGGGTCGGCGAACGCCCCCTGGCTTTCGCCGGGCCGGTCCGGTGCGCCGTCGTACGGTTCGAAGCAGGCGATGTCGGTGACGGCGCCGGTGCGTTCCGCGGCCCAGCGGACCCGGACCCGCAGGCCGGTGCGGACGGCGTCGGGTCCTGGGACGTCGAGCGCGTGCAGGAGGGCGGTGTCGGCGCCGTCGAGCCGGACCAGGACCCAGGCGAACGGGGTGTCCAGGGGCTGTCCGCGGCGGGGATCGTGGTTCCAGGCCCAGGTGGTGACGGTGCCGGTGGCGGCGACCTCGACGAGGTCGCGGATCTCCTCCGCGGTGACGGGGTCGTACTCGGCCGGTGGCACCAGGACCCGGCCGTCGGTGGCGCGGACGCCGAGGACGACGCGTTCCCGCAGGCCGGTGAGGAAGGCGCTCTGCACGGGGCCGAGGGAGCGGGTGAACGGGAACTCCACGGTGAGGGGGGCCTTGAGGACGTGAGGCATGCCGGTCTCCTAGGGGGCGGCTCAGGCGCGCTTGTAGACGGGCGGCCGTTTCTCCGCGAAGGCGCGGGCGCCTTCCTTGGCGTCGGCGGTCGCGAAGATGGGCCAGCCGCGCTCCAGTTCGGCGGCGAGTCCGTCGCTCTCGGTCATCCCGGCGGTCGCGTACACCGACGCCTTGACCGCCTCCACGGCCAACGGACCGCAGGCGTTGACCAGTTCGGCGATCTCCAGGGCCTTGGCGAGCGCCTCGCCGTCCGGGACCACCTGGCCGACCAGTCCGACGGCGGCGGCCTCCCTCGCGGTGTAGGGGCGGCCGGTGAGCAGCATCTCCAGGGCGTGGGTGCGCGGGATCTGCCGTTGCAGGCGGACCGTCGAGCCGCCGATCGGGAAGAGGCCGCGCCGCACCTCGAAGAGTCCGAAGGTCGCCGACTCGGCGGCGACGCGGATGTCGGTGCCCTGGAGGATCTCCGTGCCGCCGGCCACGCAGGCGCCCTCGACGGCGGCGATCACTGGTTTGCGCGGGCGATGGTGGCGCAGCATCGCTTTCCAGTGCAGGTCGGGGTCGGCCGTCAGCCGGTCCCGGTACCGCTCGCCCTCCATGCCCCGGCCGGCGAGCGCCTTGAGGTCCATGCCCGCGCAGAACGCGCCGCCCGCGCCGGTCAGCACGATCGAGCGGATCTCCTCGTCCTCGTCCGCCGCGAGCCAGCCGTCGTACAGGCCGACGAGCATCGGCAGCGAGAGCGCGTTCTTGGCGGCGGGCCGGTTGAGCGTGAGCACGAGGGTGGCCCCTTCGCGCCGCACGGAGAGGTGCTCGGTGCCACCCGGATCCCCGCCGGGGGCCGCCCCGCCCGACGCCGAGCCGCCGGACGCCGAGCCACCAGGCTCTGTTCCGTCCGACGCCGTGGGGCCCGAGGCCGGCCCGTCCGCCTCGCCGTCTCCGCCCGCCCCCGTCAGGCCCGTTCCGCCCGCCGCGGCCCCGCTCATCGCCGCACCGTCCTGGGCCGTTCCGCCGGCACCGTGCCGGCCATCGCCGTGCCACCCATCGCCGTCCTCCCGTCTTCAGAACGAGAACAGGTTGCAGGAGGCGGGTAGCCAGTACAAGAGGTTCCTGACAGGTAGTCAGATTACTTGTGCGGAGGCACTTCACAGTTGCGCCCCCCTTTGCTCTGATGACCGGCGAACCGACGTGTGGGCTTTCCTTCGTCATGCCTTCCGGTCAGGAGGAGCGGTGGAGTACAACATTGCCGACCTGTTCGAGTCGGTCGTCGACGTGGTCGAGGACCGCGAGGCACTCGTGTACATCGACCATCCCGGCACCGGCGCGGAGCGCCGGCTGACCTACGCGGAACTGGACGCGGCGGCGAACCGCGTCGCCCACCACCTCCTCGACAGCGGTGTCCGGCCCGGCGAACACCTCGGGCTCCACCTCTACAACGGCGTCGAGTACCTCCAGACCGTGCTCGGCTGCCTGAAGGCACGGATCGTCCCGGTCAACGTCAACTACCGCTACGTCGAGGAGGAGTTGGTCTATCTCTACCGGGACGCCGATCTGGTCGCGCTGGTCTTCGACGCGGAGTTCGGCGACCGGGTGGCGGCGGCGCTGCCCGGCACGGACGGGAAGCTGCGGCACCTGGTCCGGGTCGGGAGTCCTGAGCCGGGGGCGTCCGAGGTCTCCGCGGTGCCGTTCACCGAGGCGGTGGCCGACGCCTCGACCGGGCGCGGGTTCCCGGCCCGCTCGGGCGACGACCAGTTCATCATCTACACCGGCGGCACGACCGGCATGCCCAAGGGCGTGATGTGGCGTCAGGAAGACCTGTTCTTCGCCGGATTGGGCGGCGGGGCGCCGACCGGTGAGCCGGTGCGGAAGCCGGAGGAGATCGCCGAGCGGGTCGCCGCGGGCGGGTCGGGCATCACGTTCTTCCCCACTCCCCCGCTGATGCACGGCACGTCCACCCTCACCGCGTTCATCGGCTTCAACTTCGGCCAACGGGTCGTGCTGCACCGCAAGTTCGTGCCGGAGGAGGTGCTGAGGACCATCGAGAAGGAGAAGGTCACCAGCGTCTCGCTGGTCGGGGACGCGATGCTGCGCCCGCTGATCGACGCGCTCAACGGACCGCTGGCGGGCACCGACTGCTCGTCCCTGTTCAGCGTCTCCTCGTCAGGCGCGATCATGTCGGACACCGTGCGGCGGGAGTTCCAGGCCCTCGTGCCGAACGTGGCGCTCCTCAACAACTTCGGCTCCTCCGAATCCGGCTTCAACGGCACCGCGACGGCCGACTCGGGGCCCGAGCGCGGCTTCCGCATCCGCGTCAACTCCCGCACCCAGGTGGTCGATCCGGCGACCCACGAGCCGGTCGCGGTGGGCGAGGTGGGACGGGTCGCCCAGTGCGGGAACGTCCCCCTCGGCTACTACAACGACCCCCGGAAGACGGCCGACACGTTCTTCGAGAAGGACGGGCTGCGCTGGGTGCTGCTCGGGGACATGGCCACGGTCGACGCGGACGGCGTGGTGACCGTGCTCGGCCGGGGCTCGCAGTGCATCAACACGGGCGGCGAAAAGGTGTACCCGGAGGAGGTCGAGCAGGCCCTCAAGTCCCACCCGGACGTCTACGACGCCCTGGTGGCCGGGGTGCCCGACGCGACCTGGGGCAACCATGTGGCGGCGGTGGTGCAACTGCGCGCGGGAGCGAGCCGACCGTCCCTCGCCGACGTCCAGGGGTACTGCCGGTCCCATCTGGCCGGGTACAAGATCCCGCGCCAACTGGTGATCACCGAGTCGATCAGGCGCTCCCCCAGCGGCAAGGCGGACTACCGGTGGGCCCGGGAGGTGGCGGCGGCGGACGACGTGTGAGCGGGAGGGACGCGGTGGTGCGGGGCGCGCCGTCGTCCTCGACTCACGCCTCGGCCCAGGCGTCAGCTTCGGCTCATGGTTCGGCTTCAGCCTCAGCTTGGGCTTCGGCTTCGGCTTCGGCTTCGGCTTCGGCGGGACACGTCCGTGCGGCGGGGCGCGCGGGGACGACCGGCGTACTCTTTGCGCGCGGTTGACCTGGCGATTGAACGGTGACCGGGGGCGGCCCGTACGGAGGTTGGCGGCCGGGCCACGCCAGCCGGGCCGGCCGCGCCGACACCGCGCCTCGCACGGAAGGACCTCCGGGTGCCGCACCTCAAGCCCCCTCACCGACTGCCGGACACCACCCCCGCCCCCGACACCGACACCGACCGCCAGGTGGAGCCCGTCCCCGCCGACACCACCGGCGGGGACGCGGACAGAGACGAGGCCAAGGCAGCGACCGCGGCGGAGAGGAAGGAGACCGAGGCGATCGAGGCGACCGGCAAGACCGGCGCGGCTGCCGAGCCCCCAGCCCCGGCTGCGGCCCCGGTCCCGGAAGCACAGGAGTCCCCCCGGACCCCACAGGCCCCTGAGCCCCCAGAGCCTACTGCGACCACCGAGACCGCCGAGACCGCCGAGCCCACCACGCCCCTCACCCCTCCCGCCCCTCCCGCCCCTCCCGCCTCCCCGCCCGGCTGGTTCGGCTGGCGGCGCGGATATCCGCGGGCCGCGCGGTACGTGACCGTCGGCACGACCGTGCTCGCCGCCGCTCTCGTCCTCTTCGCGCTGCTCGTGCCGAACCGGCTCGACCGGCTCGACGTCCAGTCGTTCCTGCGGATCCCGGCCGAGGGCGTGCTCGTCGCGGGGCTGCTGCTCGCGCTGCCGTCGCGGGCCCGGCGGGTGACGGCGCTGGTCGCGGGCGTGCTCCTCGGGCTGCTGACCGTCGTGAAGTTCGTCGACATGGGCTTCTACTCGGTGCTGGCCCGCCCCTTCGACCTGGTCCTCGACTGGAGCCTGCTGGGCGGGGCGACCGACTGGGTGCGGGAGTCGTTCGGGCGGACCGGCGAGATCGCCGCCGTCATCGGTGTCATCGTGCTGCTGGTCGCGGTCCTGGTGCTGACGGCCCTCGCGGTGGTGCACCTTGCCGACCTGATGGTCCGCCACCGTCCGACGGCGGCCAGGACCACGCTCGTCCTCGGCACGGCGTGGATCACCTGTGTGACCCTTGGCGTGCAGTTCACCGGGGTGCCGATCGCCGCGAAACTCGACGCGGACCTGGTCGGCAACCGTGTCCAGCAGGTGCGGGCCGGCCTCGCGGGCGGGCGGGTCTTCGACCGGCAGGCCGCCGTGGACGCCTTCGCCGACACGCCCCCCGACCAGTTGCTGACCGGGCTGCGCGGCAAGGACGTGCTGTTCACGTTCATCGAGAGCTACGGCCGCACCGCGATCGACGACCCGGCGATGGCGTCGGACGTCGACGCGGTCCTGAAGCAGGGCACCAGCGACCTCGACGCGGCCGGGTTCGCCTCGCGCAGCGCCTGGCTGCGGTCGCCGGTGACGGGGGCCGGGAGCTGGCTGGCGCACTCCACGTTCCTGTCCGGCCTCTGGATCAAGAACCAGCAGCGCTACCGCAGCCTCACCACCAGCGACCGCGCGACGCTCACCAGCTACTTCCAGAAGACCGGCGCGTGGCGCACGGTCGGCATCGTGCCCGGGGTGCGGCGGGCGTGGCCCGAGGGCAAGTACTTCGGGCTCGACCACATCTACGACTCGGAGCACCTCGGCTACCAGGGGCCGTATTTCAGCTGGACGCCGGTGCCCGACCAGTTCAGCCTGGAGGCGTTCGAGCGCCTCGAACACGGCACGAAGGACCGGGACCCGATCATGGCGGAGATCATCCTGGCCTCCAGCCACAACCCCTGGGCACCCGTCGCCCACATGATCGACTGGGACGATCTGGGCGACGGCTCGGTCTTCGAGCGGATCAAGAAGGAGGGCAAGGACCCGAAGGAGGTCTGGAAGGACCCGGAGAGCGTGCGGACCGAGTACAAGAACGCGATCGAGTACTCCCTGCACAGCCTCGTCGAGTGGGTCGAGCGCTACGGCGACGACAGGACGGTCCTGGTCTTCCTCGGCGACCACCAGCCGGTCCCGACCGTCACCGCCGGCAGCACCAGCAGGGACGTCCCGATCACCGTCGTCGCCCACGACCCGAAGGTTCTCGACAGGATCGCCGACTGGGGCTGGGCGGACGGTCTGAAGCCCGCGGACGACGGCCCGCAGTGGGGCATGGACACGTTCCGGGACCGCTTCATGACGGCGTTCGGGAGCAGCGCAGGAGACTGATCCGGAACTCTCCCGGCATCGAGGGGTGCGTGTCGAAAAAAGTCGGCGCGCACCCCTTGCCTGTGCCCTGGCCGCCTGAATTACTGATCCAGTACAGATCGACCGAATGATCGGTCGCCCGTATTGGCACGGTTGGTGAGGGAGAAGTCCCGATGGCGGACGCGACGGAGCTGCTGGACTCGGGGGAACGACTCGACGAGGAGGCGCTGCGGGCCCTCCAGCTGGAGCGGCTGCGCGCCTCACTGCGCCACGCCTACGAGCACGTTCCCTTCTACCGGGAGTCCTTCGACAGGGCCGGGACGCACCCCGACGACTGCCGTTCGCTCGCCGACCTCGCGCGCTTCCCCTTCACCGTCAAGGCGGACCTGCGCGCGCACTATCCGTACGGCATGTTCGCGGTCCCGCAGGACAGGATCCGCCGTCTGCACGCCTCCAGCGGCACCACCGGGCGCCCGACGGTCGTCGGTTACACCGACAACGACCTCTCGCTCTGGTCGGACATGGTGGCCCGCTCGCTGCGCGCGGCGGGGGCGCGGCCCGGCGACAAGGTCCATGTGGCGTACGGCTACGGCCTGTTCACCGGCGGCCTCGGCGCGCACTACGGCGCGGAGCGGCTCGGCTGTACGGTCATCCCCGCGTCCGGCGGGATGACGGCCCGTCAGGTCCAGCTGATCCGGGACCTGGAGCCGCGAATCATCATGGTGACGCCGTCGTACATGCTGACGATCCTCGACGAGTTCGAGCGGCAGGGCGTCGACCCGCGCTCGACCTCGCTGCGGGTGGGCGTGTTCGGGGCGGAGCCGTGGACGGAGCGGATGCGGCGGGAGATCGAGGAGCGGTTCGCGATCGACGCGGTCGACATCTACGGGCTGTCCGAGGTGATCGGGCCGGGCGTGGCGCAGGAGTGCGTGGAGACCAAGGACGGGCTGCACATCTGGGAGGACCACTTCTACCCGGAGGTCGTCGACCCGATCACCGGCGAGGTGCTGCCCGACGGCGAGGAGGGCGAGCTGGTGTTCACCTCGCTGACCAAGGAGGCGATGCCGATCGTCCGCTACCGGACGCGCGATCTGACGCGGCTGCTGCCGGGGACGGCCCGGGTGTTCCGGCGCATGGAGAAGGTCACGGGGCGCAGCGACGATTTGCTGATCGTGCGCGGGGTGAACCTGTTCCCCACCCAGATCGAGGAGATCGTCCTGCGGACGCCGGGCGTCGCGCCGCACTTCCAGCTCAGGCTCACCCGGGAGGGCCGCCTGGACGCGCTCACGGTCCGGGCGGAGGCCCGCCAGGACGCGGACCCCGGGACCCGGGAGGCGGCGGCCCGCTCGATCGCGGCGGCCGTCAAGGACGGCGTGGGGGTCACGGTCACGGTGGAGATCGTCGAACCGGAGTCCCTGGAGCGGTCGGTGGGCAAACTCCGCCGGGTGGTGGACCTGCGGGAGAAGGAGGGGCGGCCGGGGCGGGGCCCGTCGGCCTGACGAGTCCTACTGCGCGTACCGCTCCCGGAGTTCGCGTTTCAGGATCTTCCCGCTGGCGTTGCGCGGCAGCGCGTCGGTGAAGAAGATCCGCTTGGGTGCCTTGAAGGCGGGGAGCTTCTCGCGGGCGTGGGCGATGAGTTCGGCCTCGGTGACCTCGCCGTGCGGGACGACGACCGCGGTGACCGCCTCGATCCACCGCTCGTCGGGCAGCGCGACGACGGCGACCTCGGCGACTCCGGGGTGGGTGTACAGGGCGTCCTCGACCTGGCGTGAAGCGACCAGCACGCCACCGGAGTTGATGACGTCCTTCACCCGGTCGACGATCGTGTAGTAGCCGTGCGCGTCCCGCACCGCGAGGTCGCCCGAGTGGAACCAGCCGCCGCGGAAGGCGGCCGCCGTCTCCTCGGGCTTGTCCCAGTAGCCCTCGCAGAGTTGGGGCGACCGGTAGACGATCTCACCGGGGGTGCCGTCCGGGACGTCCGTGCCGTCCTCGTCCACCACGCGCGCCTCGACGAACAGCACCGGGCGCCCGCAGGAGTCCATCCGGCCCTTGTGCTCGTCGGGTGCGAGGACCGTGGCGAGGGGGCCGATCTCGCTCTGCCCGAAGCAGTTGTAGAAGCCGAGCTTCGGCAGCCGCTCGCGCAGCCGCTCCAGGACCGGCACCGGCATGATCGACGCCCCGTAGTACGCCTTGCGCAGCCCGGACAGGTCCCGGGTCGCGAAGTCGGCGCGTCCGGCCAGGCCGATCCACACGGTCGGGGGCGCGAACAGGCTGTCCACACGGCCGGCTTCGATCAGGTCGAGGAGCAGGTCGCCGTCCGGGGCGTCCACGATGAGGTTGGTGGCGCCGACCGCGAGGTAGGGCAGCAGGAAGACATGGGTCTGCGCCGAGTGGTAGAGCGGCAGCGCGTGCACCGGGCGGTCGCCCGCGCTCAGATCGAGGGCGCTGATGGCGCTCAAGTACTCGTGGACCAGGGCCCGGTGGGTCATCATCGCGCCCTTGGGCAGGGCGGTGGTGCCCGAGGTGTAGAGGAGTTGGACGAGGTCCTCGGAGCGCGGCTCGGGGCCGTCGTACGGGACGGCGTCGTTGAGCCGCGCGAGGAAGGAGTCCTCGGTGTCGCGCAGCGTCAACGTCCTGGTGCCGGTGGGGAGTCGGGCGGCGAGGTCCGGGTCGGTGAGCACCAGGGTGCTGCCCGACTGGCCGACGAGGTAGGCGAGATCGTCGCCGGTGAGGTTCTGGTTGACGGGAACGTGCACCAGGCCGGCGCGGGCGCAGCCGAGGAACGCGATCAGGTAGGCGTCCGAGTTGCGGCCGAGGGCGGCGACCCGGTCGCCCGGTGCGAGCCCTTCGCCGAGCAGCACGGTCGCCGCCCGCGAGACGGCCGCGTCGAGTTCCTCGTACGTCCAGACGCGGTCGCGGTACTCGACCGCCACGCGCGCGGGGGTGCGGCGGGCGCTGCGTCGCAGCGCCCCGTCGACGGTGCTGCCCTGTGCCTGCGTCATGGCTCATGATCCTCGGTCCGGCGCGGGGACAGGTCAAGCCGGGTGTCACAGCGGCCGGTCGCGCCCCTCCCAGTAGGGCTCCCGCAGCCGCCGCTTGTACAGCTTGCCGTTGGGGTCGCGGGGCATCTCGGTGATGAAGTCGACGCTCCTGGGCCGTTTGTAGCCCGCGAGCCGGCCGGCGCAGTGGTCGAGGAGCGCGGCGGCGAGGTCCTGGCCCGGCTCGTGGCCAGGGGCGGGTTCGACGACGGCCTTGACCGCCTCGCCCCAGTCGTCGTGCGGGATGCCGAAGACGGCGGCGTCGGCGACGGCGGGGTGGGCGAGCAGCGCGGCCTCGATCTCGGCCGGGTAGATGTTGACCCCGCCCGAGATGATCAGGTCGATCTTGCGGTCGCGGAGGTAGAGGTAGCCGTCCTCGTCGAGGAGGCCGAGGTCGCCGACGGTGAAGAAGTCGCCGATGCGGTTCTTCGCGGTCTTCGCCTCGTCCTTGTGGTAGGCGAAGCCGCCGGTGTTCATCTTCATGTAGACGGTGCCGAGTTCACCGGCGGGCAGCCGGTTGCCGTCGTCGTCGAAGACGGCGAGTTCGCTGATGGGCCAGGCCTTTCCGACGGTCCCCGGCTTCTTCAGCCAGTCCTCTGCGGTGGCGAAGGCGCCGCCGCCCTCGCTGGCCGCGTAGTACTCCTCGACGCTCGGGCCCCACCAGTCGATCATCGCCCGTTTCACATGGTCGGGGCAGGGGGCGGCGCCGTGCACGGCGTGCCGCATGGACGACACGTCGTAGCGGGCGCGGGTCCGCTCGGGCAGCGCGAGCAGCCGGTGGAACTGGGTGGGGACCATGTGGGTGTGCGTGCACCGGTGCCGGTCGATCAGGCGGAGCATCTCCTCGGGCGTCCACTTGTCCATCAGGACCAGCGGGTGCCCGATGTGCAGGGACGCGCCGGAGAACTGGAGGACGGCCGTGTGGTAGAGCGGCGAGCAGACGAGGTGGACGTTGCCGTCGTACGGCTTGATGCCGAAGATGCCGAGGAATCCGCCGAGGTAGGCGTCCTCGGGGCGTCTGCCGGGCAGCGGGCGGCGGATGCCGCGGGGGCGGCCCGTGGTGCCCGAGGTGTAGTTCATGACCCAGCCCAGCTCGCGGTCGGCGGGCGCCGACTCGGGCTGCCCCGCGAGGAGTTCGGCGTACGGGCGGAACCCCTCGGCGGTTCCGGCCGGCCCGTCGGAGCCGCCGTCACCGTCAGAACCGCCGGAACCGCCGGAACCGCCGTCACCGCCAGAACCATGGGAGCCGACGGCGTACCGGTGGCTGGCCGGCAGGCCCGCCTCGTCGGCCGCCTGCCGGGCCGCCTCGGCGAACCGTTCGTGCGCGATGAGCACCTTGGCGCCCGAGTCGGCGACGATCCAGCCGATCTCGGGTCCGACGAAGTGGTGGTTGACGGGGACGAGGTAGAGGCCGGCCTGGCTGGCGGCGAGATAGGCGGCGAAGAACTCGGGGCCGTTGGGCAGCACCACCGCGAACGCGTCGCCGCGCCCGAGACCGGCCGCGCGCAGGCCGTGCACGAGCCGGTTGGCGTCGGCGTGCAGGCGTCCCGCGCTCCACCGCTCGCCGTCGGGGGCGGTCAGGACGGTGCGGTCGGGGTCGGCTGCGGCCTGCGCCCAGAACCCGGCGGGCGGGGTGCTCATCGGCCGCTCCTTCCGGCGATGCGGACGACCCGGTCGACGGCCTGTTCGAAGCCGCGGGTGAGATCGTCGAAGACGTCCTGGACGGCGCGTTCGCCGGTCATCCGGCCGACGATCTGGCCGACCGGCGTACCGAGCAGCGGGTCGACCTCGTGCTTCTGGATGCGGGAGACGGCGTCGGCGACCAGCAGCCCCTGCAACGGCATGGGCAGGGTGCCTGGTCCAGCCGGGTCGTCCCAGGCGTCGGTCCACTCGGTGCGGAGCTGACGTGCGGGTTTCCCGGTCAGGGCGCGGGAGCGGACGGTGTCGCCCGACCCGGCGGCGAGGAGTTTGCGGGTCAGGGCCGGCGAGTGCAGGTCGGCCTCGGTGGTCGTCAGCCAGAGCGAGCCGAGCCAGACGCCCTGCGCGCCGAGCGCGAGGGCGGCGGCCACCTGGCGCCCGCTGCCGATGCCCCCGGCGGCGAGGACCGGCAGCGGGTCCACGGCGTCGACGACCTCGGGAGTGAGGACCATGGAGGCGATCTCGCCGGTGTGCCCGCCGGCCTCGTAGCCCTGCGCGACGACGATGTCGATGCCGGCCGCCTGGTGCTTGACGGCGTGCCTCGCGCTCCCGGCCAACGCGGCGACCAGCACGTTCTGCTCGTGGGCGCGGGCGACGACATCGGCGGGCGGGGAGCCGAGGGCGTTGGCGAGCAGCCGGATCGGGTAGTCGAAGGCGACGTCGAGCTGGGTGCGGGCGACCTGCTCCATCCAGCCGGTGATGCGCCAGCCCGCCGCCTCGCCCTCGGGCAGCTCGGGGACGCCGTACTTGGCGAGGGTCTGCCGGACGAACTCCCGGTGGCCCGGCGGGATCATCGCCTCGACGTCGGCCTCGGTGACGCCCTCGACCTTGGTGGCCGGCATCACCACGTCGAGCCCGTACGGCCTGCCCTCGACATGCGCCTCGATCCAGTCGAGGTCGCGTTTGAGGTCGTCGGGCGCGGTGTAGCGGACCGCGCCGAGCACGCCGAAGCCGCCGGCCCTGCTGATGGCCGCGGCGACGGCGGGGAACGGCGTGAAGCCGAAGACGGCGTACTCGATCCCGAGTTTCTTGCTCAGCTCCGTCTGCATGGGCGCAGGATGCCGCAGCCGACCGGCCGACGGAAGACTTTTTCTGATGCACCGTCAGATTTCTGCCGGGCGGCAACTCGGCTCCCGCCCCGGGCGGTGCGTCAGCCCGGCACGTCCATGCGCTGGGTGCCGATCACCGCGAGCAGCCGCAGCGCCTCCTCCGACCGCGATCCCGGGGTGGCGGTGTAGATGACGACCCGCTGGTCGCGGTCGGTGATGTCGAGGATGTCGCAGTTGACGTCGATCCTGCCGACCAGCGGATGGTCGAAGCTCTTGCAGAGGGCGGGCGCGCCGGCCACCTCGTGGGCGGCCCAGAGGCGGGCGAACTCCGGGCTGCCCGCGAGGAGTTCCGCCACCAGGGCGGTCAGCTCCGGGTCGTCCGGGTAGCGGGCGGCGGTGCGGCGCAGGTCGAGGACGGCGAGCCGCGCGAACTCCTCGGCGTCCGAGACGCTGTACAGGGTGCGGCCGTGGTCGTACGGGCCGAGGAAGGCCCGCCGCACCAGGTTGCGGTCGCGGCGCGGGAGGGCGGAGAAGTCCTCCATCAGGGCGGCGGAGAGGTCGTTCCAGGCGATCACCTCGTAGGACGCGGAGATCACGAACGCGGCGGCCTGCGGGAGCCGGTGCAGCAGGTCGACGATGCTCTGCCGCACCTGGCGCGAGGGGCCGGTCGGGAGCCCCGGCGGGGTGCCCGCGAGATGGTGGAGGTGGTCGCGTTCGGCGTCGGTGAGCCGCAGCGCGCGGGCCATCTGCGCCAGCACCTCACGGGACGGGCGGGGCGCGCGGGCCTGCTCGAGGCGGGTGTAGTACTCGGTGGAGATGTACGCGAGCTGCGCCACCTCCTCGCGCCGCAGCCCGGGGTGCGGCGGCGGGGACCGGTGGGCAGCCCCACGTCCTCGGGGGCGATGCGCTCGCGTCTGCCGCGCAGGAATTCGGCCAGTTCTTGTCGGTCCACTCCTCCAGTGTGCGCGGCCCCGGCCGGCCGAGCCAGGTACCACCGGTGCCTGGATAGGACCGCGGGCCGGGCGCAGGCTCGACGGCATGAACACCACACCGAACACATCTTCGGGCCTCCTCGACGGCAAGGTCGCCCTCATCACCGGCGCCGGGCGCGGCATCGGCGCCGCCGCGGCCCGTCTCTTCGCCCGCGAGGGCGCCAGGGTGCTCCTCGCCTCCCGCACGGAGAGCCAGCTGAAGGCGGTCACCGAGGAGGTCCGCGCGGCCGGCGGCACCGCCGACTTCATCCGCTGCGACCTCGCGGACCCCGACAGCGTCCGCGCCGCCGTCGACCGCGCGGTGCGGCTCCACGGCCGTCTCGACGTCGCCTTCAACAACGGCGCGACCGGTCAGGAACCCGGGCCGCTCGACACGCTCCCCGAGGCCGACTTCGACCGGGTCATGGCGGTGAACCTCAAGGGTCCGTGGCTCGCGATGAGCGCGGAGATCGCCGCGATCCGGGCCACCGCGGGACGCGGCGCCATCGTCAACACCTCCAGCGTCGGCAGCCTGATGGGCAACCCGTGGCTGCCCGCGTACGGCGCGGCCAAGCGGGCGGTGAACAGCCTCACCGAGTCGGCGGCCGTCACGTACGGGCCGGAGAACATCCGGGTCAACGCCATCGCGCCGGGCACCACGCTGACCGAGATGATCGACGAGTGGGAGGCCAAGTCCCCCGGGATCATCGACCAGTTGAACGCGCGGACCCCGCTGGGACGGGCCGCGTCACCGGAGGAGATCGCGGAGAGCGCCGCCTGGCTGCTGAGCGACCGCGCGTCGTATGTGACCGGCGTGGTCCTGCGCGTGGACGGCGGCGCCCGAGCCTGACCCGCCTCACGACGCCGTCGCCCGAACCACCGTCGCCCGCACCTCCGGCCCCTGAACGGCCTTCCGCGGAAGGCCGTTCAGCCGCCGGTCGTCTCCAGGACCGCCATCGCCGCGTTGTGGCCAGGCACCCCGCTCACCCCTCCCCCGCGCACCGCGCCCGCCCCGCACAGCAGGACGTTCGGGTGCCGGGTCGCGACGCCCCACCGGCCGCCGCTGTCGGCGTTGTCGGCGCCGTCGGCGTCATCGGCGTAGGGCCAGCTGAGGTCGCGGTGGAAGATGTTGCCGCCGGGCAGCCGCAGGTCGCGTTCCAGGTCGAGCGGGGTCTTCGCCTCGATGCAGGGGCGGCCGTCGGCGTCGGTGGCGAGGCAGTCGGCGAGCGGTTCGGCGAGGTGGGCGTCGAGCTGGGCGACGGTGGCCTTGAGCAGTTCGTCGCGGGTGCCGTCGTTGTCCCGGTCGAAGAGGCGGGCGGGCGTGTGCAGCCCGAAGAGGGTGAGCGTCTGGTAGCCGCGTTCGACGAGGGCGGGGCCGAGGATCGTCGGGTCGGTCAGGGAGTGGCAGTAGATCTCCGACGGCGGCTCGGCGGGCAGGTGGCCCGCGGCGGCCTGGGCGTGGGCGGCGCCCAACTGCTCGTACCCCTCGGCGATGTGGAAGGTGCCGGCGAACGCCTCGCGCGGGTCGACGGAGGTGTCGCGCAGCCTCGGCAGCCGGGTGAGCAGCATGTTCACCTTGAGCTGGGCGCCCTCGGCGGGCTCGGGCGGGGCAGCGCCGGTGAGGGCGGCCAGTTCGCGGGGGGACGCGTTGACGAGGACGTGCCGGGCGGCGACGGTTCCCTCGCCGTCCGCGGTCCGGTAGGTGACCTCGGCGGCGGTGCCGTCGGTGTCGATCCTGACCACCTCGTGGCCGGTGGCGAGCGTCGCGCCGGCCGCCCGCGCGGCCCCCACCAGGGCGCCGGTGAGGGCGCCCATGCCGCCCACGGGGACGTCCCAGTCGCCGGTGCCGCCGCCGATCACGTGGTAGAGGAAGCAGCGGTTCTGGCGCAGTTCGGGGTCGTGGGCGTCGGCGAAGGTGCCGATCAGGGCGTCGGTGAGGACCACGCCACGGACCAGGTCGTCGGCGAACCGGTCCTCGATCGCGACACCGACCGGCTCCTCGAAGAGGGTCCGCCACGCCTCCTCGTCGTCGACGCGGCGGCGCAGCTCTGCGCGGGTGGGCAGCGGCTCGGTGAGGGTGGGGAAGACCCGCGCGGCGACCCGTCCTGTCAGCCCGTAGAACCGCTGCCACGCCTGGTACTCGGCGTCCGAGCCGGTCAGCCGGGCGAAGGACTCCCGGGTGCGCCGCTGCCCGCCGCCGACCAGCAGCCCGGTGGGGCGGCCCGCGCGTTCGGCGGGCGTGTACGAGGAGATGGTGCGGGCGCGGACCCGGAAGTCGAGGCCGAGATCCCGGACGATCTTCTTGGGCAGCAGGCTGACCAGGTA